>DISF01000011.1:0-45734 GCA_002421985.1 Roseovarius sp. UBA6217 | reverse complement strand
GCGCGCAGCACAGGCCCAGCTTCTGTTTCATGCCGCCCGAGAGCTTGGCTGCCGGGCGGTCGGCAAAGGGCGCGAGACCGGTCGCCTCCAGCAGATCGGCAATCCGCCTGTCGCGCTCGCCCCGGCCCTCGCCGAACAGCCGCCCGAAGAAGTCCACATTCTCGCGCACGGACAGCGTGGGATACAGATTGCGCCCCAGCCCCTGCGGCATATAGGCGATCTGCGGGCAGATCCGGGCACGGTGGCCCGCGCGACGCATGTCGCCCTCCAGAACATCGAGTTGGCCTTCCTGCATCTTCCTCGCTCCGGCGATCAGTGCCAGAAGGCTGGATTTGCCCACCCCGTCGGGTCCGATCAGGCCGACGATGCAGCCCGCCGGCAGGTCGACCGAGATCGCGTCAAGCGCCCGGACCTTGCCGTAGAGAAGCGAGAGCCCCTCTGCCCGCACCACCGACCGGGAATGCGTCATTCCAACACCCTGCCGTCAGCAACCTCCGGCCAGGGTAGCGCGGGATCAAGCCGAACCCAGGCAACGCCGGGCAGACCGGTCTTGATGTAATCAAGATACCTCTCCAGCAGCTCCGGCGCGATCCGGGCGCGGACCCGGAACATCAGCTTCTCGCGTTCGATCTCGGTCTCGACCGTTTTCGGGGTGAATTGTGCAACGTCCGACACGAAGGAGACCTTGGCGGGGATCACGATGTCCGGTGCCGCGTCGAGGATAAGGCGGGCGTCGGTCCCCAGTCCGGCACGTCCCGCCGCAGCGGTTTGCAGGAAGAACGTCATATACACGTCGTTGAGATCGATCATGTTGATCACGCGCCCGCCCGCGCCCAACACTTCGCCCGCCTGTGCAACGATGTATTGCACCCGTCCGGGCCGGGGCGCTTTCAGCGTGCTGTCCTCGATCTGCACGTCGAGCGCCTCGATCGTCGCCGTTGCCGCCGCCACCGCCGCTTCGGCCCCGATCACTGCCGCTTCGGCTGAGGTCACGCCGATCCGCGCCGCCGCAAGCCGCGCCTCGGCCGAGGCGACCGCGGCCTCGGCGCCAAGCGCGTTCGAGCGGTCGATATCGAGTTGCCGCTCCGACGCGATACTGTTTCCCGCCAGCGCCTTTGAGCGGGCGAACTGGCGCTGCGCGGCATCGAGGGCCGATTCCTGCTGCGCCAGAACCGCCTCGGCCGCGCGCACTTCGGCCTGACGCTGCTGGATCATCAGCCGGGCGTTCTCGACCGCGATTTCGGCACGGCGCAGTTCCGCCTCGGCCTGACGGCGGTTGGCTTTCAACTGACGCGTGTCAAGCTCGGCCAGCGGTTGCCCCTTCTCGACGAGCTCGCCCTCCCGCACCAGAATCGTTTCGATCCGTCCGGGAAGCTTCGAGGCCACATCGATCTCGACCGCTTCGACGCGCCCGTTGCCGCGCGCGAACCCCTCGGGGACCGCGCCATTGCCGCTGCCCTGCCAGGCCAGGAAACCCAATACCGCCGCGGCCAGGACAATCGCTGCGAAGATAAGGTATCTGGTGTTTTTCATGTCGTGCCCGATTGCTGTTGTGAGACGGATTTTCGCGAAGTTGTTGATCGGTCGAAGATTTCGAAACTAAACACCATGCTTGCGATCTTGTAAACGCGTCAATCGGCCCGTCTCGGGCGATTGGACAGGTCTTGCCCTTCGGCCCTGCCTTGGAACTTTCCTGTGCCCGCAACCGATGCTGTTCGGGTCATCCCGCTCGAGAACGACGTTGTCGACCCGCCCGGGTTTCCCGCACGCAAACTCACAAGACAAGCGCAAAAGCCCCAGAACGGTGTCGATTTCCGTTTTCTCCCCTGGCGCGTGGACCATGACCGCAGTTGAAGGGATCATGCCCGCCGCCCCCGTGCGGAATGAAACGGTTGGCATGCGGGTGATCTCTACCTGTCCGTACGGGTTTGCAGGACATCTCCGGGTGCCGTGTGACAATTACGGAATGGTTGATCCATGGTGCCTATTAAAGTAGGCACCGAAAAGTAACCCATAAAGTAACCCATCTTGAGACGCGTGAGCCCCCGATGCCCAAGACCCCGCCACAATGCCCGATGGACTCGATCCTGCGTCTGCTCATGGGGCCTTGGACGACCTATATCATCTGGGTCCTGAGCGATCAGGGGCCGCAAAGGTTCGGTGCGCTGAAACGTGCCGTGCCCGGAATATCGACCCGGATGCTGACCGAACGCCTGCGGATGCTTCAAGGTGCCGGGGTCATCTGGCGCGAACAGGCGGAGACAATTCCGCCCGCAGTCACCTATGGCTTGACGTCGCGTGGCAACGATCTGCGAGGCGTTCTGGACACACTGGGACATATCGCGGAACGATGGAAGGATGAGGGTGTTTTCGCAGACGATGAATTGAGGACTGTCTGAATGTGCCAACCCGGCAAATGCGCGGGTGATCAAGCTTTGAGTATCCGTCTTGATCAAGACGGATAGTCAAAGGGTGAGCATTCTTGCGCAGGACACGGGCTATGTTTTGACACGTGGCGTACTTTGGCGCAAAGGTGCCAAAGCCCGTATCGACCTGGTTTTTCGAACGCGGCAGCGCCCTGTTTTGGAGGGACATGACCAAACCCTTGACCTTCAGGCAGGCGGGCACTACCTCCAATCGAAATCCAGGCCGACCGGACGGTATAGTTGTGAATGACCGAAGCCAGCCAGCGGGATCCAGAAACGCGTCTGCGAGAATTCTCGAGGCGGCGCGCACTATCGCTGTGCGTGAGGGCGCCGGAAACATAACGATCGAGGCAGTCGCAAAAGAATCGGGCCTAAGCAAGGGCGGCGTACTTTACAACTTTCCGACGAAGAGGGCTTTGCTTTCCGGGCTTTTGGATCAGATGCTCGCCGCGCACCGGGAATTCTTCGAAAAAGTGCCGGAGCGTCATCCGGCGCGCACCCTGTGCGGGCACCTGGAGACAGTTTTGCAGCCCAAAGACGTGGGGGATGACCTGTCCATGGCAATACTCGCCGCCGCCGCATCGGATCCGCCGCTGCTCGATCCGCTGCGGACTGAACTGACCGGCGACCTTGAGCGTATCCTGGCCGATACGAACGACGCCCCGGCCGCCATGATTGCTTTCCTGGCGATCCAGGGGCTGCGGTTCCAAAGGCTTCTGAGCCTTCCGGACGGAGGCGCGGATATTACAGAACGTGTCATCGAACGACTAAGGACAATGATTGATGAACTCTAATGAAAAGAACCGACGGTGGAAACGGATCGCTTCGGTCATTGTGCTGGCAGCCGCCGCGGCCTTGGTTGTTCCGTTCCTTCCTGGGTCTCTGACGGATGTATTCGCCCAGACGGAAACGGATGGCGGGGAATCCGGGGCAGACGCAAGGAAAACTGCCGAATACGATCAACCGGTCACGGTCGAAGTGACCCGTGCGGCCAGCCGCGTGGTGGATCAATCCCGCGCCGTAGCCGGCCGGGTCGAACCGGCCCGCACGGTGGACATTGCTTTTCAGGTCGCCGGACAGATTTTTTCCATCGCTGTCGAGGCGGGCGACAGAATTCGCGAGGGCGACATGATTGCGGAACTCGATCAAGCCGATTTCAATCTTGCCGTAGATCGGGCTCAGGCGTCCTTTGACCTTGCGAAATCCGAGTTTGAGCGCGCGGCAAGTCTCGCCGAGCGTGGGGTCGCAGCCGATTCGCGCCTCGATACGGCGCGCGCCCAGTTCGCAGAAGCAGACGTCGCGCTTCGCGAGGCCCAGCGGCAGCTGTCACAGACCCGGATCGTAGCGCCTTTCGATGCGATCGTCGCGCGCACCTTCGTCGAGGAATACGTCAACGTTACCTCGGCCGCGCCAGTGGCGCGCCTGCAGGATGTCAGCGAGATGCGGATCATGATTTCCCTGCCGGAAGAACTTGCGGCGATTGCACGGTCGTCGCCTGACGCGTTCGATATCGACGCGACTTTTTCCGCAGTGCCGGGCTACACCGCGCCGCTCGTCCTGCGCTCGTTCGCGACCGATGCCGATGCGACTGCGCAGACCTACGATGTGGAATTTGCGATCACAGGTGATGTCGATCCGCGCCTCTTGCCCGGAATGACGGCGGATGTGCGTATCGCGATCACAACTGCGGAGAATCGCCGACAATCCGTCATTGTTCCGGTTTCGGCGGTGGACACGACGAGCCGAACCGCTCCCTCCGTCTGGGTCTATGATGAAGCATCCGGCCAGGTCACGCGCAGGACGGTCCGGCTGGGACTTCCGGTCGATGACGAGATCGTCGTTGTGGAAGGACTGGAAGGCGACGAGTTGGTCGTTTCCGGCGGTTGGTGGCGGCTCAGAGACAATCAGTCAGTGACTGTTTCCGGCCTCTGATCCCGCATTCTGAAGGACACGTATACACCCATGGCATTCAGTATCTCACGTGCGAGCATCAACCGTCCTGTGGCGGCTTGGCTTGTCATCATCTTCTGCGTTGTCGGTGGCTATTGGGGGCTGAATACGGTTGGCCGCCTCGAAGACCCCAGCTTTACCCTCAAAACGGCCCTTGTCTTCGTGCCTTACCCGGGTGCCACGGCCCTGGAGGTTGAAGGGGAGGTCGCCGACGTCGTCGAAGACGCATTGCAGCAGATGAAACAGCTTGACCGGGTTGAATCAAAGTCCATGCCGGGCATGGCCCAGATCACCGTTGAAATCGAGATGACCTATGGCCCGGATGAGATCCCGCAGGTCTGGGACGAGATGCGCCGCCGCATCAGCGACATTGCGGGGGAGCTTCCCGCAGGGGCGCGCCCACCCATCATCAACGATGATTTCGGCGACGTTTACGGCATGTTCTATGCGGTGACGACCGAAGGTTTGAGCCCGGTGGAGCAGCGCGATCTGGCTACGAAACTGCGGCGAGGGCTGGTCACTGTCGATGGCGTTGCCAAGGTCGAGGTTCAGGGTCTCGCCGAAGAGGTCATCAACATTTCGGTCCCGTCTTCACGCCTTACCGGACTGGGCTTTCCGCCGAACCAGATCCTGAGCCTTCTCGCCGACGAAAATCAGGTATTCGAAAACGGCGAGATTACCGAGGGGCCCGCAAGGATCGGCCTGTCGGTTCCGCCGGGCTATGTCAGCCCCGAGGGGATCGAGGCGCTTCGGCTCGGCGTGGCAGGAGAGGTTGGCCAGATTGCTGTCCAAGACATCGCCCGGGTGACACGCGACAGGGCGGAACAGCCCAGCCAGGTCATTCGCCAGAACGGAACCCCGGCCTTTACGCTGGGCGTGTCGGCACTGACAGACCGAAACGTGGTCGAGGTCGGCAAGGCGGTTTCCGCCCGTCTGGAGCAGCTCAAGGCCGCGTTGCCGGACGGAGTGGAGGTCATTCCGATCTACGAACAGCACGCCGTCGTGGACGAGGCCGTTTCAAGCTTTCTGGTCAGTCTCGCACAGTCGGTCGGTATCGTGGTCGCCGCGCTGATGCTGACCATGGGCTGGCGCGCGGGCCTGGTGGTGGGGATTACCCTCGGGCTGACCGTCTTTTCGACGCTGTTCTTCATGTCGATCTTTGGCATACAGATGGAACGGATCAGTCTTGGCGCGCTGATCATCGCCATGGGAATGCTTGTCGATAACGCCATCGTCATCACCGAGGGCATGGTCATCGGGATGGCGCGCGGAAAGAAGGCGGAAGACGCGGCGGCAGAGACCGAAACCGCCACGTCGATCCCCTTGCTGGGCGCGACCGTGATCGGGATCATGGCTTTTTCTGGTATCGGCTTGTCGCCTGATGCGACCGGCGAATTCCTGTTCTCGCTTTTTGCGGTCATCGCGATCTCGCTGTTGATGAGTTGGGCGCTCGCCGTTTCCGTCACGCCCTATCTCGGCAAGCTGCTGCTTCGCGCGCCGAAAGAGATCTCGGACGATCCCTACAAAGGGGCGTTCTATGGCGTCTACCGCAGTTTCCTCTGGCTGGCTTTGCGGTCCAGGGTCATTGTCGTGCTTGCAATCGTGGGTATTACCGTCTGGTCCGTGATGGCCTTCGGGCAGGTCAAGCAGGCCTTTTTCCCGGCATCGAACACGCCGCTCTTCTACGTCGAGGTCCAGATGCCACAGGGGACAGATATCAACGTTACCGATGAGGAAATGAGGCGGCTCGAGCAAATGCTTCTGGCCGAGGACAACGTGACGGATGTGACAACGCTTGTGGGGCGTGGCGCAAGCCGCTTCATGCTGACCTACAATCCCGAGCAGGCAGATGCCAGTTACGGCCAGCTTATTGTGCGGGTCGACAATGCCGAGGCCATTCCAGCCATCGCAACGCGTCTGAACAGGGATTTGCCCACCGAATTCCCCCATGCTCTTATCCGCGTCGAAGAAATCGTGTTCGGACCGCCTGCCGGTGCCGATGTGGCGGTTCGTTTTTCGGGGCCTGATCCGGTCATCTTGCGCCAGCTTGCGGATGACGCCGTGCGGATTTACGAGGATGCCGGAACGATTACCAATCCGCGCACCGATTGGCGCCAGCGGGAGATTCTTGTCGAACCTATCGTCAATGAGTCGCGGATGCGTGTGGCCGGTGCAACGCGCGGAGCGATCGCGGACACGATCCGCTACGGGACATCCGGTTTGCGCGTTGGTGAATTGCGCGAGGACGACGAGGTGATCCCGATCCATCTCCGCCTCCCCGAGAGCGAACGCGATGGCGTTGACCGCCTTCGTGATCTGTCTGTGTGGTCCGACGGGGCCGGGTCTTACGTTCCAATGGCCAATCTTGTGGAAAGTTTCGAAACGCGCCTTGTCGAGGCGCTCATTCACCGGCGCGACCGGGAGCGAACCATCACGGCCCTCGGAGGTTCTCGCGGTGATTTGACAGCAGACGAAGCCTTTCGCAGTGTTCGGGCCGATATCGAGGCGATTCCGCTTCCTGACGGTTATACGATGGAATGGGGTGGCGAATTCGAAAGCGCCGGAGATGCGCAGGAAAGTCTCGGCAAGCAGCTTCCCCTGGGCTTTCTGGTCATGCTGACAATCTCGATCCTGATGTTCAACAAGGTCCGGCAACCGCTGATCCTGTGGCTGGTTGTGCCGATGTCGGTGACGGGTATGGTTCTGGGCCTCTTGTTTACGGGCCTGCCCTTCACCTTCACGGCACTTCTCGGGTTCCTGTCGCTTTCGGGGATGCTGATGAAGAACGCCATTGTTCTCGTCGAAGAAATCGACCTTCAGCGCGCGGACGGGGTGCCCGATTATAAAGCAATCGTTGATGGCTCGGTCAGCCGTCTGCGCCCTGTTGTGCTTGCAGCGGGGACAACGATTTTCGGGATGATTCCGCTCTTGCCTGATGCGTTTTTTGCGTCAATGGCAGTCACAATCATGGGCGGCCTTGCCTTCGCCTCGATTCTGACGCTGATCGCCGTTCCGGTGCTTTATGCGCTCTTTTTCCGGATCACGCCTCCGAAACAAGACATGGCAGAGGAGAGCGCAGAGGTGGCAGGCTGATCCGAAATCATGCTGCGTGCGCAGCGGCGTTCACCAGTGCGGCACTGCACTGGTGAACGCCGTCATGTCACACTCAATCGCCGTTTCGATTGAGTGTGACATAGGCGCGTTCCGCGGCCTCAAGCGCGCCTTCGAGAAAGCCGCCGAATGTCGGTGCGACCTCGGTGCCGGAGAGGATCAACGCATTACCCCAGAGCCGGGACAGAACGTGCGGGAGACCGTAGTCGGGGTGCGCATGAACAGGCCGATGATCAAGCTCGGTTGCCGTGAACGGATCGGCCGCCCAGTCCTTGAGAAAAAGGTTCTTTGGCTCGGATGCTTCGGGGCCAAAGAGCCGGGACAACTGCGCGCAGATCTGCTCGCGAAGGGCCTTTTCATCATGCCTGTTTGCCGGGGATACGCCGATAAAGCCGAATATGGCATAGGGCCCGCCTTCGGCCGGGCTTGCATCGTGACATTCGACCATCGGGCCAAAGCGGCTCATTGCATCCCCTGACAACCCGGCTTCGCGCCAGAAAGGCCGATCGTAAATGGCGACGGCTTTCGCCTGCCCGGCCATCCATGTCGGAACGCGCTCCATCGTGGCGATCACATGGTCCGGAAGCGCCGGAAAACAGGACAGCCGCGCAGCGATGCGCGGGGGCAAGGCGAGGACAACCTGCTGCGCCTCGATTTCCGTATCCATATGCGCGCGGGCCGTGATACCGGTTGCGGTCTTGTGCAGCGTCTCGACAGGTGTTGACGAATGCAGCCTGTCCTGCGGAATGTCGCCCAGCAACGCCTCGATCAGACGGCCAAGCCCGCCGCGCACCCGCCAGGACCCCTGCATCGAGGCGAAGCCTCGCCCGCGCTGGACATGACCTGTCTGATCTTCAAAGATGAGATCACCCTCATAGACCTGATCAAATCGTGTCAGCCCCAACCGGTCGACAAGCGCGGCCATACGCGGTTGGCCGGGCCAGAACCATGACGGGCCGAGGTCAAAGGCACCCTCACCAGACCGTTGCGTGAGGATACGCCCGCCCCATCTGTCCCGGGCCTCGACCAGACGGAAATCGCGGCCTTCGGCGGCAAGCCTTGCAGCAAGGCTCAATCCCGAAAGTCCGCCGCCGATGATAAGGGTTTGGGTATACATGGTTCAAATTGCCCCCGGCGGGGCATACAGATCAGATATGATCTGCGCCCGCCCTTGTGTAAGACTGGCCAACGTTTCAGTGCCCGAAAGGCTCTAAGATTTGATTGCGGCGTTCAGATCACAGGGGCCTTGGCATGACGCAGATGACCTGTTTTCATCCAGATCCTGGCCCCCTGATGGCCCGCTTTGGCCGTCAGAGGCGCACCATCGGGCAAGCGCAGCCAGGCGTGCCGTTCGAGGATATCATCGTCTATCGCGACCGAACCGTCGATGACCAGAATCTCTGTTCCGCCTTCTGCCTGCGAGGTCAGGACCGCACCTGCCTCGAGCTTGCTGTAGGTCACCGTTTCGCGTGTGTCCCGGTGCAGGAGTGCCGTTGCAACGCCATCTTTTGCGTCACCAAGCCCGGCCTCCATATTCTTGTGGAACTGGGTGCGGTCGGCCAGGTCGAACTGCCACAGCTTCACGAAGATCGTGCATCCCGCCTCCGATCCCGGCCTGTGCGAGGTCGTGGGAGGATTGCGCACACAGGTCCCCGCAGGATAATCGCCATGCTCGTCCTGAAAAACACCGTCCAGCACGATAAATTCCTCGCCGCCGGTGTGGGTGTGCGCAGAAAACTGGCTGCCCGGCGCATAGCGCACGATGGTCGTGGCCCGCGCCACCTCATCGCCGATCCGGTCCAGCATGCGCCTGTCCACGCCCGCCATCGGCGAGGGCTGCCAGCCGATCCTGTCCGAATGAACAACGACCCGTTGCGAGAAATCAGCATTAAGTTCCACGGCTTACAATCCTTTCAGCCCTCACGCACCCGGCAAGGGCTTTTGTCTGGTTGATTGTCTTTGTCGCCAGTAACTAGGCGCGGCTCTTGTGATGACAAGGTTATTTGCTTGTCCGCGTGCCATCCGGCCGGTGCGAGAGCGGCTATGAGCAAATCGGACGGAGCAGTGGATCAACTGCATCTTGATCTTTAGTTCCCGAAATATTTGCTTGCCAAGTAAATTCGTTACCCTATCTGTCAACAAGGCCGGATATGGACCGCAACTTTTCACGGGGGACTGATGAAGAAGGCTGTTGCATTGAGAGGAATAACCGCCCCCGGCAAGGCGACGCCCGTTACAGGTTCTTCGCGTCTCCGGCAGATTGCGGCTTGCCCGCCCGCGGCCCAACGGAGCCTGTGACGATGGGTGAGATTGAGACAGGCGATCACACAGGCGACCCGTCCGGTCTTCTTTCTCTGGACAATCAGCTGTGCTTTCCGCTCTACGCCGCGTCCAATCTGTTGGGGCGCGTTTACCGTCCACTTCTGGCACCGCTCGGACTGACATATTCGCAATATCTGGTCATGCTTGTCCTGTGGAACGAGGGGCCGGTTCATGTTGGCACCCTTGCGCGGCGGCTTTATATCGACAGCGGCACGATGACCCCGATGCTGAAGCGGATGCAGAAACTCGGGCTGCTCACCCGCACCCGCGACGGGACAGACGAAAGATGCGTTGTGGTGCATCTGACTGCTGAGGGCGAGGCTCTGCGAACCCGCGCGGCAGAGGTGCCTGCGGCTCTGTCCAAACGGATCGGTGACAGGCTTGGCCAGGATGCTGCGGAGGGGCTGCGCGCCGCCGCGCGCGGGCTTGTCGATCTCCTCTGCGCCGATCTCGACCAGTTTTCGGGTGGTTCCACACCGAACACGGCTCTCTCATCTTGCATCAAATGAAACCAACGAGGACAAAATGACCCAGACGACTCTCTTCGGCTTTGATGGCTCGACCTATGTGCGCACGGTGCGCTGTGTGCTGGCGCGCAAGGGCGTGGCTTACGATCAGGTGCCCGTCAACGTTCTGGAAGGCGAAACCCAAAAGCCCGAGCATCTTGAACGCCATCCCTTCGGCAAGGTGCCGGTGCTCGATATCGACGGGATGCGCCTGCGCGAAACCGATGCCATCGTCCGTTACCTGGAGGCGCGCAATCCCGAACCTTCGGTGTTCCCCAAGGATGCCAAACAGCGCGCGAAGGCAGAAGAAAATGCGGCGTTGATCAACAATTATGGCTACGGCGCGATCATCGGATTCGTGGCCTATCATCTGTTTCCCGACCTGGTAGGTGGCAAGAATGAGGAGATGCGGCAATCCAGCCTCGATCAGGCCAAGAAGCTGATCCGTCTTGTCATGGAAAACAAGGGTGACGCGCCGTTTCTGGCCGGAGATGCGCCCGGCTATGCCGATTATCTGCTCGGCCCGCTTGTGGCCTATGCAGCCATGACAGAGGACGGCGCTGCGATCCTGTCGCTCGACGGTATGCAGGGCTGGTGGGACAAAGTGAGCGCGGATGACGTTTTTGCATCCACTGCCCCGAACCTTGGCTGAAGAAAAGGATACTCGCAAGATGATCAAACTGACTGTGAACGGTGAGCCGCGCGAGATTGCGGCAAGTGCCGATACACCCTTGTTGTGGGCTCTGCGCGATGAGCTGGGCCTGACGGGCACCAAATTCGGCTGCGGTGTCGCGTCCTGCGGCGCATGTGTGGTGAATGTGGATGGTGCGCCTGTGCGCTCTTGCCAGACCTATCTGGGCGACATTGACGGTGCCACTGTGACGACGATCGAGGGCGCGCAAGACGCGATCACCGAGGCTATTCGTGCGGCCTGGGTCGAGTTGGAAGTGCCACAGTGCGGCTATTGCCAGTCAGGTCAGATCCTGTCGGCAGCGGCGTTGTTGCGGGACACGCCCAAGCCAACCGACGAAGACATTGACGCGGCAATGGACGGCAACCTTTGCCGCTGTGCCACCTATGCGCGGATCCGCAAGGCGATCCATCGCGCATCCGAAATTGTGGAGGGCTGACATGCTGAACAGGATTATCTCACAGGCCGTCCCTCCAACGGGCACGACGCGCCGGGGCTTTCTTAAATTGAGCGCAGGCGCGGCGGGTGGCCTCATTCTGGGCGGTGCGCTTCGGCCGACCGCAGCGGCGGCACAAGCTGGCACAGACGGTCTGGCCACGCCTTTCGTGCACATCCGTCCCGACAACACCGTGGTGGTGATCGTCAAGCATCTGGACAAGGGGCAGGGAACGGCCACCGGGCTTGCCACGCTGGTGGCAGATGAGCTTGATGCGGATGCGGCACAGGTGACAACGGAATTCGCCCCCGCCAATACCGGCCTCTATGCCAATACTCTTTTGGGTGTGCAGGGCACGGGCGGGTCAACTGCGATGGCCAACTCCTGGCAGCAATACCGCGAGGCAGGCGCCACGGCGCGCGCCATGCTGGTGTCCGCGGCGGCCGAGCGCTGGGGCGTTTCGCCGTCCAGCATCACGATTTCGGGTGGCCAGATCACTGACGGGTCAAGGACGGCCAGCCTGGGCGATATGGCCGAAGCCGCAGCCGGGCAGAGCGTGCCCGACAGCGTGACGCTCAAGACGCCGGATCAGTGGGTCTATATCGGCAAGTCGTTCCCCCGTGTGGACGTGGCGCGCAAGACCAAAGGTGCGATCGGCATGTTCGGGATGGATGTGGCACTGGACGGGCTGGCCTATGCCGTCAGCCTGCGCAGCCCGCGCTTTGGCGGCGTATTGGCCGGGCTGGATGACGCGCAGGCGCGTTTGATGCCCGGCGTGATAGACGTGATCCGCCTGCCCGACCGGGCCACCGTGATCGCAGACTCAACCTGGCAGGCGATACAAGCCCGCGACGCGCTCTCTGCCGAGTGGGATTTCGCGCAGGCCGAAAACCGGGGAACGGAAGACTTGCGCGCCGAATATGCCGCGCTTCTGGATCAGGACGGCACAGTTTTCGAAGAGGCCGCCGCATCACCGGCTGAAGAAGCGAAAGTGATCGAAGCCGATTATTTCTTCCCCTATCTCGCGCATACGCCGATGGAGCCGATCGACGTGACCGTTCTTTTTGACGGGCGTGAGGCGACATTCTGGACCGGATCGCAGATCCAGACCCTGGACCAGACCATCGGGGCACAAGGGCTTGGAATTGACCCTACGGCGGTCAGGATCAACACCCTTTGGGGCGGTGGCTCGTTCGGGCGTCGTGCGATCTATGACAGCCATTATGTGGCCGAAGCTTCGATGATCGCCAAGGCATGGCTTGAGGCGCATGGCGAGGCCCGCCCGATCAAGCTGGTCTGGACGCGCGAGGACGATGTGCGCGGCGGCTATTACCGGCCCATGCACATGCACCGCGTGCGCGCCGCGCTTGACGCGGACGGCAACATCACCTCGTGGACGCAGCGCGTGGTCGGGCAGGGTATCGCTATCGGCACCGCGTTCGAGCAGTTCATGGTCAAGGATGGCGTCGATGCCTCCTCGGTCGAAGGCCTTGGCGCGCATTCTCCCTACAGCATCCCCGGCTGGTCGGTCGATGTCCATCATCCGCGCGTCGGGGTTCCCGTGCTGTGGTGGCGCTCGGTCGGGCATACGCACACGGCCTATGTGGTCGAGACGATCATGGATGAGTTGGCCGAGGCGGCGGGGGCTGATCCGGTAGAATTTCGCCTGCGCTACCTGACCGATCCGCGCGCGCGCGGCGTGCTGGAACTGGCGGTCGAAAAGGCCGGGGCGGTGCCGGACGGGCTGACACGGGGCATTGCGGTGCACAAAAGCTTTGGCTCCTACGTCGCCGAGATCGCCGATATTCGCATCCGCGAGGACGGCACGATCAAGGTCGAGCGTGTGACCTGCGGTGTCGATTGCGGTGTGCCGATCAACCCCTCGAATATCGAGGCGCAGATCGAAGGCGGTCTGGGCTACGGGCTCTCGGCGATCCTGCGCGAGGAAATCACCCTGACCGACGGCGAGGTGAACCAGTCGAACTTCTATGACTACACACCGCTGCGGATCAGCGACATGCCGCAGGTGGATGTCCATATCGTCCAATCGACCGAGGCCCCGACCGGCATAGGCGAGCCGGGCACACCGCCCATAGGCCCCGCCGTGGCCAATGCCGTTCGCCGGGCGACCGGCAAAGCGGTGCGCGAATTGCCGTTTTCGCGTTACGGGCTGGCCTGATCTGTCACAGCCATCATGGCGCGCGCTTTTTGGCGCGCGTCACCCCGGTTTCGGGAATGGGCAAAACGTGGCAGGTCGCCGAATCGGCTCCCGAGTCGGAATGCTGTCCCGCCATCAGGTTCCAAGGGTTTTGCCCGCGCCCGTCAGTCGCGCAGGGCGCGCTCCTTGACCCGGATCACGGGGCGCAGGATGTAGTCGAGCACGGTCTTGCGCCCGGCGAGAATATCGGCCTGAGCGACCATGCCGGGCATGATTTCCACCTCGACGCCATCGGCATCGAGGATCGTGTCGGTGGTGCGGATTTCCACGACGAAGACCTCTTCTTCGCTGCGTTCCGACCGAGTGATCGTGTCGGCACCGATGCGCACGATCTCGCCCGAGAGACTGCCGTAGCGCGAGGAATCATAGGCGGTGATTTTCACCTTGGCGGGCTGGCCGGGATGGAGAAAGGCGATGTCGTCGGGGCGCACATAGGCCTCGACCAGCAGCGTATCATCAAGCGGCACGATCTCGATCAGTTGCTCGCCGGGGCGTGCCATCGCGCCCAGGGTGGGCTTGTGGATGCGGTTGACGATGCCGCGCACCGGCGCATAGAGCCGCGAGCGCGCGGCCCGGTTCTCAAGCGCGGGCAGGGAGGGCTTGAGCGCCGCCAGTTCCGCCGTCGCGGTGGCCAGATCGGTCAGCGCCGCGCTGCGATGGCGGCTGCGTTGCGCGGCGATGCGGTCGTCGATCTCATCGAGCGCCGATTGCAGCCGGGTGAGCGAGGCACCTGCGCGCACCTCGCGACCGCGCCATTCGGCCTCCGACCGGCGCAGCGTCAAAAGCGTGGTCGCAGGTTCCATCCCCCGCTCGACCAGCGGCGTCATCATGTCGCGTTCCTCGGTCAGCACAGCGAGGGTTTCCTGCGCGGTCTGGCGATCCACCAGCCCTTCCTCGTATTCCTGTTGCCGCTGCAAGCGCTGGCGTTCGAGAATGTCGATCTCTGCCTGCAATTCGGCCTGCCGCCCGCGATAGAGCGCGGTCTCAGACTTGACCACATCCGCCGCGCGCGCGGCCAGATCGGGGCTGAAGGCCAGATCGGTGCCGTCGATTTCCGCCTGCAACCGCTCGATCCGGGCCATCAGGCCAAAGGCGCGCTGCTGTTCCTGATCCAGTTGGCTGTCAAGCAGCGTGCCGTCCAACTCCATCAAAAGGTCGCCCTTCTCGACAACCTGCCCCTCCTTGACATGCAGCGATTGCAGCACTCCCGGTTCCGCCGCCTCGATCACCTGCACCGAAGCCGAGGGCACGATCCGCCCCTCGGCGCGGGTCACGTCGTCGATCTCGGTATTGGCGGCCCAGATCACGGCGATGAGCAGAAAGGCGAGAATGGTGAACAGCAGGATCGAGCCGCGCAGCGGCGAGCGCCCGCGCATTTCACGTGCCAGCCGGTCAAGATCGTGGTCACGCGCCATCCTTGCCCCCTGCGGCCTGTCGCGCGGCACGCGCGAGGATCGACTTGTCGCCATCCATGCCCACGCGCCCGTCCTCGATCACGATGACCCGGTCCACAAGCTCCAGCAGGCTGGTGCGATGGGTGATGACGATGAGGGTGCGCCCCTGCGCCTCGGTCTTGAGGCGGGCGATCACGTCGCGCTCGTTTTGCACGTCCATCGCGCTCGTGGGTTCATCCAGCAACAAAACCGGCGGTTGCCCCACCAGCGCGCGGGCCAGCGTGATCGCCTGTTTCTGCCCGCCAGAAAGCCCCTCGCCGCGTTCGGCGAGCATCAGGTCATAGCCCGACGGGTGCTTGGCCACGAAATCCTCGACGCCCGCGATGCGCGCGGCCTCGAGGATATCGGCATCGCGCGGGCGGCGCGCGCCGATGGCGATATTCTCACGCACCGTGCCGGAAAAAAGCCACACATCCTGCAACACCGCGCCGATATTGCGCCGCAGATCGCCGGGATCAATCTGGCGAATATCGGTATCATCCACCAGCACCGCGCCCTTGTCCGGCGCATAAAGCCCCAGCAAAAGCCGCGCGACCGTGCTTTTGCCCGATCCGATCCGGCCAAGAATGGCCACCTTTTCGCCGGGCTGGATGGTGAAACTGACGCCCTTGAGCGCGGCGGTCATCTGGTCGGGATAGGTGAAATGCACATCGTCAAAGCGGATACGCCCATCAAGGCGCGGGCGGCTGATCCAGTGCCGCCCCTCGGGGCGTTCGCTGTCGGCGCGCATCAGGGCATCAAGGCTGCGGTAGGAACTGCGCGCCTGATTGAGCCGGGTGAGCGTCTGCGCCAGTTGCGCCAGCGGGGCCAGCGCGCGGCCGGTCAGGATCACGCTGGCAATCAGCGCGCCCATGCTGGCCTCTCCGGCGGTAATCAGGAAGACGCCGTAAAAGACGATCATCACCTGCGCCACCTGCTGGGTAAAGGCGGTGGCGTTCATCGCCAGTTGCGTGACGCCGCGCGCGCGCGTCCCGTGCTCGGATTGACGCGAGATCGCGTCTTCCCAGCGGGCGCGCATCCGGCGGGCGGCCCCGGTGGCCTTGATCGTTTCCAGCCCCGACACCGTTTCCACCAGCACGCCCTGTTTGGATTGCCCGTCCTTGAAGCTCTGCTCGGCCAGCCGCGCCAGCACCGGCTGCACGGCAAGGCCCACGATCAGAACCACCGGCACCGCGATGGCGGGCACAAGCGCAAGCGGGCCGCCGATCAGCCAGATCACCCCGATGAACAGCATGATGAAGGGCAGATCGACCACCGCCACGAGCGTGGCCGAGGTAAAGAAATCGCGCAGCGTCTCGAACTCGCGCAGCGTGCTGGCGAGCGCCCCGGTAGAGCCCTTGCGCGCGCGCATCTGCATATCGAGAAGCTGGTCGAAAATGCGCCGCCCCATCACCATGTCGGCGCGCTGCCCGGCGCGGTCGATGAAACCTGCGCGCAGGTTTTTTATCAGGAAATCAAAGAGTAGCGCGATGCCCACGCCAAGGGTGAGCGCAATAAGCGATTCGGTCGCCTCGTTGGGCAGCACGCGGTCATAGACCACCATGATGAAGATCGAGGTGGTGAGGCCAAGAAAGTTGGCCAGAACAGCGGCCAGCAAAACCTGCGTATAAGACCAGCGATTGGCCGCCAGCGCAGACCAGAACCAATGACCGCGCCGCCCCTCGGAAGTGGCGAGGATGTCCTCGCGATGCTCGCGGCGCAGCAGGATCGCATAGCCGGTGTAAAGCGCGTCAAGATCACCTCGGGCGATCTCGCCCAGCCCCTCGCCCAGAAGGGGATCGTAAATGGCCAATTGCCCGTCCTTGCCCACGCCGTGCAGGACCACCGCGCGCTCGCCCTCCAGCAACAGGATCGCGGGGATGAGGCTGCTGTCGAAATCGCGCAGTTTGCGCGCGCCGAACGCCGCCTGCATCCCCGCGCGCTCTGCCGCCGTGATCGCCTCGCGCACGCCAAGCGAGCCGGTCGCATCGGAGCTTTGCACCGCATGAAGCGCCGCCAGCGTCATCGGACGGTCGAGCGACGCAGCTGCGTGCAACAGGCAGGCCTCGAGCGGCGATGTCTCGTCGGGGCGGCTGCGCGCCTCGCGGTCGAGCGGCACGACGCGGGGAGCGGTGTCGGGCGTGCTCATTTCGCTACCTCGGGCAGGGTGATGTCGAACACGTCGAGGATGTCGCCGGTCAGCGCGAGCGCCGCGTAATCGGTGAGGAAGCGGTCAAGCTCGGCGCGAATGAGCGTTTCCTCGGCGCGCACGTAATCGCGCTGCGCATCCAGCAGATCCACCATGCTGCGGCGACCGATGCTGAACTGTTCGCGCGCGGCATCGACGCTGGCGGCGTTGCTGGCCACGGCCTGACGCGCGGCGATCACCCGCGCCTCGCCCGCTGTCTGATCGGTGCGCACAAAGGCCAGCGCCTCGCGCACCTCGCGCGCAAGCGCATCGCGTTCGGCCTGTGCGGCCTCAAGGCGGGCCTCGGCGGCGTCAACGGCGGCGCGGCGTTCTCCCCGCGTGTCGAGGCTATAATTGAGCGAGATGTCGAACGCCACATCGGTGTCGCCCGAATCCTGCTGCCCGGTTGCGCCCAGCTCCACCCCCGGTTTGCGGCGGGCGCGGGCGGCCAGAAGATCGGCCTCGGCGGCCTTGAGCCTTGCATTGACGGCGCGCAAACGCGGGCTTTGGTCGAGCACATCGGCCTCGCCCGCGGGCAGGGGCGGGGCCTTGACGGGCGGCGGCAGGCTGGCCGGGATCTCGGTGAAGAGGCGGCGGAACGCGGCCTCGGCCTGTTCCAGCCGGGCCTGTGCATCGGCGCGTTGCGTCTCGGCGTCGGCGACGCGGCTCTGCGCGGTCAGATCGTCGGCGGCAGAGCCCGCGCCGCGCCTCACACGCTCCGCGATCTGATCGGCAAAGCCGCGCAGCACCTGCAGGTTTTCCTCGGCGATGGCGACCAGGCGGCGGTTGGACAGCAGGCGCTTGTAGACCTCGACCGCCTCGAGCGTGACGCGCGCGCCGGTCTCGACCTGTTGCGCGCGGCTTTGCAACACGCGCGCCTCGGCGGAGGTCTGATCCGCGCGCGCGGCCCCGGCGTCATAGACAAGCTGCGAGACGCGCACGAACGGGCCGACATTGTCATCGAGGTTGCTGTCGAGATTGGTCTGTGCCCTCAGGCCGACGTTGAGATCGGGGCGATAGGCCCCGTCGGCGGCACGCTTGTCGGCGCGGGCGGCGCGGATATCGGCGGCGCTGCGGCTGATCGCGGGATCGGCCAAGACCGCGCGGGCGATATGCTGGCCGAACGGGCCGCGCGCGATCGTGTCTGGCACCCGTTTTGCGCCCAGCCCCGCCGTGCCCGGCTCAAGGCTTGCGGCCACCGGTGCAAGGTCGGGCTGCTTGGCGCAGGCAGCGAGCGCGAGGCAGAGCATGACCGCGAGGGATGCCTTGGGATATGCGGTCATCTCGTGCCCCTGTCGTGATCCTGCGCATCCGCGAGCGCATCCAGAAAGCTCGAGAGATTGGCGGTCGGGCCGGCGGCGGGGCCGGGCGCGCGCGGTGTGACATCCGCCCCCGCGCGCAGGGCCCGCGCCATCCATCCGGCATGGCAGAGCGATACGCGATGCGCATGGGCAAGCCGCAACGCCCCGCTGTGCCACAGGCCGGGCAGGGCGGTGTCGTCGATCGCTTCGAGCGCGCCGGCATCAATGGCAAGACACCCCGCAGCATCGCTTTCGCTCATCCCCGGCAGGGGATCGAGCGGGCGCAGAAGCCCCGCCGCCTGCAACGCGGCGCAGGCGGTTTGCGTCGCCAGTTCCGATTGCGCGCGGGTGCGAAAAAACGCGATCACCTGTTCAAGCGCCCCCGAGGGCGCGCCGCTGTCGTCGAAAAACGGCTCGTCGCGGGAATCGTCGGTTATCAGGCCGCTGGCCTCGTCCACCAGCAGCGCCATTTCGCCCCCCGCCCCGGCCGGGCTGGCGGCAAAGGGATGCGCGCGCAGGATCGAGGGCACATAGGTGCCGCGCCATGTGCCATCCTGGGTCACAAAGGGCGACGGCTCGCCCGCGTGCAGGTGCAAGAGCGCGTGCGGCTCCACGGTGCCGGTTGCGGTGGCGCGGAATACGATGGGAAAGGCGCTGGCGGCCGGGTCCAGCTCTGCCAGGACGATGGGCACGCTGTGGTGATCGCGGGCAAAGCCATAGGACGCAAAGCGCCGCCAGAACCGCCCGCCATGGCGTTCCTTGCTGATCGCGACGTGCCCGTTTTGCGTTCCCGCGTTCATCACTGCCGATTATTCCCCCGAGTCCTTACTAATCCGCAAAGATCGGGCAATGCAAACTGAAGGCGGGCCGGTGAGTGGATAATCCGGCCCGCCTGTCTATTTGATGCAACGTCTGCCTCAGACGTCAACTGCTACCGGATCGGGCAGGCTCACATTGTCGGGGTTGAACAGGCTCAGATCGCCGATACCAGTGAAATTGGCGAGGATTTCGACCGAGGCGTTATCCACCCCGTTGACCGTCACCCGCGCCATTGCCGCATCGGTGCCGTCGCCCGCGAGGAAGTAAAGGACATCGCCCGCGGCCTCTCCGACAAGCCCCTCGAACGCGGTCTCGAGCGTGGCCGCATCCGTGCCGTCAAGCGCGGTGGTGAAGATCACGAAGCCGGTATTCGCCCACAGGGTGCCACCCGCGCCAAGCGCCTGAACATCATCGCCCGCGCCGCGCAAATTCGCCTCGCCGAGGAAGACGATATCATCGGCCTGGAACGTTGTTCCGGTGGTAAAGCCGATAACCGTATCGGTGCCGTTGCTGGCCTGATCCAGCTCGAAGACGATGATATTGGCACCGGTGGCCGACACGTCGATTGTATCATCGCCGCCCTTGCCCTGAATGACCGAGTCGGTGTTCGCGGCGGTCAGCGTGTCCGCCCCGGCGGTGCCGACAAGCAATTGGGATGGACCGCCTTTGTCGGAGCTTATGGTCACCTCGAACGGCGCATCTGGATTGCCCAGGGTTGCGATATAGGTTGCCAAGGGGTCATCGAAATTATTGATCGCGGGGATTGAGATAATACCGAGGGTTGCGTTTGCAGGATCATTGCCGTTGAGGATAAAGATACCATTCTGCTGGGACGCCGCCTCGATCTCGGGAGTGGCCGGGTTCGAGTCAGGGAATGCGGCGATGGCACCTGCTGCGGAGGTGAATGTAACGCGCGCCGATGACAGACCGCCGGGGAAACTGTCTTCCTCTCCGAAAAGCGAAAGTTGTGCATCCGAGCCTGTTCTTCCGGTTTCGGCAAGGAGGAACGCGGCCTCTCTATAAGCATCGACATCGGCCGTTGCCGGGGTCGCCGCGCGGCCCGCCGCGTTGCTGACAGTCGCGGTGACGGTAAAAGTCTCGCCCGCCTGCAACTGGTTGATGACCGCCGCACCGACCGGCAGGGTCCATGTGCCATTGGCTGCGACCGTCGCGGTCGCGTTCAGGATCTGGCCATTCACCCCGGTGGCGGTGACCGTGACCAACTGTCCGGCCTCGGCCCCGAGGGTGGTGCCGCTGATGCTGTTCCCTGCGGTCACGCTGAGATCGACCGCCCCATCGGTGCCGATCGGGTTGATCGTGACGATGGGCCGGAAATCGGTCGTCAGCGACGCCGTTTCCGCCGCAGAGGTGTTTCCGGCGGCATCGCTTGCGCTGGCGGTGATGTTGATCGGCGTCTCATCGGCGAGGTTCAGGGCGCTCACCTGCGCCTGGGTCAGGGCAAGGCTCCAGCTTCCATCGGGCTCAATTGGGGTGGTCAACATGTTCCCGCCGATATCCACGGTGACAACGCCGGTCGCCTCGCCGCTTGTCGTGCCGCTGATGGTCAGCCCGTCGGCCAGCTCATCGACGGTCAGGGTGTCCCCGGCGGAGACCGTCGTGATCGTGACGGTCGGCGCTTCGAGATCGGTGGTAAAGCTGGCACTGGCCTGCGCGGTGTTGCCCGAACTGTCGGTCACGTCCGCCTGCACGTCGATGGTCGCACCATCTGTCAGCCCCGCGAGACTCGCCGCAGGGATGGTGATCACCCAGGTGCCGCTAGCCACCGGGGTCGGGGCAAGGGCCGTGCCGTTGAAGGTGACGGTCACCTCTGCCGCATCGGTCGCGGTGCCGGTAATGAAGAGACCAGCGTCCCGTTCGGCGATGTTCATCACGCCATCTGGCCCGAGAGGCAGCGGGTCGATGCCCACGGTCGGCGCGGTCACGTCAACGGTGACCGGGCGCGAGGCTTGTGGTGCCGGGTTGCCGGCGAGATCGCTGACATTGGCGAGGATATTGGGCGTCTGCCCGTCCTGTCCCGCGACGAAAGCGGCGGTTTGCTGGGCTGTCAGCGTGACCTGCCAATTGCCGGAGCCATCAACCGGGGCCGTGACCGGAGCCGTGACCGGGCTGGTGACGCCGGGCACGGTCAGGGTGACGATCTGGCCTTCCTCGGCGTCGCTTGTCCCCGATATCACCAGCGGTTGCCCGCTCTCGGTGATGTTGACGATATCATCGCCGGAGATGGTATTGATGGCAAGGGTCGGCGCGGTGAGATCGGCGGTGAGCGTTGCCGAGGCCGTCGGCGCGTCGGTTTCCCCGTCCGAGACATCGGCGGTGATGTTGATCGAGGCCCCGTCTGCCGGACGGCTGCCTTGCGGCAGGGTGATCTGCCAGCTATCAGTGGTCGGGCGCGTGGCGATGCCAAGCGGCGTGCCATTGACGTTTACGGTGATATCCTGGCCCGCTGGCACGTTGTTGGTGGTGCCCGAGATGGTCACAGCGCCGCCATTCTCGGCAATGTTGAGGATGTTGTCGCCGGTGATCGGGTCGATGCTGATCGACGGGCCGTTGAAATCGGCGTTGATCGTCGTCGTGGCAGGGGCGGCTGCCGGGTTGCCTGCGGCGTCCGTGACGGTGGCGGTAACGGGAATGTTGCTTAGCGTGCCGTCGCCTGCCAGTGCCGTTGCCTGAAGGCCCGCGATGACGCTTTTCGGGACGCTCACCGACCAGCCATTCGGCTCGGCACCGCCAAGGCTGTTGCTGATGACGGAGCCGGTGAAGTCCTGCCCATCGAAGGTCAGCGTGACCGTCTGGCCTATCTCGGCATCGGTGGTGCCGGTGATGAGCAGATCGCCCTGCGCGTCAAGCAGGCCGATCTGATCGTCGCCCGAAATGGCGTTGATGCTGATTGTCGGGGCCACAAGATCAATGCCGAGGGTCGCGGTGTCGGGTGTCGCCGGGTTGCCCGCCGCATCGCTCACCTCTGCCGTGACGGTGGCCGAGGGCCAAGTGCCGATGGTGGCAAGATCAGTGTCGGAAAATTCCACGGTGAAGGTATTGCCGGTGACGGTCGCGGTGCCGATGATCGGCGTCGCCGCAACCGAACCACTGAGCGTGACGGTGACGGTCTGGCCATCCTCGACCCCGGTTGTGGTGCCGCTGACCGAGATACCCGCTTCACTCTCGGCGATGTTGAGCACATCGTCGCCCGCGATCGGGGTGGTGATGGTGATGGTCGGGGCCTCGAGATCGGTGGTGACCTGCGCGCTGGCCTGCGGGGCCGCGAGGCCCACGGAATCAGAAACATCGGCGGTCACGTCGATGGGGCCAGTGGCCGGAAGGCCGGTCAACTCGGCCGCAGTGGCGGTGGCCGTCCATGTGCCGTCTGCGGCAACCGTGACCGGACCGGCAAGCGTGACGCCATTCACGGTGACGGTCACGGTCTGCCCCGGCTCCACGAGGCCGGTCGAGCCGGTGATCTCCAGCGTTCCGGTGCTTTCGGCGATGTTGAGCACGCCGTCGCCATTGGCGGTGGCAATCGGGTCGATGGTGATCGACGGGCCGGTGAAATCGGCGGCGATCGGGGCCGGCGCGTCGGTGGCGGTATTGCCTGCCACATCCGTTACGCTGGCCGAGAGGGTGAGGGTGGTCGGGCCATTGCCGAGGCCACCAAGGAACGCCTCTGTGATCGACACGGTAAAGGCCCCGCTGGCGACGGTCCCGGTGAAATCCTGACCGTTGAGCGTGACGGTGACGGTCTGGCCATCCTCGACACCCGTCGCGGTGCCGGTCACGTCAAAGCCGCCCACGCGGTCGGCGGCGGTGATGGTGGCGCTGGCGACCGGGTCGCCCGCGATGGTGATGATTTCGATGTCGGCGCTGAGATCGGTGGTAAAGCTGCCGGTGGTCGCGGTCGCCGGGTTGCCCGCCGCATCCTCGACATTGGCGGTGACGGTGACGGTGGTCCCGTCGGCAAGACCGGCAAGGTCGGTGGCGGGAATAACTACGCTCCACGCGCCGCCCGAGGCGGTGGTGGTGACGCTGAACTCTGCGCCCGTGACCACCCTGACACCGATTGCCCCAGCGGTAATTACCCCACCGTCGCTGATCGTGACGGTGACGGTCTGCCCGTCCTCGGCATCGGTGGTGCCGGAGATGGTGATCCCCGCCTCTTGCTCGGCGATGTTGAGCACGCCATCCGCGCCAACGCCGGTGTCGTCGATGGTGATGGTCGGGGGGATGGTGTCGACGTTGAACTGTTGCGTCGCGCTGCCGATTTCCTCACCATCTGCGTCGAATGACTTGACGGTGACGGTCACGATGCCTTGTGGGATGCCGCTGGGCGGGACAAAGGCCCAATCGCCGTTCTCATCGAACTGATCGGCGGGGAGGGTCGTCGTCGTCTCGACCCCGTCCGCATCGGTGATCGTGACCTCGACGGATGCCGCATCTGTGGCCGTGTTGATGCCGGTATTCTCGCTGTTGAAGCCGCCGCTGACACCCAGCACGGCTCCACTGAACTTGGCGGCAGAGAGCACCGGCAGCGGCGGCGGTGCAGCGGCCCCGTCACTGCCACTGTCCGAGGCTGCGGCGGCGATCCCGGCCACGCCGACGAGCCCGCCGGCGATTGCCCCGGCTCCAAGCCCCACCGCCCCGCCTGCGGCCATCACCTCGGCGGCGATCTCGACGATCCGGCTGCTCACCATGACCTGACCGCCGGCGGCGATCTGAACATCGGTGGCGGGCACCGAGATGGTGGTGCCATTGCTCATGGTGAGTTGGGCAGAGCCGTCGGGCATCGCCTCCACATTGGTGACGCCCTCGATCTGCGCGGCATTGACGAATTCCCCGACGGCCTGCGCGGCGGCCAGCATCGGCAGGGTCAGCAGCGTGCCGACAATCCCCGATCCGGCGATCCTGCCTGCCTTGAGGCGTCGCGCGATCCAGTCGCGGACAAATGCCTTGCGATCCATTTCGGAGGAAACAGTGGAACGCGCTTCAACGGGTTTGGGGAAAATCTCTGTCACGGCGGCCTCTCATGAATGTGTAGAATGACTCTATTCCTTTCTCGGCGGTCTGTGCTGCTTTGACAAGAAAAAAAACCGATTTTCCGAACGAATGGGAAATGACCGTGTCGTTTCAATTTTCCTAAAATTGATTTTTCAAAACAATATTTTACCCCGATTTTCGCCGCCTGCGCGCCCTGACCGCCACCCACAATTTCCGAGTGGTCTGGGTGTGGGGGGCAGATGCGGTTGCAGTTCAATGCGCGTGCGGTCACGACCGTGGAACAGCTTGATATCGCGATCCGCGCGGTGACCGTGGCCGAGATCGGTGGCGAGGTGCTGATCTATGCCGCGACCGGCGCGGGCGGCGGGATCAGCGTCTACCGCCTGTCGGATTCGGGAGAGCTAAGCCTTTATGACAGCGTGCTTTTCTCCCCCGCGCTTACTGCCACGCTCAGCCGTGACATCGCCATTGGCGGGGCCGGGGGCGAGGCCGCGCTGCTGCTCGGGGTCGGCGACGGGCGGTTGATCTCCTACGGGCTGGCACAGGACGGCAGTTTGCAGGCCATGCGCGCGCCGGTGCCGGTTGACCCTTTGCTGGGGTATGTCGACCGGCTGGATTATCTGGCCGACGGGTCGGGCGGGGGCGTCCTGGCGCTGTCGGGGGGCGGGCTCTACCGCATGGATGCGCAGGCCGGGCTGATCCGGCTGGAGGCCCCTGCCGGGCAAGACGGTGCGCTGAGCCTTTTGCACAGCATGACCGGTGTTCTCCTGACACGGGCCACGCCCGGAGGCGTCGAAACCGTGCTGGGCGGGGCAACCGGCGGGATGCAGCGCGATTCAGCCGGCATGGAAGACGGCCTGGCCGTCGCCGCCCCGACCGCGATCAAGACAATCGCGGCACATGGCACGCAGTTCACCATTCTTGGCGCGGCAGGCACGCAGTCGCTCAGCGTGCTGGAAGTGGCGTCGGATGGCACGTTGCATCTGCGCGATCACCTGATTGACAGCCGCTTCAGCCGCTTTGCCGATGTGCAGGATATCGCGGTGGCGCAGGTGGCCGGGCAGGTCTTTGTGGTGGCGGGGGGAAGCGATGACGGGCTGAGCCTGCTGACGCTGTTACCCGACGGGCGGCTGATCCATCTCGGCAGTATCGAAAGCAGGCTTGGGGCCTCGCTTGAAGGGATCACCCGATTGGCGGCGGTGCATGTGCAGGACGCTCTCCAGATATTCGCGGCAACGCAAGGCGATGCCGGGCTGGCGCATCTGAGCGTGCCGATGGGTAATATCGGTCAGGTGCTGCGGGGGGCGGGCAGGCTCACGGGCGGGGCGGGCGATGATCTGCTGGTGGCCGAAGGTGCGGCGGCGGTTCTGGAAGGCGGGGCGGGCGATGACATTCTGGTGGCGGGGCCATCGGGCAGCACGCTGACCGGCGGGGCGGGGGCCGACCTGTTCGTCATGCAGTCCGGCGGGGGCGTGGTGCGGATCACGGATTTCAACGCGGCGCAGGACCGGCTTGACCTGTCGGATTACATGATGCTGCGCAATCCCGATCAACTGAACATCACGCCGATGACCGGGGGTGCGCGGATATCGTTTCGCGACGAGGTGATCCTGATCGAGAGCCATGACGGCAACACACTGACACGCAATGACCTTTTCGGATTTTCCTTTGACGGGCCCGACAGGTTCCCGGTTATCGTGACCGATGAAACGCAGTCCCCAGACCCGCCCCCAGACCCGCCCCCCGATCCGGTGACCGATGCGGCGCATCTTCTGGTGATCCGCTCGACAGGGGCCAATCCCTGGCTGGCCGGGGCCGATATCCTTTTTGCGCCCGACGGGGCGGGAACGGTCCGGTTGCAGGCCGATCACATGGGCCGGTTCGATCTGTCGGGCTTTGCCGGAGAGACCGGGCATTTGCAGATCCTGCGAAGCTACAGCGCCGGTGACCCGGCCTTTGGCGTGAATGATGCCCTCGATATCCTGCGGATCGCGGTCGGGCTGCAACCTTCGTTCGGGCCGGCCACGCCGACCGCCAGGATTGCCGCCGATTTCGACCGTGACGGAACGGTCTCCGTCAGCGATGCCCTCGGCGTGCTGCGGCTGGCTGTTGGCCTGTCCGCCGGAACCGTGCCGGAATGGCTGTTTCTCGATCCCGAAAGCGATCTGGCGGCGGTCGCTGCGGGAACCGCACCCTTGACGGAAGGGATGCGCCTGAGCGTGCCGCCGGATGGCACGCTCGAATTCATGATGACGGCGATCCTGCCGGGAAATGTCGACGGGTCGCTGTGATGTCTTGACGGATCACACCGCCTGGGTTGCGCCCAGATCCCCGAGCATGACCACCTGAAGATCGAGCGTGCTCCCGGCCATCGCGTGATCGAGCTCGATCCCCCTGTCATAGGTGACCGCGTTCGTGGTCATCCCCTCGAAGGACTGGCCCGGCGTAAGCAGGACATATTCGCCGGGCACGGCCCCCGGCGTCTCCAGCCCGACGGCGGCGCGCAGCACGTTGAGCGCATCGGTGACCGAGACCGTCCGCGAGAAATCCACATCTGCCGCGATCAGGTCATGCGGCGTGGCGGGGCCGAAGGAGGGCGGCAACCCGACCGCCAGCCGCAACACATCCAGCGCGTCGCCGATGGTAAGCGATTGCGGGCTGCCCGCGCCGGGCTGTGTGTCAAGGCGGCCGGTCAGCCCCTCGGGAAGGCCAAGGCTGAAATCACCGCTCGCGTCGCTGCCAGCCAGTCGCGCGCTGCCGTCCGAGAGGGTGACGCGCAGGGCCAGATTGGCGGCCGGGGCCGCGCCGGGCGTGCTCAGGTGCCCGGTGAGCGTGGTCACGGCGGTCTCGGGCAGGAGCGAAACGGTCAAGTCGGTGAAGGCGAGCACCGCGACATCCCTCACCGTGTTGGTGCCGTCGCTTGCGGGGCCGCTGCGCAGGTCCGTGACGGTGAACTGGCCGGAGCCATTATCGACGATCGTGAAATCGCTTCGCCGCCCGGTAAAGACCACCGTGTCGAACCCGCCGCCGCCCGTCACGACATTGTCGCCGCGCCCGATATAGAAGACATTGTCTTCGGCATTGCCGGTCACGGAATTATCCACGGCGCCCAGCATCTGCACCTCGGTCGCGCCATCGCCAAGCACCACGTTGCCCGAGGTCAGGATGCGGGTGCCGTTCATCAGGTCGAGCTTTACGTTGTCGCCCGACAGATCGACCGTCACCTGCATCGCATTCGCGCCCGTGCCAAGCGTCACCGTGACCGCAGGATCGCTGCTCAGCGCCAAGCTGTATCCACCGGCGGCCCAGGTTGCCGTCGCGCTGCCCGCCGCCGACACCTGAAATGCGTCCCGCCCCTCGCCGATGGAATAGAAATCGTCAGCGTCCGTATCGTCGTAGATAACGCCGGTGAGGAACACGCTCGCGCCCGTGGTGCCGAACTTGTTGGTAATGATCGAAGTGTTCCAGTCGGAACCTGCCGCCGTGAACTCCCCCACGCTCTGCGCCACGCCGGTTTCGCGAAACTGACCGCCAAAAATGTTCATGCGGTGGCCGGGGCTTGCATAAAGGTCGTTGTAATGTGTGCTGATCACGGCCTTCAGGTCGATGGTGCCGGTTGTGCGCCAGATCGCGAGGTTCTCGCCCCACGCCGATTGCCCCTCAAAGACATACCCCGCCGCCTCCATCCGGTCGCGCGGCGAGCTTCCGCCCGCGCCCGTGTGGGAAAATGTATCGGTGTCGAGCATCCATTGCCCGTGATCCGCCGCCGCCTTCTGGATGAGCGCGTTGGGGGCGAGGGGCTGAACGGGCATGGCCGCGATGGTGCCCGGCGCAAGCCCCGCGTTCAGGCCGATCCCCTGTCGCGCGGCCTCGCCCGGCGGATCAAGCCTTGCGGCGTTCATGAGTTCGAGGAAAAGTTGCTCATTGGCTGTCAGCATGGGAAATCCAAGTTCGCTCGGGCAAATCCGCGCGCCGCTCAAAAAATTTCAGCGAATCACGCAGTGAAAAATACTATCACGGGAAAGCGGTCCGAAGCGAGGAGACAAAATGGACGGTTTGTTGTGCCGGAAGGTGTGCCTTCGCGCATCCGGGCTTCCGAATGAGAGATGGTTCGCAGTGCGGAAAAATGCATGTTGAAAAAATGTGAACTTTGAGAATGGATGCACGGAAACACCTTGATCAAAGCGACTTGGTAACGTTTAATCACAAAGGTATGATCTGGCCATTCAATCGACGATTTCATAAAGACGCAGGAGGAAGCATAAATGCCTGTATTCAGGATTTCCGGGTTCCAGGTAACACGTGACCCGAGCGATACGGTGGTGGCGATTGACCCGCTTACCCTGTCTATTTTTGTGCCCGATGGGCAGACAACCTTCAGTTATTCGATCGTTGCAACAGAAGACGGTGACCTTCCCGAGGTTGACATCTCGGCAAACGACGTTTCTGCGATTGTGAGTGGGCCGGGGGTGCCCGGTGGCATAGCGACCCTTCCCGACGATGCGGTGCCGTACCTTGGAACCATCACCACCATAACGGGCGCCCACACTCTGCTTGTGTTCGAGGTCGAACAGGACGACGGCAGCTTTCTGGACGCGTTTTTTCAGATTGGCGGCACTTCCCTCGCCGTGCCGGGTAGTCCTGGCGAATTTGTGGCGATTGAAGATGGCATTTCCGCGATAGGGGCGGCCACGGGTGCGCTTGCGCCGGGCGCGACCATCCCGTTCGGCACCCTTGCCAACACGACCGAGGAAGCCGGGCCGAATCAAGTGGTTGGCGCGGATGGCGACGACACGTTGCAGGGCACGGCGGGCGATGACCTGATCGTCACCGGCAACGCCACGCCGAACGGTGATTTTGTCGTCGGCTCCGCGGGCAATGACACGATCGACATGTCGGGCAATGATGGCTTCAACGGGTTTGTCACGCTCTCCTACGCCGCGCTGGGCAGTGGCATCAGCGTGACCATCGACGGCGACGCCGATACCGGCAGCGTGAACAAGGGTGCGCTGGGCACAGACACGCTTCTGGATGTCGGGCAGCCGCTGGACGCGGGCTTCAACAATGGCGGGCTCGGGATCATCGGCACGGCGAGTGCCGACAGCTTTACCCTCGCACCCGCCGCAGGCCAATGGATGAGCGTGCGGGGCGGCGCGGGCACGGACAGCTACGAGATCGGCGGCGAAGGTTTGGTGCGGCTCGACTTCCTCGGCGCGACCGGCGGGGCGCAGGTGAACCTCGCCACCCGCGCGATCGGCAATGACGGATTCGGCAATGCCGAGACCATCGGCGGCTCGAGCGATGTCTGGGAGGTGCGCGGCACCGACAATGACGATCTGATCATCGGCAGCGCGGCGGATGAAAGCTTCATCTCGCAGGGCGGCAATGACACGATCGACGGTGGCGGCGGGTTCGACCGGCTGCGCTATGATCGCGGTGGGGTGAGCAGCATCAATGCCGATCTCGCGGCGGGCACGGTCACCGGCACCTGGAACGGCAACGCTTTCACCGACACGGTCAGCAATATCGAATGGCTGCGCGGGTCGAACGGCAATGACGTGATCGTGGGCGATGGCAAAGACAACCGGCTTGAGGGCGGGCTGGGCAATGACACCATAGCTGGCGGACAGGGCAACGATTTCGTGCGGTTAGGCGGCGGTGCCGACACCTATATCTATTCCGGTGGCATCGACGTGCTCGCCGATTTCGAGGTCGGCGTCGACAGCATCGTCATTGACATCCCCGGCGTGACCCAAGAGCAGGTCGACGCGGCCTTCGCCAATCCGCAGGTTTTCGAGGGCGCAACCTTTGTCGATTTCGGTGTGCCCAACCAGAATCTGAACTTTGGCACGCTGAGCGTGGCGGAGGTCCAGAGCATCATCGCGACCACGGCCCCGAGCGGCCCGGTCACGAGCCTTTTCCTGAAGATCGATCCAACGCAAGCCGAAGAAGTGTTTTCAATCGAGGCGTTGGGCCTCAATCCTGGCGATCTGTTTTCGGTTGAACTCGTTGGGGATTTCAAGCGCGGTGAAAACTTCGCGGATGAAACACAGACTGGTCAAACCTTGTATAATGGGAATTCCTTATTTATTGGAAATGACTTCACTGCCATCAGGGAGTTCTCGGGAAACACGACCCTTCGCTTCCTGAATGACGATCGTCCGCTTGATGACAATTCCGATCCGGACGGCGACTTCGGTCTTCGGATTGAAAAAGTCCTTCCCGTGCTGACGGGCACGGATGGTGACGACTTCCTGTTCGGTGCGGGCAGTGACGACCTGATCGTAACCGGCAACGCGACCCCGAACGGGGATTTCGTGGTCGGCTCAACCGGCAATGACACGATCGACATGTCGGGCAATGACGGGACCGACGGGTTTGTCTGGCTCAGCTATAGCGGGCTCGACAGTGGCATCGCCGTGACTATCGACGGGGCGGCCAATACCGGCACGGTGGACAAGGGCGCGAACGGCACCGACACGCTCGTGGACGTCGCGCAGCCGCTGGACGCGGGCTTCAACAATGGCGGGCTCGGGATCATCGGCACGGCGGGCGACGACGTGTTCAATCTCGCGCCCGGTGCGAATCAGTGGATGCAGGTACGCGGCGGTGCTGGGGCAGACACGTTCAACATCGGCGGCGAAGGTTTGGTGCGGCTCGACTTCCTCGGCGCGCCGGGCGGCGTGCAGGTGAACCTTGCCACCGGTGTGATCGCCGAAGACGGTTTCGGCAATACGGATGCGATCACCGGCGAGAGCAACGTCTCGGAGGTGCGCGGCACCGACAATGACGATCTGATCATCGGCAGCGCGGCGGATGAAAGCTTCATCTCGCAGGGCGGCAATGACACGATCGACGGTGGCGACGGATTAGACCGGCTGCGCTATGATCGCGGTGGGGTGAGCAGCATCAATGCCGATCTCGCGGCGGGCACGGTCACCGGCACCTGGAACGGCAACGCTTTCACCGACACGGTCAGCAATATCGAATGGCTGCGCGGGTCGAACGGCAATGACGTGATCGGCGGCGATACCAACAACAACCGGCTGGAGGGCCGGGGCGGCACGGATACCTTCATCCATGTCGGCGGCAACGACACGATTTCGGATTTCGACCCGGGCACCGAGACGCTCATCGTGCGCGTGTCGGGGCTGGATCAGGCGCAGGTGGCCGCGGCGATTGCGGGGGCGAGTGATACGCCCGGCGGTGCGCTGGTCACGTTCGGCTCGGGGAGCGTGCTGTTCTCGGGTCTGAGCGCGGGTGCTCTGGCCGGGGCGGATGTGCAGGTCCAAGCCGACGGTTCGGCCAACCTGATCCAGGGCACGAATGGCGATGATTTCCTGCAAGGCACGGCGGGCGATGATCGGATCATCACCGGCGACGCCACGCCGAACGGGGATTTCGTGCTGGGCAGCACGGGCGATGACACGATCGACGCCTCGGGGATGAACCAGAGCACGGCCTTTCTCGCGCTTGGCTATGGCGCGCTGAGCGGTCCGATCAGCGTTGCCATCGACGGCGCTGCCAATACCGGCAGCGTGGACAAGGGCGCGGATGGCACCGACACGCTGATCGGCATGGCGAATCCGCTGACGGCTGGGAACAACGCGGGCGGTCTGAGCGTGATCGGCACCTGGGGCGACGACGTGTTCGACCTCGCACCCGGCGCCGGACAGTGGATGAGCGTGCAGGGCGGCAACGGTGCCGACAGCTACACGATCAACGGCGCGGGACTGGTGCGTCTGGACTTCCGCGATTCCTATAACGGGATCGATATTGATCTCGGGGCGCGCACCATCGCCGATGACGGGTTTGGCAATCAGGAAACGATCGGTGGAAATTCTGCGGTCTGGGAAGTTTATGGCTCTTTCGGGGACGACAAATTTGTCGGTTCGGACGCGGATGAATCCTATCGCTTTTCTGGTGGCTACAACAATCTTGATGGCGGGGCGGGCTTTGACCGCCTGCGTTATGATGTCGGCTCGGTCGGCGCGGTCCATATCGACGCGGCAGTCGGCTTGGTGAAGGGTATGGAAGCCGACTTTTACCACGGCACCACCCCCGGCTTTTACGGCTTTCCCTTCACGGATGTGATCGCGGGCTTCGAATGGCTGCGCGGATCGAACGGCGATGACGTGATCGGCGGCGACACCAATAACAACCGGCTGGATGGTGCCGGCGGCACCGACATTTTCGTTCATGTCGGCGGCAATGACACGATCAGCGATTTCGACCCCAGCACCGAGAGCCTGTTCGTGCGCGTGCCGGGATTGTCCGAGGCGGCGGTCACCGCGGCGATTTCGGGGGCCGTGGCGCAGGGGAGCGATACGCTCGTCACCTTCAGCGCGAGCTCGTCGGTGCTGTTTCGCGATCTTGCGCCGGGCGATCTGGCCGGAGCCGATCTGCGATACCTCGATCCGGCGAGCGTCAACCTCGTGGTCGGTCTCGGCGATAGCGGCCATGTCTTTGGCACGGCGGGGGATGATCTGATCATCACCGGCAATGCCTTGTGGCTCGGCGAGTTCGTGGTTGCCTCCACCGGCAATGACACGATCGACATGTCGGGCAATGACGGCGTGAACGGGTTTGTCACACTCGGCTATGGCGGGCTGACCGGGCCTGTCCTTTCCGGTCCGATCAGCGTCACCATCGACGGTGCGGCCAATACCGGCAGCGTCAGCAAGGGCGCGGATGGCACCGACACGCTGATCGGCGTCGCGCAGCCGCTCTCTGCGGGCTGGACCAATGGCGGCCTGGAAATTCTCGGCACGGAAGGCAATGACACGTTCAACCTGGCCCCCGATGGCCAGCAATGGATGAGCGTGCGGGGCGGCGCGGGCACCGACAGCTATACGATCAACGGCACCGGTCTGGTGCGGATGGATTTCAGTGATGCGGTGCAGGGGATCGAGGTGAACCTCGCGACGCGCCAGATCGCCAATGACGGCTTCGGCAATGCCGAGTTCATCGGCGGGACGGGGTCGGTCCGGGAGGTGCGTGGCGGCGCCTACGATGACATTTTCATCGGATCGAATGCGGATGAATCCTATCGCTACACGGGCGGCAGCAACACGCTTGACGGCGGGGCGGGCATTGACCGGCTGCGCTATGATCTGGGGTCGATCCGCTCGGTGGATATCGACGCGGGCAAGGGCACGGTGACGGGCGAGCTGTGGGATGGCGGCAGCTTTACCGATTCGATCTCGGGCTTCGAGTGGCTGCGCGGATCGAACGGAGATGACACGATCACCGGCGAGGCCGGGGTGGATAACCTGTTCGAGGGGGGCTTCGGTCGTGATACCTTCGTCCATGACGGGGGCAACGACACGATCAGCGATTTCGAAGACTTCTGGGAGAGGGTGTTCGTGCGCATGGAGGTCGTGGACCAGGGGGCGGTGGACGAGGCGCTTGATGCGGCGGTCGATACGCCCGATGGTGCGCTGGTCACGTTCGGCTCGGGAACCGTGCTGTTCTCGGGTCTGAGTGCTGAGGACATACGGTTTGCCGATGTGCGGGCGCTCCAGGCCGATGTTCCGCCGCCGCCGCCCCCCACCACGCCGATTGCCTGGGCGGTGGGCGATCCGCATCTTCTGACGCTCGACGGGGTGGGGTATGATTTCCACGCCATCGGTGAATACGTGCTGCTGCGTGGAACGGGCAGCTTCAGCGGCTTCGAGATTCAGTCGCGGATGGGGCCTGTTCTCGACAGCAACGACAATGTCGTGCCCAATGTCTCGGCCAATATCGCCATCGCGGCGCGGGCCGCGAACGGGATGGCGGTGATGATCGACGCGACCGATGCCCTTCCGCTCTCGATCGGCGGCGTGGCCTGGGCACTTGACGATGGTGCCTTCATCGACGTGGGCGATGACCGCGTCTTCCGCCAGGGCGACACCTACACGCTGGTCTTTGCCGGGGCGGATGGCACCGTTGGCGAAGGCGATGCACGGCTGAGCGTGGTCGTGCGCGACGGCTTCGTCGATGTCGGCGTGCAGATCAGCGCCGATATGGCCGGGCAGGTCGAGGGGCTGCTGGGCGATGGCGACGGCAACCCCGATAACGATATCGCGCGCGCGAATGGCGACGTGCTGGAGCGTCCGCTGGCGTTTGAGGACCTCTATGGCGGGTTCCGCGACGACTGGCGGGTGACGACCGAGAACCAGAGCCTGTTCACCTATGACGCGGACGAGACGCTGGAGGCGTTCTATGATCCCACGGCACCCGGCGGCAGCCCGACGGCGAATGCCACCCCGGAGGAAATCGACGCGGCCCGCGCGGCGGTCGAGGGCGCGGGGCTGACCCCCGGCACGCTCGCCTTCGAGAACGCGGTTCAGGATTTCCTGCTGACCGGCGATGACAGGTTCATCGAATCCTCGTCGAGCGAGACCGCGCCCACACCGGCCAATACAGGCTCTGCCGGGACGCTGGCGGTGGGCGATACCCGTGTGACGCTCAATGTCAGCCTCACGGACGAGGGCGGCGACGGCATCGGCGGTGCGGTGGTGAACTTCTCCACCGGTGGCGCGCCGATCCTCGGGCAGGCGGCGGGCGTTGCGGGCAGCTACAACGTCCGGCTCGGGTCTTCGACGGGCGAGGGCCGCGTGGATGCGGTTCGCGATTTCGAGACCGGCGATGGCACGATCGACGTGACCGACGCGCTTGACGCGTTGCGGCTCGCGGTCGGGCTGGACCCGAGTTTCGGCCCCGCCACGGCGATGACCTTCATCGCGGCGGATGTGGATCAGAGCGGGGCGGTTGGCGTCACCGATGCGCTCGATATCCTGCGCTTTGCCGTCGGGCTGGAGACACCGAACGCGCCGCGCTGGGTGTTCCTTGACGACACGCAGGATCTGAGCGGGATCGCGCGCGACGCCGTGAATTACGATACCGGCATCGCGACCGGGCCAATCACTGACGGTGCCATGCTGCAACTCACCGGGGTTCTGCTGGGGGATGTATCGGCACAGCCCGAAGTTTAGGCATGGCTCTGTTGCCACAAAAGGGGCGGGTCAGCTCGTGGATCCGGCATGACTGCCGGATCGCATGGGCTGACCGTTCCCGCTGCGTGCAAGATCACACGTTGGCGGGCCTGTAGAACGGCGCTCGGTCGCTGTGGCTTGCCGACGCTCCGGTTTGATCGCGCGAGACCTGCGATGCCGCACCGACCGGCGCAGCGATAGAGGGGCGCATTCCGCGCGACCATCACGACCAGGCCAGTGACGATCCAGCCCCCGCCAGCGGGCGCTGGCCCCCTCTTCGCATGAAATCCGCGGTCAGCATGAGATATGTGCGGAACAGCGTCATACATTAAAAATTTATTGACAAATTGTCATTGTCTACGCAGGCTTCGAGGTGACCGGAGCGGGCCAACCCGCCCGGTGTCATGCGATATCAGGGAGCACATCATGAAACATCTTTTCTCACTGGCGCTGTCGGGGGCCGTTGCCCTTGGTCTTGGCGCGAGCGCGGGCCACGCGCAGACCGCGTGGGACATGCCCACGCCCTATGGCGACTCGGTCTTTCACACCCGGAACATCATGCAATTCGCCGATGACGTGGCCAGCGCCACCGATGGCGGCCTCACCATCACCGTGCATTCGGCGGGATCGCTTTACGCCCATCCCGAAATCCGCGACGCGGTGCGCCGGGGTCTCGCCCCCATCGGCGAGATCCTCATTTCACAGCTTGCCAACGAGGATGCGATTTTTGGCGTCGACTCGGTGCCGTTCCTCGCGGCGAGCTATGACGATGCGGCCCGGCTCTGGTCTGCCTCGCGCGATCAGATCGCCGCCAAGCTGGCCGATCAGGGGCTGACCCTGCTTTATGCCGTGCCGTGGCCGGGCCAAAGCCTTTATCTCACCAAGGAAATCGACTCGGTCAAAGACATGCAGGGCGTGAGCTTTCGCGCCTATAACACCGCCACCGAGCGGCTGGCGCAGTTGATGGGCGCGGTGCCGACGACCGTCGAGGCGGGCGACATTCCCACCGCCTTTTCCACCTCGCGGATCGCGGCGATGATTACCTCGCCCTCGACCGGGGTTTCGTCGCAGGCGTGGGATTTCGTGAGCCATTATATCGACACGCAGGCGTGGCTTCCGAAAAACGTGGTGTTCGTGAACACACGCGCCTTTGACGCGCTGCCCGAGGATCAGCAACAGGCGTTGATCGACGCGGCCGCCGAGGCAGAGCGGCGCGGCTGGGAGATGTCGAAGGCCGAGACCGAGAGCCAGATTGCCGCGCTCAAGGAAAACGGGATGCAGGTCTCAAAGCCCTCCGAGACGCTGGCGCGGGAATTGCGCGAGATCGGCGCGATCATGACCGAGGAATGGCAGGCGCAGGCGGGCGAGGCGGGCGCGGCGATCCTCTCGGCCTATAGCGCGCGCTGATGCTGCACCGGCGCGGGGCACGGTATGCGCCCCGCGCCACGCCTTTGACAGAAAGGGGGCCGCGCATGATCCGCAGGCTGCTTGACCGCATCTATGATGCGGGGTTTGTTCTGGCCGCGCTGGCGCTGGTGGCGATTGCCGTGCTGGTGCTGGTGCAGGTGGCAGGCCGGGTAATTGACAAGACGCTGCTGGCGCTGGGGCAGGCCCCGCTTGGCATCGCCATCACCTCGCTCTCGGAATTTGGCGGGTTCCTGTTCGTGGGGGCGGTGTTCCTCGCGCTGGCGGGGACGCTGCGCGCCGCCGGCCATGTGCGGGTGACGATGCTGACGCAGGCCGTCCCGCCCGCCTTGCGCCGTGGACTGGCCGGGCTGGTGCTGCTGCTGGCGCTCGGGTTGGGGGGATTTGCGCTTTACAGCACCGGGATGCAGGCATGGGATGCCTGGGCGTTCAACGCGGTGTCCTTTGGCATGGCGCGGTTTCCGCTCTGGATACCGCAGGGGGTGATGGTGCTGGGGTTTGGCGTCTTCTGGATCGCGCTTCTGGATGAGGCGATTACGCTGATGCGGGGGGACGATCCCGCGTTCCTGCGCGCAGAGGCCGCGAAACAGGGCAAGACCGATGGGCATTGATGTCTTGTCGCTGATCCTTGTCGGGATCCTCTTTGGCTGTCTGGCGCTGGGCCTCTGGGTGGGGTTTGCGCTCATCGCGGTGGGGTTGGCTGCGATGATGCTGGCCTCGACCGCGCCTGCCGAACTTGTCTTTGCCACCAAGGTCTGGGGCGCGCTCAATGTCTGGGATCTGACCGCACTGCCGATGTTCATCTGGATGGGCGAGATCCTGTTTCGCTCGCGGCTCTCGTCAGACATGTTCTCGGGGCTGGCCCCGCTGACGACACGGCTGCCGGGGCGGCTGCTTCATGCCAATATCTTTGGCTGTGCGCTCTTTGCCGCCGTCTCCGGCTCGTCTGCCGCGACCACGGCCACGGTGGGGCGCATGTCGGTGCCCGAACTCACCCGGCGCGGCTATGACGACCGCATGATTATCGGCACGCTGGCCGGATCGGGCACGTTCGGTTTTCTCATCCCGCCGTCGATCATCCTGATCGTTTACGGGGCCGCGACCGAGCAGAGCATCGCCCGGCTTTTCCTTGCCGGGATCGGGCCGGGGCTTTTGCTGGCGGCGCTGTTTTCGGGCTATACGATGCTCTGGGCGCTGACGCATCGCGACCGGATGCCTGCGGCGGAACCGGTGACGACATGGGCGGAAAAGCTGCACGCCATCCTGCTTCTGGGGCCGACGATCCTGCTGATCGTGGCGGTGATCGGCTCGATCTATGCTGGCCTCGCCTCGCCGACCGAGGCGGCGGTGGTGGGCGTTCTGGGCGCGCTGATCCTGTCAGGTCTTGGCGGCTCGCTTGACTGGGCCGCGACATGGGGTGCGCTCAAGGGGGCCACGATCACCACCTGCATGATCGCCTTTATCCTTGCCGGTGCGGCGTTCCTGACCGTTGCCATGGGCTATACCGGCATTCCGCGCGCATTGGCGGCCTGGATCGGCGAGCAGGGCTATTCGGCCCATATGCTGCTGGCGGCACTGGTGGTGTTCTTTATCGTGCTGGGCATGTTCCTTGACGGGATTTCCATCGTCGTGCTGACAACCTCGGTGATCCTGCCGATGGTGCTGGCCGCCGGGATAGACCCGATATGGTTCGGCATCTTCCTTGTTCTGGTGGTGGAGATGAGCCAGATCACGCCGCCGGTGGGGTTCAACCTTTTCGTGCTGCAATCCATCACCGGGCGCGGGATTTTCGAGATCGCGCGCCACGCCTTCCCGTTTTTCCTTCTGCTGGTGCTGGCCACCGCCATCCTTGCCCTCTTCCCGGAGATCGCCCTATGGATACCGCAGACGATGCTTGCCCGTTGAGGCAGGGGCCGGTTGTGTCCTCGGCCCATCTGGCCAATTCCGGCCTGCCGGAGCTGTCGGAGATGGAGTTTGCGCTGACCATGGCCAACCATGCGTTTCAACGCTGGATGTCGCGCTGCATGACTGCCGCCGGGATGCCGGGGCTGGCCCCGCTGGAGGTGCTGGTGGTGCATCTTGTCCACCATCGCGACCGGCCCAAGAGCCTTGCCGATATCTGCCTCGTTCTCAATGTCGAGGATACCCACCTCGTAAGCTATGCCGTCAAGAAGCTGGAGCGTCACGGCCTTGTCGAGACCGGGCGCAAGGGCAAGGAAAAGACCGTTGCCGTCACCCCGGCGGGGGCCGAGTATTGCACCCGCTATGGCCGCGTGCGCGAACAGCTTCTGGTGGGCGCGGTCGAGCAGCTTGGCCTTGACCGGGCGGAGATGTCGCGCCTGGCGGCGCTCTTGCGCGCGCTGTCGGGCTGTTACGATCAGGCGGCGCGCAGCGCGGCGGCGGTGTGAGCGGCGTGCTGCTGCTTTTCGCAGGGCTTGGCCAGGTGCCGATATATCGCACGCCGCTGGTGAGGGTGCCGTTCACCCGCCACCTTGCACAGGCACTCGCCGCGCCGTAACGTCGCGCCGAGCCGTGCGAGGACCAGATGCAGAAATCCGCCCCCCTTGTTACGCCCGTGCTGATCGCGGGCTGCATCATCGTGATGATGTCCTTTGCGATCCGCGCCTCTTTCGGGGTGTTCCAGATCCCGATTGCCGAGGAATTCAACTGGCCGCGTGCCGAGTTTTCGCTGGCCATCGCGATCCAGAACCTTGCCTGGGGCATCGGTCAGCCGATCTTTGGTGCGCTGGCCGAAAAGATGGGCGACCGGCGCGCGATCATCATCGGCGCGCTGGTCTATGCGGCGGGGCTTGTGCTGTCATCCTTTGCCGTGTCTCCGCAGGCGCATCAGCTCTACGAGGTGCTGGTGGGGTTCGGCATCGCGGGCACCGGCTTTGGCGTGATTCTCGCCGTGATCGGGCGGGCCAGCTCGGACGAAAACCGCTCGATGAGCCTTGCCATTGCCACCGCCGCCGGGTCGGCGGGGCAGGTTTTCGGCGCGCCGGTGGCGGAATGGATGCTGGGATTCCTGAGCTGGCAGAGCGTGTTTCTGGTCTATGCCGTGACCATCCTCGCGGTGCTGGTGATGCTGCCGCTGATGCGCAGCCCCGCGCCTGCGGGGCGCGCCGTGCTGGAGCAATCGCTGGGCGACGCCCTGCGACAGGCGTTTCGCGATCCGTCCTACACGCTCATTTTCCTCGGGTTTTTCAGTTGCGGCTATCAGCTTGCCTTTGTCACCGCGCATTTTCCCGCGCTGGTGACCGAGATGTGCGGGCCGATCCTGCCCGGCGGGGTGCTGCACACTATCGGCATCACCACCACTTCGGCGCTGGGCGCGGTGGCGATTTCGGTCATTGGCCTTGCCAATATCGGCGGCTCGCTGATGGCGGGCTGGCTGGGCAAGCGGTATTCCAAGAAATACCTGCTGGCGGGGATCTACACCGCGCGCACGCTGGTGGCCGCAGCCTTTATCCTGACGCCGATCACGCCGGGCACGGTGCTGCTCTTTTCGGTGGCGATGGGCTCGCTGTGGCTGGCGACGGTGCCGCTTACCTCGGGGCTGATCGCGCATATCTACGGGTTGCGTTATATGGGCACGCTTTACGGGATCGTGTTCTTCTCGCACCAGCTTGGCAGCTTTCTCGGCGTATGGCTGGGCGGGCGGCTGTATGATCTGCACGGCGATTACACGCTGGTCTGGTGGGTCGGGGTCGGTGTGGGGGCGTTCTCGGCGCTGGTGCACCTGCCGATCCGCGAGCGCCCGCTTGCCGCCGCCTGACCGCCAAATCCTCAGCGACAGGGATCAAGGACCATGACCAACCCTCTTTTCGAGACGCTTTTCGCCCCGCACGCGGGCCGCGACACGGATTTTCTGCACCTTCCCCGTGGCGAGGTGCTCAGCCACGACGCCTTTCTGCGGATGGCCGCGCGCATGGCGCACGCGCTGCGTGCCGCCGGGCTGGCCCCCGGCGACCGGCTTGCGGCACAGGTGCCGAAATCGGCGGAGGCGCTGGCGGTCTATGCGGCTTGCGTGCAGGCAGGCATCGTGTTCCTGCCGCTCAACACCGGCTATACCCCTGACGAGATTTCCTATTTCGTCGGCGATAGCGGCGCGCGGGTGCTGCTCTGCGACGGCGCGCAGGAGGTCGCGCTGCGGCCCGTGGCCGAGGCCGACGGGGCGATGCTCTTGACGCTGAACTGCGATGGCAGCGGCAGCCTGTCTGATGCGTCACGCGACCTGCCCGAGACCTTCGAGACCACGCCGCGCGAGGCTGACGACCTTGCCGCGCTGCTTTATACCTCGGGCACGACGGGGCGCTCCAAGGGGGCGATGCTGACGCAGGACAACCTTTTGTCGAACGCCCGCGTGCTGGTGGATTGCTGGCGCTTCACCGAGGGCGACGTGCTGCTTCATGCGCTGCCGATCTTTCACAGCCATGGGCTTTTCGTGGCCACCAACGTGATGTTGCTGGCGGGCGGGGCGATGATCTTCTTGCCAAAGTTCGATCTTGACGAGATGATCGCCAACCTGCCGCGCGCCACCACGATGATGGGGGTTCCGACCTTCTATACAAGGCTCCTGGACGATCCGCGCCTCACCCGCGATCTGGTGGCGCATATGCGGCTTTTCACCTCCGGCTCCGCGCCGCTTCTGGCCGAGACGCATGAGACGTTTGCGGCGCGCACCGGGCATCGCATCCTCGAGCGTTACGGCATGACAGAGACCAACATGAACACCTCCAACCCCTATGACGGCGACCGGCGCGCGGGCACGGTGGGCTTCCCGCTGCCGGGGGTGGATCTGCGGATCACCGATCCCGAGAGCGGCATCGAGGTGGCCCAGGGCGAGGTAGGCATGATCGAGGTGCGCGGGCCGAACGTCTTCAAGGGTTATTGGAACATGCCCGAAAAAACCGCCGAGGAATTGCGCGAGAACGGCTTTTTCATCACCGGCGACCTGGGTGTGATCGACGCGCGCGGCTATGTGTCGATCGTGGGGCGGTCGAAGGATGTGGTGATCTCGGGGGGCTACAATATCTACCCCAAGGAGGTGGAACTGGCGCTCGATGCACAGCCCGGCGTGCTGGAAAGCGCGGTGGTGGGCGTGCCCCATCCCGATCTGGGCGAGGCGGTGGTGGGCTTTGTGGTGCCCGAGAAGGGGGCGGTGCCCGATCTTGACGCCATCGCGGCGGCGGTGTCGGGGTCGCTTGCGCGGTTCAAGCAGCCGCGCCGCCTTGTCCTGGTCGATGAATTGCCGCGCAACACGATGGGCAAGGTGCAGAAAAACGTGCTTCGCGCGGAATATGGCGGGCTTTTCGGGGCGGGGTAGGGGGTGCTCTTGGTCTGTTGCCGCCGGTCAAGGCTTGGCCTCCGCGCGGCTCTGCACGTCATATCGAACGTCCCCTTGAGGCCACGTCCCGACGCTGGCCTACAAGGCGTGGTCCGGTCATAACGACGCCTCCGGGCGAAAGCCCTCGGGGATGCGGTCCACCCCGTTAAGCATCAGCTCGGCCATGACATCGGCCACTTTGGGGGCCATGCCAAAGCCGATCTTGAACCCGCCATTGGCGATGAACTGGCCGGGATGCAGCGGATGCGCCCCGAGCATCGGCGCGCGGCTTCGTGCGCGCGGGCGCAGCCCGGCCCAACGCGCGATCACCGGGGCCTCGGCCAGCGCAGGCAGGGCCGCGCGCGCAGCGGCGATCACCGCGTCAAGCTGCGCGTCGGTGGCGGTGGGCTCGGTATAGTCGCGCTCGGAGGTGGAGCCGATGGCCACGGTCCCATCCTCATGCGGCACGATATGCACGCCGCCTGCGAACACCTGCGGCAGGTCGTGCGCGTCATGGCGCAGAAGCGCGGCCTGCCCCTTGACGCCATTGCCCACGCTGCGGCCGCGCGCGGCGCTCAACTTTTCCAGCCCCGCAACGCCGGTGGCCCAGAGCACGCGGCCCCTGGGCACCCCCTCGTGCAGCACCTCTGCCCCCGTGCAGCGTAACGCCGCCACCAGCGCGGCACAGGCGCGGCGCGGATGCAGCCGCGCGCTCAGCGTGTCGCGGATCACGTATCCGGTGGGGCTTGGCGGGCACCAGCCACCGGTGGCCGCCTCCACTCGCCACAGCGCGCGGCCCTGCCAGAGCGCGACCGCGCTCGCCTCTCGCGCGCGCGCCAGTGCCAGCGCGGCGTCATCCGCCACCGGCTGAAGGCGACCAAGGCGCGCATAGCCGGGCGACACGCCACCCGCCTCGGCCACCCCGGCCCAGAAGCCTTCGGCCATGACAAGGCTCTCGAACTGGAACGCCTTCTTGTCGTTCCAGGTTTCCGGCACATGCGGGGCCAGCGCGCCGACCAGCCCGCCCGAGGCCCCCGCGCCGGGGCCTGCCGGGTCGATCACCCGCACCTTTGCGCCGCGCCGCGCACAGGCCCACGCGGTCGCAAGCCCGAAGATACCCGCCCCCATCACCGTGATGTCGATCATTGCAAATTCCCCCGCGCGCCGTCATGATCGGACGCTCTCTAGAGGATTCACCGATGCAGGACCAGCAGGCCCGCCTTGTCTGGCGCGACGGCGAAGTGCCGGTCTCGATGCGCTTTGACGATCCCTATTTCAGCCTCGATGACGGGCTGGCGGAGAGCCGCCATGTGTTTCTCGCGGGCAACGATCTGCCGGCGCGGTTCCGGGACGGGTTTCACATCGCCGAACTGGGGTTTGGCACCGGGCTGAACCTGCTCGCCACGCTTGCGGCATGGCGGGCGGCGGGGCGCACGGGGCGGCTGCGCTATACGTCCTTCGAGGCCTATCCGATGGCCCCACAGGACATGCGCCGCGCGCAAGCCCGCTTTGCAGAACTGGCGGGGCTGGCGGCGGAGCTTGCCACCCATTGGCAAGGCGGCGCGCAGGAAATCGCGCTGCCGGACCTGGATTTCACGCTTGTGGCGGGGGACGCGCGCGAGACGCTAAGCCACTGGCCCCAAAAGGCCGATGCCTGGTTTCTCGACGGGTTTTCACCGGCGAAAAACCCCGAGATGTGGCAGCCCGATCTGATGGCCGAGGTCGCCCGCCATACCGTCGCGGGCGGCACGGCGGCCACCTACACGGCGGCGGGCTTTGTGCGGCGGGGCTTGGAGGCGGCGGGGTTTTCTGTCAGCCGTGTTGCGGGATACGGGCGCAAGCGCCACATGACCCGCGCGATATTGGACAAGTGATGACAGATCAGAACACCCGCCTTGGTATCTGGATGATGGTGCTCACCACCTTCATCTTTGCGGTGCAGGATGGCATCTCGCGGCATCTGGCGGCGGAATACAACGTGTTCATGGTGGTGATGATCCGCTATTGGTTCTTTGCCGCCTTTGTCATGGCGGTGGCGGCGCGCCGCGCGGGCGGCTTGATGGCCGCCGCCGCAACCGCGCAGCCGCTGATGCAGGGCTTTCGCGCCGTGCTGCTGGTGGCGGAAATCTGCGTGATGATCTACGGCTTCACCCTTCTGGGGTTGGTCGAGAGCCACGCGGTCTTTGCCGCCTATCCGCTCTTCATCGCCGCGCTCTCGGGCCCGGTGCTGGGCGAGCGGGTGGGCTGGCGCAGGTGGGTGGCGATTGCCGTTGGCTTTGTCGGGGTGCTTATCATCCTGGAGCCGGGCTTCGGCGTGTTCCAGCCCGCCGCCGTGATCCCGTTCATCGCCGCGCTGATGTTTGCGCTTTACGGCCTGCTCACGCGCTTTGTCGCGCGGCTCGACAGCGCCGCCACCTCGTTTTTCTGGACCGGCACCGTCGGCGCGGTCGCGATGACGGCGGTCGGCGCGTGGTTCTGGGAGCCGATGACGGGGCCGGACTGGGCGTGGATGGGCGCGCTCTGCATCACCGGGGCGATCGGTCATTACACGCTTATCAAGTGCTACGAGGTCGCCGAGGCGAGCGCGGTGCAGCCTTTTGCCTATCTGCAACTCGTGTTTGCCAGCACCATCGGCATCGCGGTGTTTTCCGAGACCATCCGCCTCAACGTGGCGCTCGGGGTGGCGCTGATCGTGGGGGCGGGGCTGTTCACGCTCTGGCGGCAGCGGCAGAAGGGGTAAGGCACGCGCGATCTTGCGGCTTGATTTACACGTCACCGCCCGCTATGACGCCCGTTGTCAACAAGGCGGAACCGCCACGAAGCAGCAGAGATCGGGCAGGGTCGGCATTCCCGGCCCTCTTTGCTTTGTGGCCCGCCCGACCAATGAAACATCTCAAGACCGGCGGAGACAACCGCACGGCCGGAAAAAACGATTGTAAAGGACAAACACGCCACATGGCTCAGAACGCATCTATGGAGGAATTCGAGGCCCTCCTGAACGAAAACCTCGAAATGGACACCCCCGACGAGGGCTCTGTCGTCAAGGGCCGGGTCATCGCCATCGAGGCAGGCCAGGCCATCATCGACGTTGGCTACAAGATGGAAGGCCGCGTCGATCTCAAGGAATTCGCAAATCCCGGCGAACAGCCCAACATCAAGGTCGGCGACGAGGTCGAGGTTTTCCTGCGCTCGGCGGAAAACTCCCGCGGCGAGGCCGTCATCAGCCACGAAATGGCCCGCCGCGAAGCAGCATGGGACCGGCTCGAGAAGGCCTATGCCGATGAAGAGCGCGTCGAGGGCGCGATCTTTGGCCGCGTCAAGGGTGGCTTTACCGTTGATCTCGGCGGTGCCGTGGCCTTTCTGCCCGGCTCTCAGGTCGATGTGCGCCCGGTGCGGGACGCAGGGCCACTTATGGGCCTCAAGCAGCCGTTCCTGATCCTCAAGATGGATCGTCGCCGGGGCAATATTGTCGTCTCGCGCCGCGCCATTCTCGAAGAGAGCCGCGCCGAGCAGCGTGCCGAGGTCATCGCCAACCTCACCGAGGGGCAGAACATCGACGGCGTGGTCAAGAACATCACCGAATACGGTGC
>DISF01000012.1 GCA_002421985.1 Roseovarius sp. UBA6217 | reverse complement strand
GCTTGATCAAGACGGATACTGCAGATCGTGGAACCGCAGATCCTCGATGGCCAGAAGATGGCAGGCCCGCGTGAACGCGGCCGAGATGGCATCGGTGGAGTAGGGAAAGATCCGGTCCGATAGCCTGGGCATCGCCCCGATGATTGCCAGCGCCTCATCCGGCAGGTCGCACCAGACGTTGTTGCCGATTTTATCACCGGGATTCTTCATGTCGCGGACCAGGATACGCTTGCCCCCAGCATCAAGGTCCACTCACCTGATCCGCGTGATCTCCTCCTGACGCCGGCTTGAGAAGATCGCGAATGCCGTGATCCGGTGCATCGGAACCGACGAGGGACGGCGTGTCGAGCGGTCGTGGAAATGCGTCATCAGGAGGTCGAGTTCCTCCAGCGTCGGCCGCCGCTCGCGCTGCCGGGTCTTCTGCGTCAGGCCAAGCCGCTTGCAGACGATCAAGGCGTCGCGCATCGTGCCTGCGTCGAGCGGAATGTTCCAAGCGGGACCGGCCAACGTGAAGATGGCACTAAGGTGCGACAGGTAGTTCGCCACGGTCTGCGGCGCGACCCCCGTCTTCAGCTTCTCCTTGGCAAAAGCCACGAGATCGGCGCTGCCGATACTGGCGCACGACTTGTTGGCGATGTCGTAATCCTTGATGCTCTTGAGAACCTGCGCCTTGGTCCGTCCCATGCCCTTGGCACTGTCCTCGATATACTTGTCGATAGCAACGCCGAGGGTGACATCCTTGCGTTTCTGCCCATCCTCGGGTAAAGCGTCCAGCGCTCCGGGCTTGGCCAGATCCTCTTCGCGCTTCTCGATCCAGGCCGCTGCGACCGAGCGGCGCTCGAAGGTCCGGTTCTCGCGCAAGACAGTCTTTCCATCCCTCCGGATCGCGATCTGGGCGAGCCAGGCGACAGAGCCGTCTTTGCGTTTTCTCGTGATGATGCTACCCATGAGGTACAACATTACGGCCCTGAGTTACAACATTTGCTGTAATACCTACCAGAAACGGGCCTAAATTACAACAAACGAGACAAGAACGGGACAGACACTTGGGCGACAAGTCGCTGATAGAAAACAAAAAAATCAGCTCCGACAAGGCGTCGCTTTTGAGCGTGGCGCCTATGATTGACTGGACGGATCGGCATTGCCGGTATCTTCACCGGATGCTGAGCCGTCACGCCCTGCTCTACACCGAGATGGTGACCGCGCCGGCGCTGGTTCGGGGCGGGGCGGTGCATTTGCTCGACCATTCCCCCGAGGAGCACCCCGTGGCCTTGCAGCTTGGCGGGTCGGACCCGGCGGAGCTGGCGCAGGCGGCGCGGCTGGGGGCGGAGGCGGGGTATTGCGAGATCAACCTCAACTGCGGCTGCCCGTCGGACCGCGTGCAATCGGGCATGTTCGGAGCGATCCTGATGACGCGGCCTGCGCTTGTGGCCGAGTGTTGCGCCGCGATGATCGCCGCGCAACCCGTGGAAGTCACAGTGAAATGCCGCATCGGCGTGGATGATCAGACCCCCGGAGAAATCCTGCCCGCGTTCCTCGCACTGATCGCGGCGGCGGGGGTGAGGCGCGTCATCATTCATGCGCGCAAGGCCTGGCTCGATGGTCTCAGCCCCCGGGAAAACCGCGATATTCCGCCTTTGGATTACGATCTGGTGCAGCGAATGAAGGCGCTTTTCCCCGATCTGCATATCTCGATCAATGGCGGGATCACGTCTCTGGATCAGGCGCGGGCATGTCTCGATGCCGGGCTTGACGGGGTGATGGTGGGGCGCGCGGCCTATCATCAGCCTGCCGATATCCTGTGCGCCGCCGACCGGGTGATTTTCGGTGCGTCCGGCCCGGATACGACGCCCGAGGGCGCGGCGCGCGCGATGCTGCCCTATATCGAGGCGCATCTTGCCGGGGGGGGGCGCCTGCATCAGATCACGCGGCATATGCTGGGCCTCTTTGCAGGGCGTCCCGGCGCGCGCGGCTGGCGGCGGATGCTGTCCGAGGGCGCGATACGCCCCGGCGCGGGGCCCGAACTGATCGAGGCGGCGCTGGCGCAGGTGGCAGGCGTGGCGGCGTAACATGGGCCGCACCCGTCACGAAACGCCCCGCCTGTCGCCCGCAGCATCGGCATCGCGGGCAACCGGTCTTGATCTGCTCGAACATGCGAAATCAACAGGTTGAAGCGTGCCGCGTGACCGCGAATCAACGCGGGCACGCTCTCTAGCGATCTGGCGGGGCGTCGCGGCGTGCAGGTCTGAACCGCGCCGCCGCGCCGATCACCAGCACCGTGAGCACGATCCGGTAGATATGGTGCAGCGTGACAAAGGCCGGGTTCGCGTTGAGGCTGAGCGCGATCAGCGCCATTTCGGTCACGCCGCCCGGTGCGAGGCTGATGACCAGCACATCCACTGCCTCGCCGGTCAGCGCATGAAGCCCCGCCGCGAGCGCCACGCCGATCGCCAGCATCGACCCCACCGCCAATAGCGCCAGCCCCGCGCCCCGCGCGAGCAGGCCCCGGCTCAGCCCGGTAAAGCGCATCCCCAACGCCGCGCCCATCACCATCTGCGCGAGGTTCACCAGCCATTGCGGCAGATCGAGGCTCAGCCAGCCGGTGAGCGACAGCACCGCCGCCAGCGCCATTGGCCCGGTCATCTGCCCCGCAGGCAGGCGCAGCACATGCCCCAGCGCCAGCCCGCCCAGCCCCGCCAGCGCCACCACCGGCAGATCGGACCACGGCACATCGCCGCGCGCCAGCGTCATCCCGCCCGCGCTGCCCATCGGTGCGCCAAGCCAGAGCGACAGGCCCAGCGGCATAACCGTCACCACCACGATGATGCGCAGGAATTGCTGCATCATCAGCCGCGTCATGTCGGCCCCCGCCGCCGCCCCCATCTCGATGCTTTCATAAAGCCCGCCGGGCGCGCTCGCATAGAATGCCGTGGTGGCGTCGTAGCCGCCCAACCGGCGATAGATTGCATAGCCCGCCCCATGCGCCAGCCCGACAAAGAGCGTCACCGCCCCCAGCGTGAGCGCATAGCCCTGCGCCTGCGAGAACAGCGCGGGCGTCACCTGCGCGCCGATCATCAGCCCGATGATCGCGATAAAGGCCAGCCGCAACGCGTTGGGAAAGCAGTAGCCCTCGGGCAGGCGGTGGGGCATCCCCGTGGCGATCAGCGCCGCGCCGATCAACGGCCCCAACATGAACGGCAGCGGCAGCCCCAGCGCCTGCGCCGCCAGCCCGCAGAGATAGGCGAGCACCATCAGCACGATCGTGGTCAGAGCCTGTTTCATGACCCTGTTGAACCACCCCGCGCGACCGCGCGCAAGGGGGGCGCAAGGGGGCAGGGCAGGGGGCCCCGCCGCCCCCGTCCGCCGACAAGGCCGATATGGCGGTCGAACCGCATATCGCGCAGGCGCATGTCAATATCCTGCGCATACCCGCCCCGTTTGACCCGAGCAAAACCCGCAATGGGCGGAAAATAAAGCAGGGCGCGGCGCAAGGCTGTGCTTGACTTCCGCCCGCCCGCCCGCCATATGGCCCTCAACCGATATTTCCTGCCGCGTGAGCAGCACGGCCCCGGTGGGGCGTTCAATATGAAATGTCGCGTATACGTTCCCAAAATCACGCGTGGGGCCAACGACCTGTCCGGGGGCAGGGGGCATTCGGTCCCGTGTTCGCCGTGCCGGTGCAACCACGACGACCGGGCGGCCGCATGGAGTCATGCGCGCGGGCCCCGAAAGGATACGACTTTGAACCTCTTCGACGAGATGGGCCTGCCCCAGTCGCTCACCCGCAAACTGGCGGAGCAGGGCATCACCGAGCCGACCCCGATCCAGACCCACGCCATCCCCCATGCGCTTGACGGCCATGACGTGATGGGGCTGGCGCAGACCGGCACCGGCAAGACGATGGCCTTTGGCCTGCCGCTGGTGACGCGGCTGATGGAGGCCCCGGCGCGCCCCGCGCCCAAATCCGTGCGCAGCCTGATCCTCGCCCCCACCCGCGAGCTTGCGGGGCAGATCCGCGACGCGCTCATGACGCTCGTGAAGGACAGCCCGTTGCGCATCGGCCTCGTGGTCGGCGGCGCGGGCATCGGCGCGCAGATCAAGCGGCTGGAGCGCGGCACCGATATTCTCGTGGCGACGCCGGGGCGGCTTCTCGATCTCATCGACCGCCGCGCGCTGCGGCTTGATGCGGCCGAATTCCTGGTGCTGGACGAGGCCGACCAGATGCTTGATCTGGGCTTTATCCACGCGCTGCGGCGCATCGCCGGGCTTCTGCCCGCCGACCGCCAGACCATGCTGTTTTCGGCCACCATGCCGAAACAGATGGAGGAAATCGCCGCCAGCTATCTCAAGAACCCACGCCGCGTGCAGGTCAGCCCGCCGGGCAAACCCGCCGACAAGGTCACCCAGGAGGTGCATTTCGTTGCCAAGGCCGCGAAACCCGAGATGCTGATCGAGCTGCTTGATGCGCATCGCGACGAGCTGGCGCTGGTCTTTGGCCGCACCAAGCACGGCTCCGACAAGCTTGCCCACAGGCTGGAACAGGCCGGTTTCGCGGTCGAGACGATCCACGGCAACAAGAGCCAGGGCCAGCGCGAGCGTGCGCTTGCCGCGTTCCGCGAGGGGCGGGTAAAGGTGCTTGTGGCCACCGATGTGGCGGCGCGCGGCCTCGATATCCCGGCGGTGATGCATGTCTATAACTACGAGTTGCCGAACGTGGCGGAAAACTATGTCCACCGCATCGGGCGCACCGCGCGCGCCGGGCGCGAGGGCGCGGCCATCGCCTTTTGCGCCCCCGACGAGATGGGCGAATTGAAGGATATCCAGAAGGTTCTGGGCATGTCCATTCCGGTGGCCTCGGGCCGCGCATGGGAGGTTCTGCCCGACCCCAAGGCCAAGCAGCCCTCGGGCCGCGGCGGTCCGCGCCGGGGTGGTGGATTCAAGCCCGCTGGCGCGCCGGGCGGCGATGCCAAACCGGGCAGCCAGCGCCGCAGGCGGCCCAGCCGCGCGGCCTGATCCGGGGCCCTGGCACTACTTGATAAGGGCGATCACCTCGCGAAACGCGGGGTGGTCGGCCCCGCCCATCCATTCGAAGAGCACCATTTCCGTGGTGACGATCTCGGCCCCCGCGCGGGTCATGCGCGCCAGCGCCGCCGCGTGATTGTCGGGTGCGCGCGATCCGACAGCATCGGCCACCACCACCACCTCGCGCCCCGCATCGAGCAGCCCCAGCACGGTTTGCAGCACGCAGACATGCGCCTCGCAGCCCGCAATTACGATGCTGTGCCCCGGCGCGATCCGCGACGCAAGCCCTGTCTCGGGGCAGGCATCAAAGCGCGATTTCGCCAGCACTTCCTCGCCCTCCTGCGCGGCGAGATCGGCCATCGTGTGGCCAAGCTTGGCGGGGATCTGCTCGGTGAAACTGCGCGGCACGCCCATGATCCGCGCCCCCGCCAGCAGCTTGCCCGCCCGCGCGGCCACGCCCGCGCCCCCGTCGATCGCGGGCATCAGGCGGGCCTGAAGGTCGATAAGCACAAGATGCGATGTGGCGGCGTCAAGAATGGGCATGAGGGTGAGGCTAAAGCAATTTCAGAAAAAGTTGACAGACTTTTTCGGTTCGAAATTGCGCCAGCTTGATGATTCAGAGCGTTTTGGCGTTTCAACGAAAAACCGAAACGCTCTACCGCATTCTGCCCGCGCTCTGCAAGCACGCAGCCCGCCGGTCACCGGCCCGCCCAAAGCGCTTCGTAAACCACGCCGATCCCGTCTGCCTCGCGGGTGATGCTGTGGCGCGCCACCGCCACCTCGCGCGCGGCGCGCGCCATCGCGTCGAGCCGTCCCGCATCAGTCAGCAGCGCCGAGACCGCGCCCGCCGCCTCTGCGGTGACGATCCCGGCGCGCCCCCCGTCCGAGAACTCGGCATAATGCCCGGCATCGGAGGCCACGAAGGGCACGCCGCTCGCCATGCCTTCGAGCGGCACCATGCCATAGCCCTCGTAGCGCGGCAGTTGCACGATGAGGCTGAGCGCCGGCATCAGCGCGCAGAGCGCATCCGCGCCGATCTCGCCTGTGAATAGCAGCCGCTCCGACAGCCCCGCCGCCGCCACCTGCGCCTTGAGCCGGTCGAGAAACGCGCGGTCGGCGGCGCCTGCGCGCCCGATCACCAGCGCGGTGGTGTCGGGGTGGCGCGGCAGCGCCTCGATCATCGCCTCGACGAACCGGTCGGTGCCCTTTTCCGGGCGGATGCGCCCGATGGTGGCAACGCCCCGCGCGCCGGGATAGCCGGTGGCGGCCCACGCTGCCCTGCGGTCGGGGGCGGGGGCGAAGCGGTCGCAATCCACCCCGTGCGGCACTACCGCGCGGACATTCGGCACAAATCCCGCCGCCGCATCCGTGGTGGCGATCACCGCATCCATCCTTGATATGAGCCAGCGCGGCCATGCCGAATGGCGGCGCTGCGCGGCGGAGGTAAAGACGATCCGCACCGGCAGCCGCAGCACATCGCGCGCCCAGAGCGCGGCGCGCATCTCGGGGTTGCGGCGCACATGCCAGATCACGAAGGGTCGCCCCGGCGCGGGCGCGCGCGATAGCTGCCGCGCCGTGGCGCGACTGACCGGCGCGGGGCAGCCGGGCAGGGCGACATCCGCAAGCGCCATGTCATAGCGCCCCGCCTGCACCCGCACCACCCCCGCCGCCGTGGCCGAGACGCCGGTGAAGTTGGGGTTGAAATTGGTGACGATGAGCTCGGTCATGGGCGGCGCACCATGAGTATTTGCGGCAAGATGAAGCGGGAGGTCATCGCGCCAGCCCCAGCGCGGCGATGAGATCATCGGTGAGCGCGGCGAGCGCGCCCGCATCCCCGGCGACAAATCCGCGCGCCGCCTCGCGCATCGCATCGCGCGCGCCCGCGTCTTGCAGCAGCTGCGACAGCGCGGCGGCGAGCCCCGCGCCGTCCGCCACCTCGCGCCCCGCGCCGCAGGCATCGAGCGCGGGGTAGATCTCGGCGAAATTGGCATAATGCGGCCCGTGCAGGATCGCCGCGCCGGCATGGGCGGGCTCATAGGGCGTGTGGCCGCCCACGGGCGTGAACGAGCCGCACAGACAGGTGAGCGGGCAGAGCGCATACCATAGCCCCATCTCGCCCAGCGTATCGGCGAGATAGACCTGCGTTTGGGCCGAGGGAAGCGCCCCGATGCTGCGCCGCGCGCCGCTCAATCCCCGCGCCGCGATCAGCCGCTCAATCCCCGCTCCGCGTTCGGGGTGGCGCGGCGCGAGGATCAGCAGCGCCTCGGGCAGATGCGCCAGCAGGCGGCGATGGGCGTCGAGCATGATCTCGTCCTCGCCGGGATGGGTCGAGGCTGCGAGCCAGACCGGGCGCGCGCCGATAAGCCGCTCCAGCGCCGCGCGCGCGCCCGCGTCCACCGGCAGCGCGCCCGAGAGCGCCTTGAGGTTGGGCCCCTGCCGGGCCAGATCGAGGCCAAGCGCGCGCAGGTTCGCCTCGGTGCGCGCGTCCTGGCAATGGATCAGGCGGAAATGCCCCAGCAGGTGCCGCGCGGTGCGGCCCGCGCGCGCCCAGCCCCGCGCCGAGCGGTCCGACAGCCGCGCATTCACCAGCGCCAGCGGAACGCCCGCGCGCGCGCTTTCGCGCAGCATCTGCGGCCATAGCTCGCTCTCGACGAAAATCCCCGCATCGGGCCGCCAATGCCGCAGGAACCGCCCCAGCGCGGGCCGCGTATCGAGCGGGGCGAACTGGTGGCGCGTGTTGTGCGGCAGGCGGCGGGCAAGCATCGCCGCCGAGGTGGCGGTGCCGGAGGTGATGAGGAATTCGGTCTCGGGCTGGACCGTGCCCCAATGGGCGATGAGCGGCAGCACCGAGGCAGCTTCGCCCACGCTGGCCGCGTGAACCCAGATGAGCCGCCCCTCGGGCCGGGGCAGGGTGGCGTGGCCCAGGCGCTCGGGCCAGCGCGCGGGGTCTGTGCCTTGGGCCTGAAGCTTGCGCCGCACGCCGCGCCAAGCCACCGGCCCCAGCAGATCGGCCGCAGCCCCGTAGAACCGCAGCAAGAGCGGCGCCCGCGGCCCCGGCATCAGCCGCCGGTATGGCTCATGTGGCGCGCCATGCGGCCCTCGACCGACTGGCGCGAATAGTCGAAATCATGGCCCTTGGGCTTCAGCGCGATGGCGGCGCGGATCGCCTCGACCAGCGGGGCATCGTCGCGGGGATGGTTGCGCAGGGGCGCGCGCAGGTCGGCCATATCCTCCTGTCCGAGGCACATATACAGCTCGCCCGTGCAGGTGAGCCGCACGCGGTTGCAGCTTTCGCAGAAATTATGGGTGAGCGGCGTGATGAAGCCGATCTTCTGCCCGGTCTCCTCAAGCCGGACATAGCGCGCCGGGCCGCCCGAGCGCTCGGCCAGGTCGGTGAGGGTATAGGCCTCAGACAGCCGCGCGCGAAGATCGCTCAGCTTCCAGTATTGGCCCAGCCGGTCCTCGTTGCCGATATCGCCCATCGGCATGACCTCGATAAAGGTCAGGTCCATGTCGCGGCTCTTGCACCACTCCACCAGCGAGAACAGCTCGTCCTCGTTGATGCCCTTGAGCGCCACGGTGTTGATCTTGACGCGAAGCCCTGCCGCCTGCGCCGCGTCGATCCCTTTGAGCACCTGGCCCAGGCGGCCCCAGCGGGTCACTTCGGCGAATTTCGCCTCATCAAGCGTGTCGAGCGAGATATTCACCCGCCGCACCCCGGCGGCGTAAAGATCTCGCGCAAAACGCTCCAGTTGGCTGCCATTGGTCGTGAGCGTCAACTCCTTGAGGCGGCCCGCCTCCAGATGCCGGGTCATCGCGTTGAAAAACGTCATGATCCCCTTGCGCACAAGCGGCTCTCCGCCGGTGATGCGCAGCTTCTCCACCCCCAGCCCGATGAAGGTGGAACACATGCGGTCCAACTCCTCCAGCGTCAGAAGCTCTTTCTTCGGCAGAAAGGTCATGTTCTCGGACATGCAATAGACGCAGCGGAAATCGCAGCGGTCGGTCACAGAGACGCGCAGGTAAGAGATGGCGCGCTGGAACGGGTCTATGAGGGGGGCATGTGTCATGGCGCAAACCTATTCCCGCAGGGGCGCGGCGACAAGGGGGATGCGCACGCGGCGCGGCCATCTGGGGCGTTGCGGGCCGGGTCGCGCGGCACTAGTCTGGCATCATGGCTTATATCTTGCGTTTTTCTCTTCTGTTCATCCTTCTCGGCGGCTGCTCCCTGATCGGGCCGCGCCCCACGCCTGCCGCTCCCGCTGCCCCGCCGCCTGACGTGGCTGTGATCGAGCGCGATGAGGCGTCCGTCCCCCCGCAGCCGCCCCGCGCCAGCCTGCCTGCAACCACAATCGCTTCGCTTGGCAATGTGCGCGAGCCGGGGCTCTGGATGCGCACGCCGCTCGTATCGGTCCCGATGCGCGGCACCGTGCGCGACCCGGCCACCGGGCGTTCGGTCACGCTCGATCTCATTCCCATCGCGGGCGCGCCGGGCGCGGGCAGCCGGATGTCGCTTGCCGCCTATCAGGCGCTCGGGCTTTCGCTCACGGCGCTGCCGGAACTGCGCGTCTCGGGGGGGGGCTGAAGCGGTTATTCCACCGTCACCGATTTTGCCAGATTGCGCGGCTGATCCACGTCCGTGCCCTTGGCGATGGCCGTGTGATAGGCGATGAGCTGCGCGGGCAGGGCGTAGAGGATCGGTGCCAGAACCGGATCGACCGTCGGCATCGTAACCGCCTGAAACGTGCCCTCGCCCGCCGCCGCCACGCCCTTGGCGTCCGAGATAAGCACGATCCGCCCGCCGCGCGCCATCACCTCTTGCATGTTCGACACGGTCTTCTCGAAAAGTGCATCGCAAGGGGCCATGACGATCACCGGCATGGTCTCGTCGATTAGGGCTATGGGGCCGTGCTTCAATTCGCCAGATGCATAAGCTTCGGCGTGTATATAGCTGATTTCCTTGAGTTTCAGCGCGCCTTCCAGCGCCAGAGGATACATCAGCCCGCGGCCCAGGAAAAGCGCGCTCTGCGCGCCTGCAAGCTCGCGCGCCACCTCGCGGATACCTGCGTCGATCTCCATCGCGGTGTTGAGCGTGGCGGGCAGGCCGCGCAAGGCCGACAAGAGATCGGCCAGCCGGTCGGCCCCCATCTCGCCCCGCGCGCGTGCCGCCTTGAGCGCCAGCAGCAAAAGCACCGTCAACTGGCAGGTGAAGGCCTTGGTCGAGGCCACGCCGATTTCCACCCCGGCGAGGATCGGCAGGGCCAGATCGCTCTCGCGCGCGATGGAACTGGACTCGACATTGATCACCGCAAGGAGGCGCTCGGCCCGGTCGCGGCAATAGCGCAGCGCGGCGAGCGTATCGGCGGTTTCGCCCGACTGGCTGACGAAAATGGCCAGCGTGCCGGGGACAATCGGCGGTTCGCGATAGCGGAATTCAGACGCGACATCGACCTCTACAGGGATCCGCGCCAGTTGCTCGAACCAGTATTTCGCCGTCAGGCAGGCGTAATAGGCGGTGCCGCAGGCCACCAGCACCAACCGCTCCACATGCGCGAAATCCGGCGCGCCCTCGGGCAAAATGATCGCATCGCCCGCGTCGCTCAGATAATGGCGCAGCGCGTTGCCGATCACCATCGGCTGTTCGGCGATCTCCTTGGCCATGAAATGCCGGTGCCCGCCCTTGTCCACGCGCGCATGATCGAGCGCGATGGTCTTGACAGGGCGGGTTGCGGGCCGCCCCCCGGCATCGGTGATCGTCGCACCCGCGCGCGTGATGACGGCGATATCGCCCTCTTCCAGATAGGTGATCCGGTCGGTCATGGGCGCGAGCGCGATGGCATCCGAGCCCACGAACATCTCGCCCTCGCGATGGCCGATGGCCAGCGGGCTGCCCTTGCGCGCGGCAATGAGCAGGTCATCCTCGCCCTCGAACAGAAAGAGCAGCGCATAGGCCCCGCTCAGCCGCGCGATGGTGGCGCGGGCGGCAGCCTCTGGCCCCATGCCCTGCGCCATGTGGTGTTGGGTCAGCAGCGCCACGGTCTCGGTATCGGTATCGGTCTCGTGGCCGATCCCGGCAGCGGCCAGCTCGGCGCGCAGCTCGCGGAAATTCTCGATGATGCCGTTATGCACCACCGCCACCGCCTTGGTGGCATGCGGATGGGCGTTGGTCTCGTTGGGGATGCCGTGCGTGGCCCAGCGGGTATGGGCGATGCCGATGGTGCCGCCGATCGGATCGTCGACGAGGCGGCGCTCCAAATTCGCGATCTTGCCCTCGGCGCGGNNTCGATGATGCCGTTATGCACCACCGCGACCGGCCCGGCCTTGTGGGGGTGGGCGTTGCGCTCTGTCGGCGCGCCATGGGTGGCCCAGCGGGTATGCCCGATCCCGGCCTTGCCCGCGAGCGGGTGATGCACCAGCAGGTCCGAGAGGTTGACAAGCTTGCCCACGGCGCGGCGGCGATCAAGCTGACCGTCGTTCACTGTGGCAATGCCCGCGCTGTCATAGCCGCGATATTCCAGCCGCTTGAGCGCCTCGACCAGCACCGGCGCGGCTTCGTGATTCCCAAGAACTCCGACAATCCCGCACATGGTTACTCTCCCTTGATCTTTTGCGCCTTGGTCGCGCGCAGCTTCTCGAAAAATCGCGTGGCAAAGCCGGGCTTTACCTCCTGCCGCGCGCGTCCCACCGCCAGCGCGCCCGCCTCGACATCGCGGGTGATGACCGAGCCCGAGGCCGTCATCGCCCCGTCGCCCACCGTGACCGGTGCCACGAGCATCGTGTCCGAGCCGATGAACACGCCCCTGCCGATGGTGGTGCGATGCTTCATCACGCCATCATAATTGCACGTCACCGTGCCCGCGCCGATATTGCTGCCTTCGCCGATCTCGGCATCGCCGATATAGCTCAGATGGTTGACCTTGGCTCCTTCGGCAATGAGCGCGTTCTTGACCTCGACGAAATTGCCGATGCGCACATCCTCCGACAACTCCGTGCCGGGGCGCAGCCGCGCATAGGGCCCCACCACCGCCCCGCGCGAGACATGGCAGCCCTCCAGATGCGAGAATGCCCGGATATGCGCGCCGCTTTCCACCGTCACGCCGGGGCCGAAGACGACGAAAGGCTCGATCACCGCATCGCGCCCCACCCATGTGTCGCGGGCGAAATGCACCGTTTCGGGGGCTTGCAAGGTGACGCCCGTCTCCAGCGCCTCGGCGCGCGCGCGCGCCTGAAAGGCGGCCTCGGCTGCGGCCAGTTCGCTGCGCGAATTGACGCCCAGCGTCTCACCCTCGTCGCAGGTGACGGCGGTGGCCGAAAGGCCGCGGGCGCGCGCCAGCGCCACGATATCGGTGAGGTAATATTCGCCCGCCGCATTGTCGTTGCCGACGGCCTCGACGAGATCGAACAGCAGCGCGGCAGGGGCCATCACCACGCCGCTGTTGCACAGGGCGATTGCGCGCTCGGCCTCGGTTGCGTCCTTGAACTCGACAATCCGCTCCAGCGCCGCGCCCGCCATCACCAGCCGCCCGTAGCGCCCCGGATCGGCGGCGTTGAATCCTAGCACGACGATATCATGGCTCGCCCGCGCCTCGGCCATGCGCTCGAGCGTCTCGGGGCGGATCAGGGGCGTGTCGCCATAAAGAACCACTGCATCGCCCGTAAAACCCTCGAGCGCGGGCGCGGCCTGCGCCACGGCGTGCGCAGTGCCCAACTGTTCGGTCTGAAGCACCACCTGCGCTTGCGGCTCATAGGCCAGCGCCGCCTTGCGCACCGCCTCGGCCCCGTGGCCTGCCACCACCACCACCCGTTCGGGATCGAGCGCGCCCCCGGCGGCGATGGCGTGAATCAGCATCGCCTCGCCCGCGATGGGATGCAGCACCTTGGGAAGCTCTGAATTCATGCGCGTTCCCTTGCCGGCGGCAAGCACGATGAGGGCAAGGGTCATGGTCAAAACTCTTCTCTCAAGGCAATGCCCCGCCGTTCTAGACATTGTGCGATGCAGCGCAAGGGCCGTGGCGGTAAAACCTTGTGACCGTTCGATGACAGGGCTAAGCGGGTTCTTGCCGGACCATGAAGGAGGCGGGCCGATGCGCACCGTGGTGTTCGATCTTGATGGCACATTGGCCGACACGAGCGGTGATCTCATCGCTGCCGCCAATGCCTGTTTTCGCGCCATGGGGGAGGGCGATCTGCTGTGCCCCATAGCCGATACCGGTGTCGCGCTGCGCGGCGGGCGGGCGATGCTGCGGCTCGGGCTGGAGCGGATCGGGCGCGGGGCCGACGAGGCCGAGATCGACCGGCAATACCCGCTGCTGCTTGCGGCCTATGCGGGCGCGATCGACACCCATACCCGGCTTTATCCCGGCGCGATGGCGGCGGTGGAGGGGTTGCGGGGCATGGGCTACCTTGTGGCCATTTGCACCAACAAGCCCGAGGCGCTGGCGCGGCTCTTGCTGAGCCGTCTGGGCGTGCTTGAGCGGTTCGACGCGCTGACCGGGGCCGATACCCTGCCGGTGCGCAAACCTCATCCCGAACACCTGCGCGAGACCGTGCGCCGCGCGGGCGGCGATCCGGGCCGCGCGCTGCTGGTGGGCGACTCGGACACCGACCGCGACACCGCGCGCGCGGCGGGGGTGCCGTCGGTTCTGGTGGGGTTCGGGCCGTCGGGCGCGGATATGGCGGCGCTGGAACCCGAGGCGATCATCGCCCATTACGACGAATTGCCCGGCGTGGTGGCGCGGCTTATCGGCTGAGCGTTCGACGTAGGGGTGATCTTGCCGTGTGGTGATGTGCCCTGCGATGTCGCGCAAGCAGCGGTGTGGCGAACGTCGTGAAGGGCCTGTTGCTGCCATTCGATATGA
>DISF01000006.1 GCA_002421985.1 Roseovarius sp. UBA6217 | reverse complement strand
GGAAAAGTCAAAAATCGAGGTGCCCTTGTATCGCACTTCAAGCGAGAGGCTGTCTGCCAAGCGGCATATGTCCCTGTAAGCACCTATTTTTATTGCGTTAATTGATTTCTATCCAGAAATTTACTGGCGGAGAGACAGGGATTCGAACCCTGGAGACGGTTTCCCGCCTACACACTTTCCAGGCGTGCGCCTTCGACCACTCGGCCACCTCTCCGTTGCCGCTTTCTAGACGCAGGGCGACGGGGTTGGCAAGGGGGCTCGGTGAGCGCGCAGAGGCAGACGATTGCCGCCGCGTTCGCGGGAATCGGCGCGCCATGATTATCGACGTGGTGTTGCACCTATTTGCCGCACGCCGCCATATTCAACGAAAGTCATCTGCGCTAGGCTGTTGGCTGTCACCAATCCCGGAGGGGCCGGAATGCCGCAGCGAGACAAGATGAGGATCCTGCTCAATGACCGCGAGATCGCGGTGCCGGATGTTGGCGCGGCGCGCACGCTTCTGGATTTCCTGCGGATCGAGCGGCGTCTTACCGGCACCAAGGAAGGCTGTGCCGAGGGCGATTGCGGGGCCTGCACGGTGCTGGTCGGGCGGCTCGAGGGCGGCACGCTGCGCTATGAGCCGGTCAATGCCTGCATCCGGTTTCTGGCTTCGGTGGATGGCTACCATGTTGTCACGGTCGAGCATCTGGCGGGCACCGATGGCGCGCTCAACCCGGTGCAGCGCGCGATGGTCGCCGAGCACGGGAGCCAATGCGGGTTCTGCACGCCGGGGATCGTGATGGCGCTTTACGCGCTGTGGATGCAGGTGCCGGAGCCGGACGAGGCGCAGATCGAGACCGCGCTTCAGGGCAATCTCTGCCGCTGCACCGGCTATGCGCCGATCATCCGCGCGGCGCAGGCGGCAAGCCGCTACGGCCCCCCCGCCGCCGACCGTCTGAGCCGCGACCGCACGCGCGTGACGGCGGCGCTTGTGGCGCTGCGCGATGGCGCGCGGGTGGTGACCGGCCCCGAGGAGGATCGCGCGATCCTGCCCGCCGATCTCGACGATTTCGCCGAAATCCTCGCCGACACGTCCAATGCCACGATCGTGGCCGGGGCCACGGATTTTGGGCTTTGGGTGACGAAATTCCTGCGCACCCACGCGCCCTCGACCTACAAGATCCCGCTCGCCTCGGACCGGCCGCGCATCTTCAACGTGGCGCTCGCCGAGTGGTCGCAGAATGCCGAGCGCACGATCAAGCGATCCAAGGCCGTGGGAGAGCCGCCCTTCATGCTGGGTATTTCCGTCTCCGAGGCGCTCTCGATGGCGGTGGCGAGTGTGGACGATTACCGCACCTGCCCCCGGCTTGACGCGCCCGCAACGCCCGAGCGCGTGCTGATGGCGGTGGAGCGGCTCAGGGAGGGCGCGCCATGAGCCTCGCCGCATTTCTCGATTGCCACCCCGACGCCGTGCAGGTGCGCCTTGCCCGCGTGCGCGGCTCTGCCCCGCGAGAGGAGGGGGCGGGCATGGTCGGGGCCGCCACCACAGGCGACAAGCGCCCCGAGGTGATCGCCGCGGGCACGCTGACCGAGATCATGACCGCGCTCGCGCAACCCGCGACCCGCGCCACCGCTTGCCGGGCCACGACATGACAGAGCGCCTTCTTCGCGGTCGTCTCCTGACCTTTCACGCCGAACCGCAGGGGCCCGAGGATAGCGGGGCCCACAGCTATATCGAGGATGGCGCGATCACCATCGGGGGCGGGATGATCCGCGCGGCAGGGGCCTATGCCGAGATCGCCGCCAAGGCCCCCGCCCTGCCGGTGACGGATCATCGCCCGCACCTGATGATGGCCGGCTTCATCGACCCGCATATCCATTTCCCGCAGGTGCAGGTGATCGCGTCCTGGGGCGCGCAGCTTCTTGACTGGCTCAACACTTATACCTTCCCCGAGGAAACACGTTTCGCCGATCCGGGCCATGCCGCGCGCATGGCCGCGCTGTTTCTCGATCAGTTGACGGCGCATGGCACCACCACCGCCGTGGCGTATTGTTCCGTTCACGCCACCTCTGCCGAGGCGCTTTTTGCCGAGGCCGCGCGGCGTGACATGCGGATGATCGCGGGCAAGGTGATGATGGATCGCAACGCCCCCGACGGCCTGCGCGACACCGCGCAGACGGGCTATGATGACAGCAAGGCGCTGATTGCGCGCTGGCATGGCAAGGGCCGCGCGCTCTATGCGATAAGCCCGCGCTTCGCCATAACCTCGACGCCGGAACAGCTTGAAATGGCGGGCGCTTTGGTCTCTGAGCATCCCGGTTGCTACCTGCAAACGCACCTGTCGGAAAACCACGACGAGATCGCGCTTGCCGCGCGCCTTTACCCCGACGCGCCGGATTATCTGGGCGTGTATGAGCGTTACGGCCTCTTGTCGCCAAAGGCCCTCATGGGGCATTGCCTGCACCTTTCGCCGCGTGAGATCGGCGTCATGGCCGAGACCGGGGCGCGGCCCGTCTTCTGCCCCACCTCGAACCTGTTCCTTGGCAGCGGGCTCTTTGACGATGCGGGCCTGCGCGCGCGCGGGACAGTGAATGCCATTGCCACCGATATCGGCGGCGGCACCAGCTATTCGATGCTGCAAACGCTCAATGAGGGCTACAAGCTGCTTCAGCTTCAGGGGCAGCGCCTGCACCCGCTGCGCGCCTTTCACTGGATCACGCGGGGCAACGCGGTGGCGTTGGGGCTGGAGGATCGCATCGGCACGCTGGAGCCGGGGAGTGAGGCGGATATCGTCGTGCTCGACGCGCGCGCCACGCCCGCGATGGCGCTTCGGATGGAGCGCGCCACGACGCTCTCGGAAGAGCTGTTCATCCTTCACATCATGGGCGATGACCGCGCCGTGGCACAAACCTATGTCGCGGGCGTGCCGCAGAAATCCGGCACCGTTTCAACGACATAAGGTTTCTTGATCCAGTGCTCTTCGAGGTTGGCCCCGCCGCCGATCCTATCCACCACGACGAATTGCCCCGGCCTTTCAAGCGGGGCCAGCACCCCGTGCCAGACCCCGCGCAGCAGGTTGACCGACTGCCCCGGCGCGGTGACAAAGGCGCGCGGGCGGACCGGCAAACCACCGTCATCATCGGCGACCACCACGAGAAACCGCACGCCCGAGACGGGGATGAAGGCCTGCGACCCTTCGGGGTGCCGCTCGACCATCTCCACCACGTAAGGCAGGTGGCGGGCCTCGGCATCAAACAGGCTTATCCCGGCGCGGCCTCCTCGGCCTCTGGCATGTCGCGATGCTCGACCCGTTTCAGCCCGTGGCTTGCGATCTCCCACTCCGCCGATACCATCGCCGCCACCTGTTCGGGCGAGCGCGCAAGCGCGGTGGCAACGCCGTAGACCGTCACCGGGATGCCCGCCCCGGTAAAAAAGCCGGTGAAGCCGCCAGAACCCGGCGCGGAGTGGAGGCGTGTTTGCCCGCTTTCAGCCACGTCAAGATCTCCTCCGGCGTCTCGCCCGAACGGATGCCCGGTATTGTCCGCGTGAAGGATCACAAGCCGGTCCAGCGCAGGTTCATCCACAACCCGAAAGCCGGGAATGTCAGGCCCAGGCGCGTTGACGATGGGCCGCATCAGCGGCGGCGCACCCTATGCCTCCACGCCCGAGGCCCCTGTCGGCGTGGGCGGCACGGCGAGGATCAGGCCCAGGCAGGGCGGCGGAGTGACGCAAATGCGCCACCATCCCTTGCCCGCTGCTACCCGAATGCTACGATATGTTGCGAGCATACGGAGGATTCGCATGGCACTGCACCTGATAAAGCTGAGCGTTGGCACATCCTCTGTCGCCGATCTTGCCGCGTGGCAAGAATCGGCCGGTGCCAGGGGGCCGGACGGCCTGCCCCGCCACGTCACCCGCATGTGGCCGCGCCGTGCCGGGGAATTGCTCGACGGCGGATCGATCTACTGGGTAATTCAGGGGCTGGTGCAATGCCGCCAGCGTATCCTCCGGCTTGACGAGGTGACGGGAAGCGATGGTATCCGCCGTTGTGCCATTGTGCTCGATGGTGCCCTCATCCGCACCACCACCGCGCACCGGCGCCCGTTTCAGGGCTGGCGCTATCTTGCGCCCGACGACACACCCCCCGATCTTTCGTCCTCGCGCCAGACCGAGGACAGCCTTCCCCCCGAGCTCTCAAGCGCGCTCGCCGATATCGGCGTGATTTGATACCTCTCGCGCCGCTCGCGATCCCTTGACGCAATAGGGCGCAACTTCCAGCGCGCCCTATCACGTCAAGGGCGGGGGCGCGCGCTGCAAGACAACGTTGCGCGCAGGCAACACAGACCTGCGGAAATCCGCCCAAATCTCTTTGAAATCAAGCAGAAATCCGCCACTCACCGGGTCGTGACCAGTCTCTCGTCGCCCGTCCCTTGCCAATATGCTATAAGATCACGATATAGCTCGGGACGGTCGAGCAGATGACCGCCGGGCCTTGGGCACACGCCTAGGCCCGCAGAAAAAAGGAAAGGACGCAAGATGTTCAAGACGACAACAGCGATCGCGACAGTGGCTGCTTTCATGGCGGCACCGGCCCTCGCAGGCAACATATCCGAGCCAGCCCCCGAACCGGTGATCGCGGCTCCGGTTCCCGTCGCCCCGCTCACCCCCAACTGGTCCGGCTTCTATGCAGGTGGACAGCTTGGCTGGGCCTGGGTCGATACCGACCTTGCCGGTGTGGACGGTGACGATTTCATCGGCGGTATCGTCGCGGGCTATGATTTCGACCTCGGCAACTGGGTTCTTGGCGGCGGTCTCGATTACGACTTCGCCGATATCGGCCTGTCGGGCACCACCGCGTCGGTCGAAGAGGTCTTCCGTGCCAAGCTGCGCGCCGGTTACAAGATCGGTCAGGGCCTCGTCTATGGCACCGGCGGCTATGCCTGGGCCGACACCAACAATATCGGCGATGGCGACGGCTGGTTCATCGGTGGCGGCTACGAGCACCTGGTGAGCGAGAACATCGCCGTCGCTGGCGAGGTTCTCTATCATCAGTTCGACAATTTCGGGAATATCAACACCGATGTCGATGCAACGACTGCTCAGGTCCGCGTAACCTATCGGTTCTAAGCCTGAAGCGACCGGTTGACGCGCGGGCGGCCCTTCCGGGGCCGCCCGTTTTCGTGCCTGCTCAGTCGATCCCGAGGCGCGCGCGCAACTGTGCCAGGGTCACGCGCTCTGCCTCTGAGAACGCCGCGCCACGGGCACGGTAAAGCGTTGCCTGCGATTTCAGGATCAGGCCATCTTCCAATATTTTCAAATGGTTGGCGCGCAGGGTGTCGCCCGTCGAGGTGATATCGGCAATCGCCTCGGCGGTCTCGTTCTTGATCGTGCCCTCGGTCGCGCCCTGGCTATCGACAAGCTGGTAATCCGCCACCCCCGCGTCGCGCAGGAAATCCCGCACAAGCCGGTGGTATTTCGTGGCAATTCTCAAGCGAAATCCGTGCTTTAGACGGAATGCGGCAGCGGCGGCATCGAGATCGTCAAGCGTGCTGACATCCACCCAGACGCGCGGCACCGCGATCACAAGGTCCGCCTGACCAAAGCCGAGAGGTGCCAGTTCCTCGACCTGCTGTTCCCATTGCGCCAGTTTCTCGCGGATCAGGTCCGTGCCGGTCACGCCAAGGTGAATGCGCCCCGCCGCCAGCTCGCGCGGGATCTCTCCAGCCGACAGAAGGATCAGCTCGATCCCCTCCAACCCATTGACATAACCGGCATATTCACGATCCGAGCCGGACCTGCCAAGCGCGATTCCGTGGCGGGCGAACCAGTCCACGGTTTTCTCCATCAACCGCCCCTTGGACGGCACACCCAGTTTGAGGCTCATGCCGCACCTCCAAGATCGAGCACCAGACCGGGCCGGATCACGCCCCCGACCGCCGGTATCTCGCGCCCCTGCCCAAGCTGCCGCGTGAGCGCATCATAGCGCCCGCCGGTCGCCACGGGGGGCAGATCGGGGCGTTTTTCCGCATGAAAACCAAAGACAAAGCCATCATAGTATTCCATCTGCGTGCGCCCATAGCTGGCCTCGAAATCGAGCGACGCAATGTCGATCCCGCGCGCCAGGAGCGCCTCCAGACGCCGTTCCAGACGCCCCACCGCGCCCTGGATCGCGGGCATGTCCACCGCGATATCGCGCAGGCGTTCCAGCGCGTTCGGGCACGTCTCGCGCACGGCGAGGATCGCATCGAGAAGCGCCACCTCGTCGCCAGAGATCGGCGGGGTTTGCGCATCTTCTCGCAACGCATTGATCCGGCTTGATATTTCATCTGGCCCACGCAACCCGATCAGCGGCCCGGCATCCGCCATCGGATCGCGCGCGGCCAGCAAGGCCGCCCGCGTCTCGGGCACGGGGGCGCGGCCTGAAAACCGCTCGATCAGCGCGCGAAACCGCCGGGGCCGCCAGATATGCCGTCGCAGCGCCGCCTTGCGCCGATCCGTGGTGCCCAAGCCCTCGACCGCCGCTATCAACAGGCCGATATCGCCTGTCGCCGCGCGCAGGCCCATAGGCTTCAGGATATTGAAAAACAACGCGAATACCTCTGCATCCGCCGCCTCCGGGGCCTCGCGCTCGAAGATTTCAAAGCCGACTTGCGTGTATTCATTGGGCCGCCGCGCATCCTCTTCCTGACGGCGAAACACCTCGCCGGAATAGGTATAGCGGGCCGGGTCCGCGCCATGCGCCATGTGCATCTGCACCACCGGCACGGTGAAATCCGGGCGCAGCATCTGCTCGCCCCGAAGCGCGTCCGAGGTCACATAGGCCCGCGCGCGGATATCCTCGCCGTAAAGATCAAGCAGCACCTCTGCGGGTTGCAGGATCGCGGTTTCCACCGGCAGAGCGCCCGCCGCCTCGAAGATCGCGCGCAGGCGCAGGGCCTCTGCCAAGGTCGCGGCGCGATCCGCCATCAGGCTTGTCCCCCAAGTATTTCTCGCATCTTTTCAACAAGTTGTCCGCGTGGCACCTCGATCTGGCTGGGGCGTTCCTTCCATTCCTCAAGGCTGGCATTCTCGGCGATTTTTGCCCCGAGGATCAGATCCTTGAGCTGCACCACGCCGCGCGCGAATTCGTCCTCGCCCGCGATCACGGCGACAGGGCTGCCGCGCCGGTCGGCATATTTCATCTGGTTGCCAAAATTCTTCGGGTTGCCGAGATAGACCTCGGCGCGGATGCCTGCTTGGCGGAGTTCGCCGACCATCGCCTGATAGTCGGCCATGCGCGCGCGGTCCATCACGGTCACAACCACCGGCCCCTGCGCCTCGCGACCCGCACGCCCCTTGGCGTGAAGCGCGGCAAGCAGGCGGTCAACGCCGATGGAGACGCCCACGGCTGGCACCTGCTGCCCGGTAAAGCGCGCCACCAGATCGTCATACCGCCCGCCCCCGGCCACGCTGCCGAATTGGCGCGGGCGGCCCTTTTCATCCGTAATCTCAAAGGTCAGTTCGGCCTCGAAAACCGGGCCGGTATAGTAGCCAAGCCCGCGCACCACCGAGGGGTCGATCACGATGCGGTCGGGGCCGTAGCCTTGGGCGCCGAGGAGGGCGGCGATTTCCTCGAGTTCGGCGACGCCCTCGCGGCCCATCTCCGAAGGCCCGACCGCCGCACACAGATTGGCGATGGTTGCACTTGCATCGTCCCCTTTTGAGGTCAGGAAAGCCAGAACAGGCGCGGCCTGCTCATCCGACAACCCCACCCCGTCGATATAAGCTCCCGAGGCATCGAGCCGCCCCTTGCCCAGCAACTCGCGCACGCCGTCCTCGCCCACCTTGTCGAACTTGTCGATTGTGCGCAGGACGGCGGCCTGTTGCTCGGGGTCGGTCACGCCAGTGGCATCCAAAACCCCATTCAAAACCTTGCGATTATTCACCCGCACCACGTAATCGCCGCGCTCGATCCCGACCTCTTCCAGACAATCGGCCAGCATCGCGCAGATCTCGGCATCGGCCGCCATGCTGGCCGTGCCGACCGTATCGGCATCGCATTGATAGAACTGGCGAAACCGCCCCGGCCCCGGCTTTTCATTGCGCCAGACCGGCCCCATCGCATAGCGGCGGTAGGGGGTGGGCAGATCGTTGCGGTGCTGGGCATAGACGCGGGCGAGCGGTGCCGTCAGATCATAGCGCAGGGCAAGCCATTTCTCGTCCTCGTCCTGCCAGGCAAAGACGCCCTCGTTGGGGCGGTCCACATCCGGCAGAAACTTGCCAAGCGCCTCGACCGTCTCCACCGCGCTACTCTCCAGCGCGTCGAACCCGTAGCGATGATAGACCCCGGCGATGGCGCGCAGCATCTCGGCGCGCGTCGTCACTTCCGAGCCGAAATAATCGCGGAACCCTTTCGGCGTTTCGGCCCTCGGGCGGGGGGTCTTGGCTTGCTTGGCCATGCGTCTTGTCCTTCGGGGGCACCTCGCGGCGCGGTCTAGCCCAAGGGGCAGGCGGGGGCAAGCATGGCGGCACGGTTGACCGCACCCGCGCCGCCGCGTATCCCTGCCCCATGACCGAGATCGAGGAACGCCTTGCCCATCTCATCCGCGCCGTCGATGACCTCTCCGAGGTGGTCGCGCGGCAGGACCGCGAGATCGACCGCCTTGCCGCGCAAGTGGCGTGGCTCGCGCGTCGCGAGGGCGAGGGCGAGGGCGAGGGCGGCATCGTGCTTGGCAATGAGCGCCCGCCGCATTACTAGCCCGGCCCCCAAGCGCGCGGAAATCATGGTCTAGCCTTGACTTGGATCAAGGCGACCTGCCACGCTTCGTGGTGTAGAGATTACCACACAGTCAATCCGTTGGGGTCTCATGGTCGCGCGTCTCATATCCCGTATGGTGGTCGCGCTGGGTATCGTGCTGTCCGCCACCACGGCACAGGCCAATGACCGGGCACAGCTTGGCCGGTTTCTCCCCGATATCGAGGCAAATCAGCTTGTTGCCGGGGCCGATGGCTTTGGTGCGCTGCGCGAAGATGTGCCGGTGGCCCCGGTGCTCAAGGCGGGCGAAACCGTTGCCTGGGCGTTCCTGACCTCGGATTTCGCGGGGACCATCGGCTATTCGGGCAAGCCGATCCATGTCGTCGCCGCCATTGATGCCGACGCGGTGATGACCGGCGCGCTTCTGGTCGCGCATTCCGAGCCGATCGTTCTCATCGGCATCCCCGAATCCAGGATGCGCCGCGTGATCGAGGGCTATGCCGGGCTCGACCTCAAGACCGAGGCGGCGCAATCGGGCACCGCGCATGATCTGGATATCATTTCCGGCGCAACGGTCACCGTGATGGTGATCGACGACAGCCTTGTGCGCGGCGGTCTCAAGGTGGCGCGCGCGCTGGGCCTTGGCGGGCTGGCCCCGGTGGCGCAGGCCGGGCCGAAACGCACGCTTTTGCCGGGTGAGGGCACGATCACGGACTGGCAGACGCTGGTCGGGGATGGCTCTGTGCGCGGGCTGGCGCTTGATGTGGGGCAGGTCAACCGCGCGTTCGAGGAAACCGGCGATGCCCGCGCCATCGCGCGGCCCGAGAAGGGGGCCGGGGACGAGACCTTCATCGACATGCGCGCGGCCCTTGTCAGCCTGCCCACGATCGGGCGCAGCCTGCTGGGCGAGAATGAATATGCCAACCTGCAAGCGTGGCTGAAGGACGGCGATCACGCGATCCTGGTGGCGGGGCGCGGGCGCTATTCCTTCAAGGGATCGGGCTATGTGCGCGGCGGGATCTTCGACCGTATCCAGCTTATCCAGGGGGATCGCTCGGTGCGGTTTTTCGACCGCGATCAGCGGCGGCTTGGCAAGATCGCGGCGGAGGGCGCGCCGAGTTTCACCGAGCTTGATCTCTTTCGCATCCCCGCCGACAGCGGCTTTGATCCGGCAGAGCCGTGGCGGCTTCAACTGCTGGTGCAGCGGGCGGTGGGCGCGGTGGACAAGACCTTTGTCACCTACGACCTCGGCTATCGCCTGCCCGAGAGCTATCTCGCCCCGCTTGCGCCTGTGCCGCAGGTCAACGCAGCAGACGAAGAGGCCGCCGCCAAAACCGCGCTGTGGCAGCGCATCTGGCGCGACAAGATACCCGAGATCGCGGTGCTGGGCGTGATGCTGACGGTGCTCACCGGCGCGTTCTTCTTTCAGATGCAGATCACCCGCAATGCGCGGGCCTATCGGGCCTTTCGCGTCGGGTTTCTGGCCTTCGCGCTGGTGTTTCTGGGCTGGTATGCCAATGCGCAACTGTCGGTGGTGAACCTGATGGCGCTGGCGGGATCGCTGCGCAGCGGATTCACCTGGGATGCGTTCCTGATGGATCCGTTGGTCTTTATCCAGTGGTTCGCGGTGGCGGCGGCGCTGCTCTTCTGGGGGCGCGGGGCCTATTGCGGCTGGCTGTGCCCGTTCGGTGCCTTGCAAGAAATCACCAACCGCATCGCGCGGGCGCTGCATGTGCCGCAATGGACCCTGCCCTGGGGCCTGCACGAGCGGCTCTGGCCGGTGAAATACATGATCTTCCTGGGGCTTTTCGGTGTCTCTCTGGCCTCGATGCCGATGGCCGAGAAACTCGCCGAGGTGGAGCCGTTCAAGACCGCGATCATCCTCAAATTCGTGCGCGACTGGCCCTTCGTGGTGTTTGCGCTGGTGCTGTTGCTGATCGGGCTCTTCATCGAGCGGTTCTATTGCCGCTACCTCTGCCCGCTTGGCGCGGCGCTGGCGATTCCGGCGCGGATGCGGATGTTCGACTGGCTCAAGCGCTACCGCGACTGCGGCAGCCCGTGCCAGACCTGCGCCCATGAATGCCCGGTGCAGGCGATCCACCCGACGGGCGAGATCAACCCCAACGAATGCGTCAACTGCCTGCACTGCCAGGTTCTGTATCAGTCCGACGCGAAATGCCCGGTAATCATCCGGCAACTCAAACGCCGCGCGAAGGATCGCGCGACGCAAGAGGCCGATGCAGGTGCGCTGGAGCGCCTTGTCGGCCCCAGGACAGCGGGAAAGGAGACCCACGATGTCTGACGACCAAGGAAAGATGAAACTGAGCCGACGCGGGATGCTCGGGGCTACGGCCACCGGCGCGCTTGCGGCCACGACCGGTGGGGCGGGGCTGTTTGCGAGCGCGCGACAGGCGCATGCGGCGGGCAAATACAATCTCGCCCCCGGTGAGCTGGACGAGTATTACGGCTTCTGGTCTTCGGGCCAGGCGGGCGAGCTGCGCATCCTCGGCTTTCCGTCGATGCGCGAGCTGATGCGCGTGCCGGTGTTCAACCGCTGCTCGGCCACCGGCTGGGGCCAGACCAACGAGAGCCTCAAGATCCTGACCGAGGGGCTGACCGAGGAAACCAGGGCGTTTCTCGCCAAGCAGGGCAAGAAGACCTATGACAATGGCGACCTGCACCACCCGCATATGTCGTTCACCGATGGCACCTATGACGGGCGTTACCTGTTCATGAACGACAAGGCCAACACGCGCGTCGCGCGGGTGCGCTGCGATGTGATGAAATGCGACAAGATCATCGAGATCCCCAATGCCAGCGACATCCACGGGATGCGCCCGCAGAAATACCCGCGCACCGGCTATGTCTTTGCCAATGGCGAGCATGAGGCCCCGCTCGTGAATGACGGCTCTATCCTTGATAAGCCCGAGGAATACGTCAACATCTTCAGCGCCATTGACGGCGACACGATGAAGGTGGCCTGGCAGGTGATCGTCTCGGGCAACCTTGACAACACCGATTGCGACTATCAGGGCAAATATGCCTTCTCGTCCTCCTACAACTCGGAAATGGGCATGAACCTGCCCGAAATGACGGAAAGCGAGATGGATCACGTCGTGGTGTTCAATCTCAAGGAGATCGAAGCCGGGGTTGCGGCGGGCGATTACCAGGAGTTGAACGGCGTTCCGGTGCTTGACGGGCGCAAGGGCCGCAACAAGCAATACACCCGCTATATCCCCATCCCCAACAGCCCGCATGGCGTGAATACCGCGCCTGACGGGAAGCATGTGGTCATCAACGGCAAGCTCTCGCCGACGGTCTCGATCATTGATGTGACCAAGGTCGATGCGCTGTTCGAGAGCGATGTTGATCCGCGCTCGGCGGTGGTGGCCGAGCCGCAGCTTGGCCTCGGGCCGCTCCACACCGCGTTTGACGGGCAGGGCAACGCCTTTACCACGCTGTTTCTCGACAGTCAGGTGGTCAAGTGGAACATCGCCCGCGCGCTCAAGGGCGAGGATCCGATCATCTCCAAGGTCGATGTGCATTACCAGCCGGGGCACAACTCCACCTCCATGGGCGAGACCAGGGAGGCGGATGGCAAATGGCTCATCTCGATGAACAAGTTCTCAAAAGACCGGTTCATCAATGTGGGGCCCCTGAAGCCCGAGAACGAGCAGTTGATCGACATCTCCTCGGACGAGATGAAGGTCGTGCATGACGGCCCGACCTTTGCCGAGCCGCATGATTCGATCATCGTTCGGCGCGATATCGTCAACCCGGTCAATGTCTGGGACCGCAATGATCCGACATGGGAGGACGCGCGCCGTCAGGCCGAGGCCGATGGTGTGGTGCTTGAGGACGGCCATGACGAACCGATCCGCGACGGCAACAAGGTGCGTGTCTACATGTGGTCGCAGGCCCCCATGTTCAGCATGGAGAAATTCACCGTGCGCGAGGGCGACGAGGTGACGATCTATGTCACCAACCTCGACGATGTGGATGACGTGACCCACGGCCTCACGATCTCGAACTACGGTGTCGCTATGGAGATCGCACCAATGGCCACCGCCTCGGTCACCTTTACCGCCGACCGTCCGGGCGTTCACTGGTTCTATTGCCAATGGTTCTGCCACGCGCTGCACATGGAGATGCGCGGCCGGATGCTGGTCGAGCCGAAAGGGGCCTGAGCGATGCTGCGCCTTCTTCTGCCGTTGATGATCTGGCTCGCCTGGGTCGCGTGGGGCGAAATGGCCCCGGCGGCAGGGCGTGAGGTCATGGCGGGCGGGGGCGCGCTGGCGCAGGCCATTGCAACTGCCGGGGCGGGGGATACCCTCCGCCTCGGAGCCGGTCGCCACGAGGGCGGCATCGATATTTCACGGACCCTGACGATCGACTGCGCCAAGGGCGCGCAAATCGACGGCGGCGGGACGGGCAGCGTTCTGACCGTGACCGCCCCGGATGTGACGATCAACGGTTGCATCCTCACCGGATCGGGCAGCGATCACGAGGGGATCGACAGCGGCATTCGCCTGCTCAAGGGCGGGGACCGCGCCCGGATCACCGCCAACCGCCTGATCGGCAATCTTTACGGCGTGGATATTCACGGCGCACGTGATGCGCGGGTCGTCGGCAACGTGATCGAGGGGCGGCGCGATGTGGTCAAGAACGCGCGCGGCAACGGTGTCTATATCTGGAACGCGCCGGGCGCGCGCGTGGAGGGAAACGATATCCGCTGGGGCCGCGACGGGATTTTCGTCAATACCTCGCATTCCAACGCCTTTATCGGCAACCGTTTTCGCGATCTGCGGTTTGCCGTGCATTACATGTATGCCAACCGCTCCGAGCTGCGCGGCAATCTCTCGATCGGCAACGATCTGGGCTATGCGGTGATGTATTCCAAGGATGTGAAGATCATCGACAATGTCTCGATCGATGATGCCGAACACGGGGTGATGCTCAACTATACCAACAGCTCGGAGTTGCGCGGCAACCTTGTGCGCGGGGGCGGCACGAAATGCCTGTTCATCTACAACGCCCACAAGAACGAGATCGCCGGCAACCGGTTCGAGCGTTGCGAGATCGGCGTGCATTTCACCGCCGGGTCAGAGCGCAACACCATCACCGGCAACGCCTTTGTCGGCAACCGCACGCAGGTCAAATACGTGGGCACCACATGGGTGGACTGGAGCGCCGGGGGCATCGGCAATTACTGGTCCGATTTCGCGGGCTATGACCTCAACGGCGACGGCATCGCGGACATGCCGTACCGGCCCAATGACAGCATGGATCACGTGCTCTGGAGTCAGCCATCGGCCAAGCTCCTGCTGGGTGCGCCCGCCGTGCAACTGGTGAAATGGGCGCAATCGGCCTTTCCGGCGCTATTGCCGGGGGGCGTGGTGGACCGCGCGCCGCTGATGCAGCCGGTGGAGATTGCGATACCCGACTGGGAGATGAGCCATGACGGATCGTGACAGCGCCTTGAGCATTGCGGGCCTTGGCAAGCGCTATGGCCGGGCGCAGGTGCTCGACGGTATTGCCCTCGACGTGGCGCCCGGAGAGCGGGTGGCACTTCTGGGTCATAACGGCGCGGGCAAATCGACGCTGATAAAGCTGGTGCTGGGTCTCACCCGGCCCACATCCGGCACGATCCGCGTGGCGGGTCACGCCCCCGGCAGCATGGCGGCGCGCGTTGCCACCGCCTATCTGCCCGAGCAGGTGGCGTTTCACAAATCCCTCACCGGGCGCGAACAGTTGACAACCTTCGCGCGGCTGGCGGGCGAGCCGGTGAAAACCGTGGCCCCGCTCTTGGAGCGTGTCGGCCTCATCGACGCCGCAGACCGTCGTATCGGCACCTGGTCCAAGGGGATGCGCCAGCGGCTGGGCCTTGCGCAGGCGCTGCTTGGGCACCGCTGCGTCGCGCTTCTGGATGAGCCGACAAGCGGGCTTGACCCGATTTCGCGGCATGATCTTTATGCCGTGATCGACGAGATGGCCGCAAACGGCACCGCGCTTTTGATCGCGAGCCACGCGCTCACCGAATTGGAGGCGCGCACCGACCGTATCGCGATCATGGCGCGCGGGCGGCTGGTGGCCGATGACAGCCTTGCCAATCTGGCCCGCGCCGCCGCCCTGCCCACGCGGATCAAGCTCACCGCGCGCGACGGCGCGGCGGATGCGCTGCACTCGGAACTGGGCGGCACCCGGATCAATGGCCGCGCGGTCGAATTGCAATGCACCACCGAGCAGAAAATGGCGCAGCTTGCCCGCGTCACCGCCCTTGGCGACGCGGTGCGCGATATCGAGATGGTGCCGCCAAGCCTCGAAGACCTCTATCGTCACTATTGCGGGGAGGGCCTGAAATGATCGCCCGTGTCATGGCCATCGCGGCGGCGGAATTCCGCATCCAGACCCGCAATCGCTGGCTGGCCTCGGCCACGGTGCTGATGCTGCTTTTCGCGCTGGCGCTGACCTTTGCCGGATCGGCCCCCACCGGCACGCTGGGGGTCGATCTGCTCACCGTCGCCGTGGCCTCGATGACCACGCTTGCCGTCTATCTTGCCCCCTTCCTCGCGCTGATGATCGCGTTTGACGCGGTGGCGGGCGAGGCAGAGCGCGGCACGCTGGGCCTGACGCTCACCTATCCGTTGTCGCGCGGCGAGATGCTCCTGGGCAAGTTCGCGGCGCATCTGGCGGTGCTGGCCATTGCCATCGGGCTGGGGCTTGGCGCGGCGGGGGCGGCGGCATGGCTGGCAGGTGGCGCAGGGCATGAAAGCCTCGTGTCGCTGGCGCGCCTCATTGCCACCGCGATCCTGCTGGGGGCCTCGTTCCTGGCACTTGGCTATGCCGCCTCGGCGCTATCAGGCAGCGGGGCGGGGGCCGCCGGGCTGGCGGTGGGGCTGTGGCTGGTGCTGGTGGTGTTGTATGATCTGGGGCTTCTGGGGGCGCTGGTCTTTGACAGTGGCGGCGCGTTCACCACGCAGGTTTTCCCGTGGCTTCTGGCCGCCAACCCGGCGGATGCGTTCCGGTTGTGGAATGTCGCGGGCTCGGAACAGGTGGCGCTCGTATCAGGCATGGCCGGGGCGGGGGCGGCCTTGCCCGGCTGGGCCGCGCCGCTGTCGCTCCTGCTCTGGCCGGTGCTGGCGCTTTTGCTGGCGCGCGCGGCTTTTGCGAGGGTGGAGCCATGAAACGCATCCTGCTTGCCGTGCTGCTGCTCGCCGCCTGCCGCGAGGAAGAGGCGCGCGCACCCGATCCCGTCACCTTGACCGGCGATGCGCTGGGCCATTTCTGCATGATGCAGCTCGATCAGCACCCCGGCCCCAAGGCGCAGATCCACCTTGCCGGCCTGCCCGATCCGATCTTTTTCAGCCAGGTGCGCGATGCGCTGGCCTATCTCAAGGGGCCCGAGCGCGATGCCCATATTCGCGCCATCTATGTCAGCGACATGGGCCGCGCCGCATCCTGGGATTTGCCGGGCATCGACAACTGGACCGATGCGACGACCGCGTATTTCGTCGTTGGCGCGGATGTGAGGGGTGGCATGGGCGCGCCCGAGATTGCACCCTTTTCACAGGCCGAGGCCGCGCAGCGCTTTGCCGAGGACAAGGGCGGCGAGGTGATGACGCTCGACGCCATTCCCGCCGCGCTGGTCCTTGCCCCGGTCGATATCACGCTTGAGGAGCCGCCGACATGACCCTGACCCGCCGTCGTTTCCTGAGCATTTCCGCCGCCGCGCTGTCTGTTCCGGCTGCCGCGCAGGCGGGCGAGAGCGCCCGCTGGCAGGGTGTGGCGCTGGGCGCGCCTGCCTCGATGGTGCTTGCCGGGGTGGCACTGCCTGCCGCGCGCCCGGTCTTTGCCGCGCTGGAGACCGAAGTGCTGCGGCTGGAGCGGATATTCAGCCTCTACCGCGATGACAGCGCGCTGACGCGGCTCAATGCGCAGGGCCATCTGGACGCCCCGCCGCCCGAGATGCTCGACCTCTTGTCGCTCGCGGGCGCGATCCATGACGCGACAGGCGGCGCGTTCGATCCGACCGTGCAACCGCTCTGGCGCGCGCGCGCCATTGGCGGCGACGAGGCGGCGGCGCGGGCGTTGGTTGGCTGGCGGCATGTTGGCTTTGACGCGGGTCGCGTGACGCTTGCCCGCCCCGGCATGGCGCTGACTCTCAACGGCATCGCACAAGGATATGTCACCGACCGCATCGCCGACCTGCTACGATCGCGCGGCTTTGGCGATGTGCTGGTGGATATGGGCGAGGTGGTGGCGCGTGGTCGCCGTGGCGATGGTGCGGCGTGGCAGGCGGGGATTGCCGCCCCGGACGGGGCGCTTGTCGGGCGGGTGACGCTGCGCGACCGGGCGCTGGCAACCTCGGCACCGATGGGCACGCGCCTCCTGGGTGGGCGCGGCCATATCATCGACCCTGCGGGCACGGGCGCGCGCCGGGCGCTGGTCAGCGTGTCGGCCCCGCGTGCGGCGGCGGCCGACGGGCTGTCAACGGCGCTTTGCCTTGTCGATGACGTTACCGCAGAGCGGGCGGTGGCGCGCTTTTCCGGGGCACGGATCGAGGCCCTGGCCTGAGGCCATTTTGCACCCTGTCAGCCGCCATCGGCCTCGTCCATCAGCCCCTGCACCCACCGGGTGACCCATATATTGACCGGAACGCCCAGCGGCACGCAGATCAACAGCGCCGTCACCGGCGACAGCGCGGGCAGGCCCACGGCCTGCCACATCAGCGACAGCATGAAGAGATTGACCGCCACGGCAAGCGCCGTGAACGGATAGAGCAGCAGGTAAAGCCGCAGCGGCGGGCGTCTCCGGCCGGCCATGGCGCGCTCAATGGCTGGTGCCTTCGGCGAATGTGATCTTGTTGTAGACATTGTATTTTCCCGAAGGTTTGCGCATCGGCAGGCGCGTCACCTCTTCCAGCGTGGCGGCATCATAGACGATCACCGCGCCATCCTCCTCCCATACCGAGACCAGCGCATGGTGCCCGTCGCGGGTGAATTCCACATGCGCCAGCGTGGCACCGGGCACCGGGCGCAGCGTGCGCACGATCTCGAGGCTTTGCTTGTCGATGACATGCATCGCGTCGCGGTTGGGGCCAAAGAAGACATCGGCCCATACATAGGGGCTTGTCTCGTGCGAGCGCATGAAAAAGCCCGGCCCCAGTGTCTCAAGCCGCTTGACGGTTTGCCATGTGCTCATGTCGATGAAGGAAATCACCCCTTCCTTCAGGTGCGGGGTGGCCATGATCCGCGTGCCGTCACGCTCCCATGTGATGCCCGATCCAAGATGCGGCATCCCCGGCAGGTCGATCTCGGCGACCTTGTGGCCATAGGCGAGGTCGATGACCTGCGCGGTTTCGGTCTCGCGCGAGGCACCGATCAGGTGCTCATACTCCTGATCAAAGAAGAAATCGTCGAGGATATGATCGACCTTCATCTTGCGCACCGGAAAGCGGCGGGTGATCTCGGGGGGGCCTTCGACGCGGGTATCGTGCACCCAGCCGGTATGCGGCGGGGTCTCGGCGGTGGAGATTTCCCAGACCTCGGCGATGTCCTTGAGCGCCAGAACAAAGCTGTCGCGCGGCGGGGCCTGATAGACCGCCGAGACGCGGCTAGGGGTGCCATCGCGGCCCTTGATCGCGATGGTTTTCTGCGGCGCGAGCGTCGCCGCGTCGAGAATGCTCAGCGTCATCGGCAGGTAATTGGCCACCGCCAACCATTTGCCATCGTTGCTGATCGCAATGTTGCGGCTGTTGAGGCCGGCGCGCACGCGGCCCACCTCCTGTAGCGACCAGATATCGTATTTCTGCACCCAGCCATCGCGCGACATGATGTAGACGAACCGCCCGTCGGGGCTGAACTTTGGCCCGCCATGCACGGCAAAGGGGGTCTCGAACCGGTCGAGCACCGCGAATGTATCGCCGTCAAGCACGCTGATATGATGATCGCCGATTTCGACCACCAGCGTGATGTTGAGCGGGTCGGCGTCGAACACCGGTGCCCCGGCGGGCGCGTAATCGTCGCGCAGGGCCAGCGTGGCGGCGATCGCCGCCTCGTCCCAGGCGGGCACATGCTCGGGCGGGGTCTCGAGCCATGCCGCCAGCGTGGCGATCTCGCGCGCGCTCAGAACCTCGGCAAAGCCGGGCATTTGCGTGGCCACCCGGCCATGGGCGATCACTGCCGTCAGGGCCGGGCCATACATGCGCCGCAGGGTCTGCGGAATAAGCGCAGGCCCGGTGCCGCCCAGCCGGGTCTCGGCATGGCACTCGGCGCAATGCGTATTGTAGAGTGCCTTGGCCTCCGGCTCTGACCGCGCCGCAGGCGACCACAAGAGCGCCGCTGCCAGTGTGCTACTGAAAGCGATGTGCCGGATCATGGCGTTTCCCCCGGAATGGTGTGACGGTCAGGCGCGCGGCGGTGGTCTCGACACCGATTTCGCGGTCGCTCAGGTAACAGGCCGGATCCTCGGCCCAGGGATCGCCGGTCAGTTGCAGCGCGCGGATGCGGGTATTGCCGCCGCAGACCGATTTATGGGCACAGGCCCCGCAGCGGCCCTTCAAGGGGCGCGGGCGCAGGCGCAGTTGCGCCAGCATCGGGTCATCGCCGGTCCACAGATCCGAGAACCTGGCGGTCTTGACGTTGCCCACCGTGTAATCCGACCAGTAGGTATCGGGATGCACGCGGCCCTGCGGGTCGATATTGGCCACGCCAAGGCCCGAGGAATTGCCGCCCCAGGCCTCCAGGTGAGCGCGCAGATGGGCGACGCGATCCGGCTCGAAATGCCGCGCCGCCCAATGCAGCATATAGACCGCGTCGGCATCGTTGTTGCCGGTGACGATATCGAGCGGGCGGCCCTCAGACGCAGCGCGCCACGCGCGATCAATCAGCAGATCGAGCGAGGCGCGGGTGTGATCGTGCACGGCATCCTCGCCCCGGTTCTTGTCGCCGCGACCGGCATAGACGAGGTGGCTCAGATAGAACTTGTCCACCCCCTCATCGTCGCAAAGCTGCAAGAGATCGGGCAGTTGCCCGGCATTGTCGCGCGTCAGAGTGAAGCGCAAGCCCACCTTTATGCCGCGCGCCTTGCATTCGCGCACGCCGCGCAGCGCATCGTTGAATGCGCCATCGACCCCACGGAACCAGTCGTTTGTGGCACCGATCCCGTCGATGGAAATGCCGACATAGTGAAACCCGATATCCGCCACCCGGTCGGCTGTCTCGCCGTGGATTTTCGTGCCGTTGGTCGAGAGCGCCAGAAACCGCACCCTGTGGCGCGCGGCCTCGGCCAGATCGAAGAAATCGAACCGATCAAGCGGCTCGCCCCCCGACAGGATCAGCGCCGGGATGCCGAAATCACCCAGATCATCCAGCGTGGCCATCGCCTGTTCGTGGCTCAGCTCTCCGGGGAAATCGACATTGGCCGACACCGTGTAGCAATGTCGGCAGCGCAGGTTGCAACGGCGCGTCAGGTTCCAGATCACCACCGGCTTGACCGGCCCGGTGCCGCGCCGCGCGGCCACCGGCGTGGGGGTGACCAGTTGGTGCATGTAGTCGGTGAGACGGAACATCTCAGCCCTCCTTTTGCCGCAGCCGCAGCCCGGTCTTTTTGAGAATTCGGGTGGAATAGAGGATGTCATCCGCGCGGCAGGCATCGCCGAGGATCGCCTTGATCCGCGCGCGCTTGTGCTCCACCTCGTCGCGGCTTGCGCCGTGGATCATGGCGAAAAGATTATAGCGCCACTCGGGCAGGGCGCGCGGGCGCTCGTAGCAATGGCTGACAAAATCGAGCGCGCCGATACGCGGGCCGAGATCGGCAATCCGCGCATCATCCACATCCCAGACCGACATGCCATTTGCCACCATCCCGAGGGCATAATGATTGGGCGCAAGCGCGATCCGGCGAATGATCCCGCGCTCCTGCATCGCGCGCAGCCGGTCGCAAAGCGCCGCCTCATCCATGCCCAGAGCATCGGCCAGCGCGGCATAGGGCTCGGGCACCAGCGGCAGACCCGCCTGCGTGGCGGCGATGATGCGGCGGTCGGTGGCGTCGATGCTCATGCCGCCACCCTGAACCCGATGAAAAACTCGCGCAGTTTCGCAAAGCGCAGCACGCGCAGCCCCGTCTCGCGCTCGATCACTCCGGCCACCGCCGCGATCTCGTCACCGGTTTCCGTGGCGAGAACGAACCACATGTTGAGCCGGTGCGCGCGCGCGTAATTATGCGCCACTTGCGGATGCGCGTTGACCTGCGCCGCCACGGTCTCGAAATCGGCCTCCGGCACCGCCATCGCGCAAAGACAGAACGCGCCGCCCATCGCCTCGGCGTCAAGGAACGGGCCGAACCGCGTGAGGATGCGCGCGGATTTCATGCGCTCCAGCCGCGCGATGAGATCGGCCTCGGTCAACCCCAACTCCCGCGCCACGGCGGCGAAGGGCGCAGGCGTGATCGGAAAGCCGTCCTGCAAGCGGTTGAGGATCGCGCGGTCGGTGGCGTCGGGGGTCATGCGCTGTTCCTTTCGGGGGCGATCATGGCACCGGTCTGCTTGAAGCAGCGGGTGGAAAACAGCGCGAGATGCGGCACCCCGCGCAACTCGGGCAGAGAGGCGGCCTGTTGCAGCCAGCCCAGCGCCTCGGCGCGGCTGCGGGCGTGGATCATGCTGTAAAGACGCCACGGCCAGAGACCGGGGACGGTGCTGCGCTCATAGCACAGTGTCACACCGGGCGAGGCCGCCAGCGCCGGCCCGGCCCGGTCTATCGCCTCGTGGGGCAGATCCCAGACCACCATCGCATTGGCGCGCCAGCCCAACGCGCGGTGGCGCACGATGATGCCCAACCGCGCCACGATTCGCGCGTCAATCAGCACGCGGATACGCGCCATCACCTCCTGCTCGCTCCGGCCAATCAACGCGGCCAGCGCGGCATAGGGCTGCGGCTCCAGCGGAAGGCCCCTCATCAGGGCCTGCATGATGGCCCGGTCTCCGGGCTCCAGCACGCTGGTATCGGGGGGGATGGGCGCGACCCCGCCGCGCCGATCGTCGCGCAGGCTGAACCCGAGATCAAGGTTGAACGGGCGCACCAGCCGCAGATCCAGAACCTGCAACCCGCTGCGCCGGGCGATCCGCTTGAGCGCCGCATCGACATGCGCCCGGTCCGGGCCGGTGGCCACGAACCACAGGTTCCAGTCGTTCTCGCGCAGGTAGGAATGGTTCACCCCCGGCTCTTCGCCGATGATGCGCGCCACTTCCTCGATCCGGTCCTCGGGGGCGGCCACCGCCGCCAGCGTGCTGGCAGAGATGGTGTTGGGCGCGCAGGTGGCCCCCACCCGCGTGATCTGCCCGGCCTCCCGCTTGGCCAGAAGACGCGACAGCACATCGCGCCCGGTGGTGCCGAGGTGCTGCGCCAGCACGTCATAGGGCCGCGCCGTGACAGGGAAATCACGCTGCCAGTCGTTCAGAAGCGCCCGGTCGATCGGATCGGCAAAGCGGTGCATGGCTCAAAGCCCCGTCTTGTGCGCGCGCGCGGTAAAGAAGATACCCGAGGGGCTATCGGCCTCGATCTCGCCCAGTTTTTCAAAGCTCTGCGTGTCGTAGATCATGACCTTGCCGGCATCGCGCACCGACAGCCACACCTCGCGGCCGCGTGGGGTAAACTCCATATGGAGCACGCCGGGGCCGGGCTTGAATTCGTGGATCACCTGTTTGCTCAGGCTGTCGATCACCTGGATCGTGTCGTTCCTGGGATGGGCGAAATTCACCCAGACATGGCGGCCATCGGGCCGCGCGATGGCAAAGACCGGTTGACCATGCACCGCCGTGCGTCCGCTCTCTGCGAGGCTGCGCGCATCGACCCAGAGCACCTCGTGCTGGCCCAGCGCGGGCAGGGCAAATTCGTGCCCCGCAAGCGCCCAGCCTTCGAGATGCGGCATCTTGTAGACCGGCAGGCCCTCGCGCCCCTTGGCATAGCCGGGCAGGACGGCCCTTGGCTTGGGGTCGTCCTGCCACAGGTCGAGTGCGCTCAGATGATCCTCGCCGAAAAGCCCGGCGATATAGGTGCGCCCGTCCCCGGTCACCAGCGCGTCGTAGGGGTTGGTGCCCATGCCCGTGATCCGGGTGATTTCGGGCCTGTCCCCCGACAGATCGGCGATCCATGTCTCGCCCGCATCCCAGAGCGAGAACACGAAGCGCGTGCCGGGGATGTCCACCAGCCCGATGGCTTTCGATCCCGTGGGGATATCGGCCACCATATCGAGCGTGTCCGCGTCGAACACCCGCACGCCGCCCGGCTCGTAATTAGACACCGCCACATAGCGGCCATCATCCGAGATCGCCCCGCCGATGGAATTGCCCGCCTGCATGACCCGGCCCACAATCTCCTGTGCGATGATATCCACCTTGGTCAGCCCGCCATCGCGCCCGAACACGAAGCCAAAGCGCGCATCCGGCGAATAGACGATGGAGGCATGGCTCAGATCGCCCAGCCCCTCGATCCGCCCGATCCGCGCGCGCTCTGACTGATCGACCACCAGAAGCGAGCCGCTGGCGCGTTCCACCACCAGCCCCAGATCGCCGGTGGCCTGCGCCCCTGCCCCGCTGGCAAGCGCGCCGCATATAACAAACACCACCGCGCCAAGCAGATGGCGGAGGTGCGTATTTGGACCATGAAGACGCCCGGCGCGCGTTTCTTCTTGGGGGAAATACTCCGGGGGAGTCGCGCTTTGCGCGACGGGGGCAGCGCCCCCGAAAAGGCGTGTGATACGGGTCATCCGGGGTCTCTTTCCAAAAGATAGACTGCGATCCAGCGTGCCTCGGCCTCGCTCAGAAGCGGGTGCCAGGGCGGCATCGGGGTGCCGGGAATGCCGTCAAGAATGACGCGGGCCAGGCTGTCGCTGTCGTAATGCCCAAGCGCGCCGCTGCGGATATCCGGCCCAAGCCCGCCCTTGAGCGTCAGCCCGTGGCACGATCCGCAATCCTGCAACACCAGCCGCTCGAGCGCGGCGGCATCGGGCTCGGCCCATGCCGGAGCGGCGGCGAGCGCGAGGATCACAAGCGCCCTATTCACCGGCCATTGCCTCGGGCAGATCAAAGGGCAGCGCCGCGTCGCGGTAAAGCGACACCACGTGACCGATGACAAACAGCACCGGCGCGGGCAGCGGGTCTGCCGCCATGTCGAGCCCGATCCGGTCGAGCCGCGACACGAGGCGTGTCTCGCGCGGGGTGGTCGCCTCGGAGACCGCCATCACCGGCAGCGCGCCGGGCAGGCCCTCGCGCATCAGGTTGAGCGCGATCTCGGCGATATTGGCCGCGCCCATATAGACCACCAGCGTGGTGTCCTCGCTGGCAAGGCTCTTCCAGTCGAGGTTGAGCGGCGCGTTGCGCGCCCGGTGACCGGTGACATAGCGCACCCCGGTCGAAAGGCCGCGATGGGTGAGCGGCACGCCGGTGCTCGCGGCCATGCCCTGCGCGGCGGTGATGCCGGGGCAATATTCGACCGCAATCCCGCGCGCGCGCAGATAGTCCGCCTCTTCCGATCCGCGCCCGAAGATCAGCGGATCGCCCCCCTTGAGCCGCGCCACACACAGGCCCTCGCGCGCAAGATCATAGAGTATCTCGTTGATCCGCTCCTGTGGAACGGTGGGGCATTTCGGCCCCTTTCCCACCGCGATCATGCGCGCGCCCGGTGGCACAAAGCCGAGGATTTCGGGGCTGACGAGCCGATCATAGACCACCGCATCCGCAGCCTCGAGCATCCGCATCGCGCGCAGCGTCATCAGGTCCACCGCACCCGGTCCGGCCCCTACAAGCAACACGCGGCCCTGGCTGAGATATGTCATCGCTGTCTCCCGGTGTGACCTACCCCGCGATTGTCGCCGATCCGGCGTGGTGCGCCCTTGACTTTCGTTAAGGCCGGGTTGCTTCCGTCACCGTGTCTCGCGTCGCCTCCATCAGCCAGGCGATCACCTTGTCGCGATCCTCGGTGCGGCGGCTGAAGCCGCCGAAATTCATGTCGGTGCCGGGGATGAGTTCATCGGGCTTGGTCAGCCAAAGCTTGAGATTCTCGACCGTCCAGACCCCGCCCCAGGCGCGCATTGCCTCGGAATAGGGGAAATCCGGCACCGCGGCGGCGGGCCGCCCGATCAGCCCGTTGAGCCAGGGCGCCTTGTAGATCACATGGTCAAGCCCGTGGCACTGGCTGCATCGCCGCTCGAAGATCGCCGCGCCCTCGGCCAGCGATTCGGGGTCGGCGGGCAGGTCGTCGGTGGCCAGCGCAGTCAGCGGCAGCAGCGCCAGAAGCAGCGCAAGGGTGTGGACCCGTGTCATGGCGTTCTCCTTTCCGTCAACAATGGCGGCCCAGGCCCGTTGCGGGACCGGGGCCGCCTGTGCCTGCGCGCCCGCCCTCAGGGCGCGACGGCGTTCAACTCGACCGACGCATCGTCAAGCGCCAGCCGCAGATCGAGCGAGACATGGTGAAACCGTGCCGCCGCGTGATCGTCATGCAGCGCAAAGCCCACCGTGTAGACCTTGCCCGGCTCGATGGCGATCTGCCCCGGCGCGGTGGCCGCAAGCGGACGCACCAGCACCGCCGTCCAGGTATCGCCCTCGCGCACCATGGCACCCTCGACCGGGTGGCCCGCATCCTCATGCCGCCGCTCCAGCAGGTAGCCGCGCTGCGCGTTGCCCGAGGCGTCAAGCCGGGTGAAATCCATGAAGGTGCCGTTTTCGAGGAAGGCGGCAAGCTCGCCCTCGTCGCGCAGCAGGTCCCACCCACCCATCGGGCGCGACCGGCCCTTGAGTTCGATATCGGTGCGGCTGTTGGGGATGTATTTCTGCACATAGCCGTGCCCGCCCAGCGCCGCGTCGAGATCGCCAAGGCTCTCAGGCGTGTTGGGCATGGTGCGGCTGTCCATGTGGCAGCTAGACCAGCACCCCGCCTGCTCGGCGCGCTCCACCCCCTCGCCCACGATCATCATGGCGAGTTTGACGGGGTTCTCCGGGTCCATCTTGCCACCCTCGACAAAGGGCGCGGGGGCGTGCCCGCCATCCTTCCAGCGCAGGCGCAGGTAGAGGTTGGTATCGTCATGCGCGGCCTGAATGGCCACATCCACCGCGCCGCGCTTGCCGGGGATGGGCGTGGGCTCGGCCTTTTCGCCGCTGACCATCTTGGCCCCCATCGCCGCCGTCTCCTTGGCGTGGCAGACCGAGCATTGATCGCCACCCCTGGTGAAGGCGCGCGCGCCGCCGTGTTCCTTGCCGTTGAGCACCCATTCCCAGGGCGTCTGGCCGGGATAGAAGAGGCCCACCGTGACGGCGGGGATGGCAGACCAATCGATCGCGCCACCCGCACCGCCGCTGGTTGCCTCCGCCGCCGCGCCGTCGCTTGCGGTCACCGCTGCGTCAACCGCCGCCGCGATCCGCGCCTCGATGGCCGCCTCGGCCGCCTGAGCCGCCTGTGCGGCGGCGGCGGCCTCTTCGGCCTCGACCTTCTCGATATAGGCCAGCCCGTCAAGGAAGCTTTGCGGCACCTCCTTGATATGCGCAGGGTTCGGCACTTCGAGCGCCTCGAGCAATTCCTCGGGCGCGCGGCTGCGCACGTCGGAATGCGCGATCCCCTTGTGGCAGTCGATACAGGTCTGCCCTGTCTCCATCGCCGTCAGGTGCTGCTGACGTGCGCGCGGCTTCTGGAAGCGCGGATTCATGCTTTCGATGGTGTGACAGTTGCGGCATTCGCGCGAATCGGTCTTTTTCATTGCGGTCCAGACGCGGGTGGCCAGCCGCAGGCGTTCCTCCTCGAATTTCTCGCGCGTGTTGATCGTGCCCACGACCTTGCCATAAAGCTCGCGCGAGGCCTGCACCTTGCGCACCATCTTGTGCACCCAGGGGTCGGGCACGTGGCAATCCGAACAGGTCGCCTGCACGCCAGATCTGTTCTCGTGGTGGATGGTGTGCTCGTATTCCTTGAACACGTTCTCGCGCATCTCGTGGCAGGAGACGCAGAATTCCATCGTGTTGGTCGCTTCCATGGCGGTGTTGAATCCGCCCCAGAAGATGATGCCTGCGGCAAAGGCTGCGGCAGCGCCGCCAATGGGCACGCCGAAAAGCACCCAGCGCCGCCACATGCGACCGGGTTTCTTGGGGGTTTCGTCAGTCATGTGATCGGCGCTCCGTCAGGTCTGCGGTTGATCCTTGGCAAAGAGAAAAGGCCGGAGGGCGATGCTGCCCCCCGGCCCGGCCTTGTTCAGGTCTTGTGGTTCGACCGGTTATAGACGTTGAACTTGCCGGTGGGCGCGAACAGCCCCTTGATCCGGTATTTCTCTTCCAGCGTCTCGGCGTCGAAAACCACGATCTCGCCATTGTCGGTTTTCGAATCCGACCGGTTCCAGACCGAGGCCCAGACCTCGGAGCCGTCCTGATTGAATTCGAAATGAACGGCGACAGAGCCTTCGGTTTCGGTCAACTGGATGGTCTTTACGATCTCGCCGGTGGCCTTGTCGATCACCTGCACCGATTGCTGGATCTCGGGTTCGGGATGCAGCGTCTGATCTGCCCAGACATATTTGCTGTCCGGGTGGGTGCGGATGAAGAGGCCGGGGCCGTCGGTTTCCACCTCGTAGCAGATCTTCCAGGCGTTGTCCGGGTGGCCTGCGGGATCGTTGCCCCAAACGGTCACAAAGCCGGTGCCAAGGTGCGTGGTGCCCGCGACGGGGCCGCAATTCGGGTCAAGCCAGTTGGCGCCGGGGCCGGGGTGCGGTTTCGACTTGGTGTCGATCGTCGCCTCGAGCTTGCGGGTCTTGGTGTCGATCACAACCATCTGGTCCGAAGCGTTCGCCGCGATCTGGAAATACCGGCCTGTGGGGTCGAAGAACCCGTCATGCAGGTATTTGGAGTTGTCGATCTTGTCGATCCGCAGGTTGTCGAGATCGGTGTAATCGACCTGCCATATCTGGCCCAGTTCCTTGATGGCAACCACCCATGTCGGCTCGTGCGGGGTGGTGTAGATCGCGGCGACGCGCGCCTCTTCGACATATTCCCCGTCCACGTTGACGCCGCGGGTCGAGACGATCTTTTTCGGCTCCATCGTTTCCGCGTCCACGATGGCGAAATGCGGCGGCCAGTAGCCACCGCCGATGACGTATTTGCCATCGCCGGACACGGCCACGTCGCGCGCGTCATAGGCGATCTTGACTTCGGCCACGAGCATGTTCTCGGGCTTTTGCCACAGGTCGATCTTGGTCATCTTGCCGTCGCGGCCCATCGTGTACCAGAACCGGCCGGGATTTTCCGGCTCGTTCAGGCTGTGATGTTCGGACGCCTTGAGCACGTGCACGGCATAGCCCGTGGGAATATGGACCAGCACCTCCTTGGTGTCGCCGTCGATCACCGCGACCTTACCCACGTCGCGCTCGATGACGACGAAGAAGTTTTCCCAGTTGCGGCCATGCAGCGGCTCTGTCGGGTAATCCTCGGGCTCGATATAGACCTTGCGGGTCTGCATCATCTGCGCGAGCGACATCTCGGGCGGCTTGGGCGGGTCGAGCTGGATATAGGTGGCCAGATCGACGATCTGCTCCGGCGTCAGGATGCCGTCGAAATTGTTCATCCCGCCTTCGGTGCCGTAGGCGATGATCCGCTCCAGCCGGTCCTGGCCAAGCTTGAGCGTGCCGGTCACCGTCTCGGTGCCGTCGGCGGCCTTGGTCTTGACCTCGGGCAAAAGCGGCTTGCCGGTAGCACCCTTGCGCAGCACACCGTGGCAGCCGGCGCATTGCTCGAAATAGGTCTGCTTGGCACCTTCAAAGGCCTCTTCTGTCATGGTGGGCCGATCCTGCGCAAAGACCGGCAGGGCGACTGTTGACAAAAGCAGGGAAAAGCCAAGCCCTGCGGCGCGCGCAGTCTTCGCATTCGGGGCTGTCATATCATGTTCTCCATTGCGTTGGTGAGGCACGGGAAAGTGAACATGACCTTGCCGCTGCGCGCCTTGACTTTCGTTAAGGCGGCCAAGCCGGGGGCGAGATGCCGTCGAGATCGCTTGTGCAAAAGGGCCGTGGCGCGCGCGCCGCGGGGCCCAAGGGCGGCCAAACTGTTTTGCCCCTTGTTAACAATAGTCAAGGAGCAGACCGCCGGACCTGCGCAGGTTGTGTGCAGTCGCATTCACGCGCAAAGGAGAATCGCATGCGCGAAGTCATGACCAAGAGCATGGCCCGAAACATTTTTTATGGAGGATCGCTGTTCTTCATCGTGATCTTCGTTGGCCTCACTGCTCACTCGCATCGTCATATCCTGACCAAATCGACCAATAACGACCAACTCACCGACAGCGTCGCCAAGGGCAAGCATGTCTGGGAAAAGCACGCCTGCATCAACTGTCATTCCATCATGGGAGAGGGGGCCTACTTTGCGCCCGAGTTGATGAACGTGATGACCCGTTGGGGCGTGAGCGGTGATGCCGAGGCCGGATACGAAATCCTCGACGGCTGGATGAAATCGCAGCCCTCGGGCGTCGAGGGGCGCCGCCAGATGCCCTATTTCGACCTGACCGAGGAAGAGACGCGCAACCTTGCCGATTTCCTGCTCTGGGTTGACCAGATCGACGCGCAGGGCTGGCCGCCCAACGATGCGGGCTGAGTGACGGAGACACATCATGAAATACCAAACGCAAAAAATTGCGATGGCCTATTTTGCTGTCGCCCTGGGTCTGTTCGCGATCCAGATCATCGGCGGGCTGCTGGTGGGCTGGGTCTATGTCAGCCCCAATTTCCTCAGCGAGCTTGTGCCGTTCAATATCCTGCGGATGCTGCACACCAATTCGCTTATTGTCTGGTTGTTGCTGGGCTTCTTCGGGGCCGCCTATTTCCTAATCCCCGAGGAATCCGAGCGCGAAATCCATTCGCCGACACTCGCCTATCTTCAATTGGCGATTCTGGTTCTCGGCACGCTGGGCGTGGTGGTGACCTATCTGTTCAACCTCTTCGAGGGGCATTGGCTTCTGGGCAAGGAGGGGCGCGAGTTCCTTGAACAGCCCAAATGGGTCAAGGCGGGCATCGTCGTCGCGGCGCTGATCTTTCTTTATAACGTGTCGATGACCGTTCTGAAGGGCCGCAAGACCGCAATCACCAATATTCTGCTTCTGGGCCTGTGGCTGCTTGCGCTGCTGTTCCTCTTTGCCTTCTACAACCCCGCCAACCTGTCGCTGGACAAGATGTATTGGTGGTATGTGGTCCATCTCTGGGTAGAGGGCACGTGGGAGCTGGTCATGGCGTCGATCCTCGCCTTCCTGATGCTCAAGCTGACGGGCGTTGACCGCGAGGTGGTGGAGAAATGGCTCTATGTCATCGTGGCCGCCGCGCTTTTCTCGGGCATTCTCGGCACCGGGCACCACTATTACTGGATCGGCGCGCCGGGCTATTGGCAGTGGATCGGCTCGATCTTCTCCTCTCTCGAAGTGATCCCGTTCTTTGCCATGATGGCCTTTGCCTTTGTCATGGTCTGGAAGGGGCGGCGCGATCATCCCAACAAGGCGGCGCTTCTGTGGTCTCTGGGCTGTGCCACGCTGGCGTTTTTCGGGGCGGGGGTCTGGGGCTTTTTGCACACGCTGCACGGGGTGAATTACTATACCCACGGCACGCAGATCACCGCCGCTCACGGGCACCTCGCGTTCTACGGGGCCTATGTCTGCCTCAATATCGCGATCTTCACCTATGCGCTGCCCATCCTGCGCGGGCGTGATCCCTATAACCAGGTGCTCAACATGGCCGCGTTCTGGCTCATGTCGGGCGGCATGGTGTTCATGACCTTCACGCTGACCTTTGCCGGCACGGTCCAAACCCACCTGCAACGGGTGATGGGCGAATATTACATGACCGTTCAGGACCAGATCGCGATCTTCTACTGGATGCGCTTTGGTGCGGGTGTGGTGGTGTTCCTCGGGGTGGTCCTGCTGATCTATGCGCTGGCCTTCCCGCGCCGTGAGATCATCTCGGCCGAGCCATCGATGGCTGCGGAGTGAAGGGCATGGACGGACATATGACCCTGCAACAGGAGGGGGCGGCAAACGCCCCCTTCTACCTCGCGCAAGGCGATGAATGCGCGCTGTTCCGCGCCGCGAGCGAGAATGACCTGCCGGTCCTGCTCAAGGGGCCGACAGGCTGCGGCAAGACCCGTTTCGTGGCGCATATGGCGGCAACGCTTGGCCGCCCGCTCTATACCGTGGCCTGCCATGATGACCTGTCTGCGGCAGACCTGATTGGCCGCTATCTTCTGAAGGGCGGCGAGACGGTCTGGGTCGATGGCCCGCTCACCCGCGCGGTGCGAGAGGGCGCGATCTGTTATCTCGACGAGGTGGTGGAGGCGCGCAAGGACGTGACCGTGGTGCTGCACCCGCTCACCGATGATCGCCGCATCCTGCCCATCGACCGCACCGGCGAAGAGCTGGAGGCGGCACCGGGCTTCATGCTCGTGGCGTCGTATAACCCCGGCTATCAGAACATCCTCAAGACGCTCAAGCCCTCGACCCGGCAGCGCTTTATCGCGATGGAGTTCGATTTTCCGCCCCCCGATCTGGAAACCCGCATCGTGGTTCAGGAAACGGGCATCACCGAGGATCGCGCCCGCGCCCTTGTGCGGCTTGCGGGCAAGCTGCGCGCGCTCAAGGGGCAGGACCTTGAGGAAGGCGTCTCGACCCGCCTTGTGATCTACGCTGCCACCCTCATCGGGCAGGGAATGCCCATGGAGCGCGCCATCGAGGCCGCGATGATAGAGCCGCTGACAGATGATGCGGATATCAAACGCGGGCTTCTCGATCTGGTCACGGCCGTCTTTGGGTGAGGCATGGCCGTGACCGGTATCGACATAGAGCCGTGGGAACCCGAAGAAACCATCGGGAAACTGTGGCACGCCTTCGCCAGCCGCCTCGATGCGCCCAAGGTGCATCACGGGGCCGCGGTCGATCTGGCCGAGGTCAGCGGGCGGTTGGCGGTGTTCTTTCGTGGGCTTGGCGGCGGGCATTCGGTCGAAATCCGCCCCGTATCGCCAGAGGTATCGCGCCATCGCCTGAGGTTTCTGCGCCGTCTGGGCACCGAGGTGGAAATCACCCCGCGCGCCAGCTTTGACGGCGAGGTGCTGCGCCTGCCCGACAGCCTCGGGCTGTTGCCGACGCGCGCGGCCAATGGCGCGCTTTACCTGTGGCTGACGGCGGCGGTGGCCCATGCGCCCCCCGCCCATGTGGCAGAGGATGATCCGCTGCGCGCAGACCTGCGCGCGTTGCGCGCAGCGCAGGCGATGGTGCAGGCCACCCTTGCCGCCGCGCCGGGCTTGCGCGCGCTTTATCAAAACCTGTGCGCCGCCACCCTGCATTATCGCGCAGCACAAGCCCTGCCGCGCGACGAAGCCGCGATCGAGGCGCTGATCCGCCGGATGCTTGGTGATCCCGCGCCCCTCTCGGGGCGGGCACAGGCGTTGCAATCCGCGATTGACGCGGGCGATCTGGCGCAGATCGCCGCGCCGCGCGGCTATCGCCCGTTTCGACCGGTCGCGCTCTGGCCTGACCTGCGCGAATTGGGCATGTCGGCGCGCGACGAGGTCGAGAGCCGCGACACCGACGGCCCCCCCGAGGAGGGCAGCAACAAGACCCACCGCGCCCGCCGCCGCAAGGCCGATCAGGCCGAGCGCCGCGATAGCCTGATCCTGCACAAGTTCGAGGCGATCCTGAGCTGGGCCGAGTTTCTAAACCTCAACCGCCGCGTCGATGACGATGATCCCGACAGCGCGAAGAAGGCAGCCGACGATCAGGAGGAAATCTCGCTGGGGCAGATATCCAAGGCCCCCGCGACGCGGCTCAAGCTGCATCTTGATCTCGCCCCCGAGGATGTTGACCGCGACCGCCTGTCGGGCGTCACGCTCTATCCCGAATGGGATGTGCGCACGGGGGCCTACCTGCCCGATCATGTGCGCGTGCTCGACAGCGTGGCAGAGCCGGGCAGCGGCGTGCCCTCGTTTCGCGCCGATCCGCGCGCGCAGCGGCGCATCCACCGGGTGCGGCGGCAATTCGAGGCGCTGCGCCCCGGCCGCGTCTCTGTCCCCGGTCAGCTTGATGGCGATGAACTCGATATCGAGGCGGCGGTGCGCGCGCGCGTCGATATCCTCGCCAACGGGGCGGGCAGCAACCGCATCTGGCGGCAGACCCGCCCGCAGGCCCGTGATCTTGCGGTGTCGATCCTGCTCGACATATCGCGCTCGACCGAGAGCGCGGTGGGCGACCGCGCGGTGATCGACGTGGAGCGCGAGGCGCTGGCGGCGCTGGCCTGGGGGCTGGAGGCCTGCGGCGACAGTTTCGCCATCAACGCGTTTTCCTCGCTCAAGCGCGACCGCGTCTATATCCGCACCTGCAAGCGCTTTGACGAGCCGATGAGCGCCTCGGTCGAGGACCGTATCGGCGGGCTGCGCCCCGGTTTCTACACCCGGCTTGGCGCAGCGGTGCGCCATGCCTCCAAGGGGTTGTCGGCGCAGGGCGGCAGGCGCCGCCTGCTTCTGGTCATCACCGATGGCAAGCCCAACGATCTCGATCATTACGAGGGCCGCCACGGTATCGAGGATACCGCCATGGCGGTGCGCGAGGCGCGGCGCGCGGGGCAATCGGTGTTCGGCATCACCGTGGACCGGCAGGCCAAGAGCTGGTTCGCGCGGATGTTCGGGCAGGGCGGGTTTCACGTCATCCCCCATCCCGAACGCCTGACCGAGGCGCTGCCGATGATCTATCGCGATCTGGTCGGCGCATGAGCGACACGAGCGATACCAGCGTTTTCGACGAGTTGCCCGGCGATCTGATGATATGGGTGCTGATCGTCAGCGAGCTTCTGGTTTTCGGGGCGGGCCTCGCCGCCTTTCTCGCGGTGCGGATCACCGACCCAGGGGGGTTTGCCGTGGCGCAGGACGCGCTTTACCGCAGCGGCGCGGGGCTCAACACCGTGGTTCTGGTGACAAGCGGCGCGCTGGCCGCCCTTGCCCTGCGCCTGCGCGAGGGAGCGCGGCGCGGGGCGGCGCGTGTGGCGCTGATCGGCGCGGCGGCGCTTGGCGTTGTGTTTCTTGTCATCAAGGGGGCGGAATACGCGGGCAAGGCAACCGAGGGCATCGGCTGGGATACCCACCCGTTCTTTACCTTCTATTACCTGCTCACCGGGTTTCATGCGGCGCATGTCGTCGCGGGGGTCATCGTGCTGTTGCTGGTCGCGTGGCGGGACGCGCCGCGCAATATCGAGGCGGGGGCGGCGTTCTGGCACATGGTCGATCTGGTCTGGGTGCTCTTGTTCCCGGTCATCTACCTGCTGCGATGAGGGTGCCCCGCGATCCCCTCCTTCGCGCCTGGGGTGCGCTGATCGGGTTGAGCCTCGGCTCTACGCTTTTGTCGCTCGCGCCGGTGCCGGCGGGCCTCAGCACCGTTGCCGGGGCGCTCTTCCTCGGGCTTGCCTGGCTCAAGGCGCGCGTGATCCTTGGCCGCTATCTGGGGCTTCATGCGGCACCGTTCTGGCACCGGGGGTTCGGGATATCGCTTGCCGGGTTCTGCCTGCTTCTGCTCGCGCTCTACCTCACGGCGTGATCCGTTCAGGCCCGAAACGCCGCGGCAAAACTCTCGGGCAGGTCGAATTCGTCGAGAACCCGCGCCCGCCCCTCGGGCGACATCTTGCGCGCCGTCCGCGCCACGATCCTTTCAAGCTTTGCCGGATCTTGCGTCGGGGCGAAGGGGGCGAAATACCACCTCAGAAAGGTGAAACAGATCACATCCTCGAGCGCCTGCACATCCGCGTCGCGCTTGATCTCTTCCTTGCGGATCATCTTGGCGGCACGCGCGATATCCTCTGCGCCATAGCCTGCATCGGCCATGATCGCGCCCACCCGCGCCGCGTGATGCTTCGCAAGCTCCGTGCGCCACGCGAGATAGCCCGCGCGCCCCTCGGGAAAATCCTGACGGTTCAGAATCCAACGCTCGATATGCTGGCCCCGCGCGGCGATTTGCAGCGGCTCCGAGGCATCGGGAAAGAGCCGCAGAAGCTCTGCCGTCATCCGCTCGCCGTAAAGCAGCGCCGCGGGCCGCCCCTCGCGGCGGTCCGGGTCGTGCCTGTTCGCGGCGTCGATCGCGGCCAAGGCATCGTGCAGGCGGCTCACAGCGCCTTGCCCCATGCATCCGCCGGATCCTGTTCGGCAAACTGTCTCAGGGCATCGACATCGTCGATCCGGGCGTGATGGCGCGACATGTGCACGCCAACGCCCTTGAGCTTGGCAAAGGCGCGCGACAGGCTTTCGGGTTTCATGCCCAGCCGCCCGGCGATGAGCGCCTTGTCATAGGGCAGCGTCACCATGCAGCTCCCGGTGTCGCGGAAACACAGCTTTATCAGAAAGCCCGCCACCCGCTGCGCGCCCGTCTGCGCCTTGATCTGTTCGACCTGCCCGACAAGATCGTGGAGGTGCTGAAACGTCGCCGAAATCATGGCCAGCGCGACCTCGGGCTCGCGCTTGATGGTCGCCACAAGGCTGCGCGCCGAGAACTGCAACACCGAACAATCGGTGACAGCCTCAGCCGAGACGGGATAGGGGCGCAGCTGAAAGGCCACCGCCTCGCCAAAGCTCTGGCCCTTGGTAAAGACGTTCACCACCGCCTCGTTGCCATTGGCGGCAACGCGGTACAGCTTGACCCAGCCTTCGAGCACGAGATGGATCACCTGCGCCTGCTCGCCCTGGAGGAAAATCGTCTCGCCGCGCGCGAAATCGCGCGGCGACGCATCGGCCAGCAGCATGTCGATGACAGGCTCGGGCAGCGACGACAGCAAGATCGACTTCCGCGCGATATCGTGGCTCTGTGATTTCTTCATGAGAGTCGCATCACCATCCTGTATCATCCATCTTTCAGGCATAGTGGATTATCGCGACTTGGTCCATCAGGGGTGTGACGATGCGCCAATGAACAGTGGCCGATACAGCGCCATGGCCATCGCTCGCCAAACCGGTCGGACACGACGCGACGCGACCTGCGTGTGACCGGCACCGCTCTGTTCGAGCAGAACGGTGAATGGCAGACCTCACGCCGCTACATGATGGTCGAGGCATTCGCCCGGATTTACAAGGAGAAAATTGATCCCATTCTCGGCATAAGCACGAAAGCCACCTGACCAAAACCTCGGGCCTCGGGGAAAATTTCACCACCTTGAAGGACGCTACCGACTTTCTTGTGCCGCCAGGGTTCCCCTGCGGCATGATCGCCGCAGGGGAAGATGACACTCATTCCAGGGTGAATTTCCCGGAGCTTTCCTTGATCACGTCCCACACCACATCGAGGTAGGCAGCGCTCCAGTCGGTCAGCGGGACCCAGGTCTTTCCGTCCCATTGCTCGATACGGGTTTTTCCGCCCCCACCGTGATCCGCGGGGGTCACCGTGACGGGGGACATGATGCCGCCGGCATCGTAGTTCTCGATCGACTCGTAGCCTGCCTTCATGCTCTCGGACGTGAGCGGCCAACCATTCTGCTCGATCGCAATGCGCGCGGCTTCGATCGCCACGGAATACACCGCAAGCCCCTTGTTGTAGTGGACGTCCCGAACATATTTTTCCGGTCCGCTGCCTTCGCCTTTTGCATAAAGCGTCTCGAGCATGGCCTGAACCAGAGGGATGTCCTGGCCGCCGGCCACGTTGGTCCCGCGCAGGATGCCGGTGGCGGCCTCGGCACCGATGTTGGAGATGTCAACTTCGTTGATCCAGTCGACCGAGATATACCGATCAATCGGGAACCTGTTGCGCGCCATCTCCTTGGCGGCGACGACATGAGCCCCGCCAAGCATCCATGACAGCACGTAATCGGGCTTGTCACGGCGGATCCTGCTCCAGGCCCCGGACTGGTCAGACCCCGGAAGCGGAACCGGATACAGCTGAAGCTGGAAGCCTTCCTTCTCCGCCAGGGTTTCAAGGATTTCGATCGGTTCCTGCCCGAAGGGGTAGTCAAAATAGATGAACCCGATCTTGGCGTTGCTCAGATCGCCGCCCATCTGGGCCTTGATGAAAGCGACATCGTTTGCCGCCTGTTGCCAGTAGGTCGGGCCAACCGGGAAAACCCATTCGAACACTTCGCCATCCACCGCGTCGGCTCTGCCCGAGAAGGACTGCATCAGAATGTTCTTGTCGCGCATCACACGCGGCAAGACGGCATTGGTCACCGGGGTGGACAGCATGTAGAAGTTGAAGACCCCGGCGCGCTTGAGTTGTTCGTAGCACTCCACGCCACGCTGTGGCTCATTGCCGTGATCGCGCACAATCATCTCGACCGGATGACCATCGAGGCCGCCATTCATGTTGGTGTATTTCGCCAGATCCTGCGCTGCCTGCGCCACCTGGGGCGAGATGAATGAGTAGGATTTGCTGAGATCAAAACACAATCCGAATTGCACCGGCTCTTTCTGTTGCGCCGATGTTTCGCTGGCCCCTGACGCCACGATGGCGGCCAGGGCAACCGCTGTAAGACCGGAAAAAAGTTTCATGTCGTTCTTCCTTGGTTGTGAAGGTGTCGGGTCTTTCGTCAGCGCCCATCGCTTCGCTGTGAAGGGGCGTTTCCTTCGTCATGGCCTTGTGTCGATCCACCTGATGCCGGAGCACAGCGCGAATCGCCGTATACCCCCAATGACCGGAAAACCGGCCTTGGGGGATTTGACGAACCGACCCTGTTGGCGGCAAGTGCATCAGGCAGCGCCCTTTGCTTTCTTGTCGTATTGCAGGGCCACCCGCCCGACCTTTTCGCGGGCAATCACCAGTTTCTGGACCTGCGCGGTACCGTCGCCAAGTTGCAGGCCGAGCACGTCGTTATAGCGCTGGTGATGCGGCAGGTCGGTGGTATAGCCGTAGTGCCCGTGCAGGATCAGGCATTGATGCAGGATTTCGCAGGCGGTCTTGGGCAGATACCATTTGCACATCGCCGCCTCGGCAGTGTGGGGCAAGCCACGGTCGCGCAGATCGAGCGTGTAATAGCAAAGCTGGCGCATCATGGTGAGCTGGGTTTCGGCCTCGGCCAGCGGGAAACTGACGCCCTGATACTGCACGATGGGTGCGCCGAACGCCTCGCGTTCCCGGACATAGGCCCAGGTTTCATCCACCGACGCCTGCGCCGCACCCAGACATTCCAGCCCGATCAGCGCGCGGGAATAATCAAACCCCGCCATGATCGCACCAAAAGCGCGGTCCTGTTCGCCCATCATGTTTTCGGCCGGCACATACACGTCGTCGAAAAACAGCGATCCGCGCCCGACGGGCCTGGTGCCGATGTCGTTGAAATGGGTGCGCTTGATGCCGTCCTGATTCAGATCGACGAAAAAGGCGCTGACCCCGCGCGCGCCGCCGTCAGGATCGCCCGTGCGGGCAAAGACCACAGCCGCGTCGGCCTGTTCGGCAAAGCTGATCGAGGTTTTCTCGCCATTCAGCCGCCAGCCGTTGCCGGATTTCTCGGCCTTCAGAATCAGGTTCGCCGCATCCGATCCGCCGCGCGGCTCGGTCAGGCCAATTCCGATTATCGCGTCGCCAGACACCACCCTGGGAAGCCATTCCGATGCAATGTCCTCAGAGGCATATTTGGCCACCATGCCACCCATGAGCGAGCCGACAAGCTGCACATAGCTGACATTGAAATCGGCATAGGCGATTTCCTCGGTGATCAGCCCCGCTGTCACGAAGCTTTCGCCAAGGCCGCCAAACCGCTCTGGCAGGTCCGGTGCGATCAGGCCGAGCGCGCCCATTTCCTTGATAAGCGCGCGATCGAAACGGTGCTCGCTGGCGCGCTTCAGATACCCGGGCGCGAGTTTCTCGGCCGCGAATCTTCTCGCGGATTCGCGAAACGCCTTTTGATCTTCGGTTGGCTGGAATTGCATCAGCGTCCTCTCTCTTTATTGGACAAAAACACGGAATGGTCGATAAAGAAGATAATTATTTTAAATCGGATTTGTCAAGCCGCATACATGGATATGAAAGAAAACATAATTCAGCATCGACGCGCTGTTTATATTGAAATACGGCACCCAAAATTAATCACCAAAAGCAATACTTTTGGCTCCGTATTTCAACCAAGCCATTCCCAATTTGGAACTGGCTTGGTTTTCTCTGTTTTTCAGCAGGAGATTCTTGCCAAGGCAGAATTGCCTGAACCAGAACCCGGCCTATTCTTCAAAAGGCAGAGGCGCATAGCCCATTTCTTTCAGCGCCGGCACGGCTGCGTCATGCCACGGCACCGGAGGCGTTGCGCCGGCCACGAATTCCTTCGTCGTGGTTTTGACGATCGGATGGATGTCGCTTGCGCGATCCAAGTTGCCAAAGAACCGGGTGAGGATCTGCGTCACCGCGGCGTCAGGCAGATCGGCCCGCGCCATGATCCAGATCGGCACACCGAAGGTCTGCACGTCGCTGTCCTGGCCCGCATAGGTGCCCGCCGGGATACCGACCGGAACCACCGCGCCGGGAGGGTTCATTTTCAGGACAGCCTGCAATGTCTCCGGCGCGATTGAAATCCAACGCACGTCGCGGCTGGTCGCAAGATCCTGCAGGGCGGGCGCACCGGCACCCATCACTGTGGACAGAGCGTCGAGATTGCCATCGCGAACCCCGGCAACCTGTTCCGTCAGGCTGTTGGGGCGCGCATCATACTCCCCGTCCTTCACGCCCTCGGCTTCCAGTGCCTGCCGCACATAAGTGTTGGCAGAAGAGCCAGGCTCGCCCAGGCCGACGCGCTTTCCTTTCAGATCAGCGGGGCGCGTGGCCTCCATGTCTGCTGGCACGACGATCTGGATCAGCGAGGCATAGATCGGAACGATGGCCCTCAGATCGGTCGCCGCCGAAGGATATCGCCCCGTGCCCCGGTAGGAGTCATACGCTTCCCCCCCGGTGTGCAGGATCAACTGCGCTTCATCCCCGCGCAGCAGGCGATCGTTTTCAACGACGCCGGCACTCGGAAATGGCGTGATCTTCAGATCTTCGCTATCCTCATTCACCACCGTGGCCAAGGCCACGGCGTACATATAGCCGGTACCGCCGCTGGCCGAAGTGGCGAAGCCAAGCGCCGTTCTGTCTTGCGCCAGCGCCAGCGTTCCAAACATGCACGCTGCCGCCAGCCCCAAAAGTCCGGCCCGCAGGCTGGCTTTCTCTGATATCGCAGTCATCTTATCCTCCTTTGATGGTCCATGCGAAAAGTGTCGTTCATAGTGTGGTTGTGGAATTCACGTCTGATCGTCGCCGTTTGTACTCGCCAAGCGCGATGGACAGCGCGATCAGGAGTGCGCCAAGCAGGTCTGTCAGATGATCGGGGGCAAAGACCATCAGCGCCCCGCACAGAAACATGGCACGGCGAACCAGGCCGACGGGGCCACGAAGATAGCCGACCGTCGCGGCCGAAAGACCGACCACCGCGATCATTGCGTTTACCAACGGCACGATCAGCGCAAGCACATCGCCTTGAAACAGCAGGCCGGGTTGATAGACGAATATATACGGCATCAGAAAGGCCGGCAGCGCGATTTGCAGTGACGTGAATGAGGTGGCAAGCGGTGCGGCACCGGCGATACCGGCGGCGGTGAAAGACGCGAGCGCGACTGGCGGCGTAATCGCCGACAGCGTTCCGAAATAGAATACGAACATATGCGCCGCCAGCGGCGGCACGCCCAGCCGCACCATCACCGGCGCGATGATCAGGGCAAGGATGATATAGCAGGCCACCGTCGGCAGCCCCATCCCCAGCACAATCGAACTGATCATCGTCAGGACAAGCAAGAGCAGAAGCGAGTTTTCGGCCACCCGGGTCATGATCGTCGTCAGGTTCAGCCCCAGTCCGGTGGTTTCGACCACCCCCACGACGATCCCTGCCACCGCCACAGCAACGGCCACGGGCGCAACGCTTGTCATCCCGTCGACCAACGCAGTGACCACGGCACGAAACGACAGCCGATGGCGCGATTGCAGCATGTTGAGTGCCAGCAAAAGCGCCAGCGACAACAACGCAGCATAGCGCGGCGAATACTGCATCATGACCATGCCGAAAAGCACGACCAGCGGTGCCAGCAGGTATCCTGAATCCTTCAGGAGTTCGCGGGCCTTTCCCTTTTCAAAGCTGTCTAGCCCTCGCAGGCCATTCTTGGCCGCTTCCAGATCCACGATCACAAACAGGTTCACGTAATAGATGATCGCAGGGAACAGGGCTGCCAGAATGATCGTGCCGTAACCGACCTGAAGCATATCGGCCATGATGAACACCGCCGCGCCCATGACCGGCGGCATCAACTGGCTCCCCGAAGAGGCAACCGCCTCAACGGCACCGGCGAATTTCGGGGTGTAGCCCACGCGTTTCATCATCGGAATGGTGAAGGTGCCGCTTGCCGCCACATTGGCCACCGCTGACCCCGAGATACTGCCCAGAAGCCCGCTGCCGACCACTGCGATCTTGGCCGGACCGCCGCGCATCCGGCCCACCATCAACTGCGACAGGCGCACGAATATGTCCGAGGCCCCGGTGGCCGCCAGAAAGGACGAGAACAGAAGGAAATACAGGACCACGTCGGCCACAACGCCCAGTGGCACGCCCAGAACGCCCTTGGTGGTCAGGTAGTTTCCGGCCGCCAGAGAACTCCATTTCAGCCCGCGATGCGACAGGATATCGGGCATTTCCCTTCCGAACAGGGCATAGAGCAGAAAGCAGATCGCGATGATCGGCAGCGCCGGGCCAAAGGAAAGCCAGGTGGCAAACAGAAGCGTCACGATCATGATCGTCGCCAGCACCACTTCGGTCTGGCCAAAGAAGCCCGAGCTTTCGGCAATGACCTGGAAATTCACCACGATAAAGCCGAGCGTGACCACGCTGGACAGTGTGGCCAGGTAAAGCACCAGAGACAGCCCCTTGTTTTTAAGACTGTCTGCCGGGATGTTCTGCAATCGACCAAGAAAGACCAGACACATCGCCGCCCCCAGCAGGATCGAGCGCTGGACCAGCGCGGGATAGCTGCCGTACCAGGCGGTGTAGATAAAGAAAGCGGCAGTGGCGACGGCGATAAGAATTGTCATCGCACGCGGAACTGCCCGTACAAGCCGGCTCGACCTTTCGGCGGCGTCGTTCATCATGTCTGTCCTCCCCTCGGTGTCCGCATTTATCCCGGACGCCGGTCAGTCGTGTCGGAATGCGAGGTCACAGTTCTTGCAAACTGGACAATTTCTGTCGTTCGGTGTCTTGCGCATCGAGGGGCGGTGTCTCGCCGCCCTGCGCTTTCTCTGCCGGCACCGGTCGATGCAGGGACAGGGCATCCAAGGCAACGAAGCGCCCATCGCGGGTCAGGGCCAGCGGATTGATTTCTATTTCCTCGATCGTGGGGTCGGCGGCGAAGGCGTTTCCAAGATCGGCCAGCGTTTGAGCCAGCGCCTTCAAATCGCCCTTGGCCCCCCCCCTGTAGCCCTCGAACAGAGGTGCGGTGGCCAGCCCGCGCAACATGGAAAGAACGGCACCGCCGGTGAGCGGCAGGTAGGCCATCTTGCTGTCAGGGCGCAGTTCCACTTCAACCCCGCCGCGTCCGATCAGAAGCAGCGGGCCAAACACCGGGTCGCGCTTGAACCCGACGATCAATTCCTGCGCCACGGGCGACATTTCCTGGACCAGGATGCCATCCAGTCGCAGCCGGGTTCTATCGGCGATCTCCAGCATCTCCTGCACAGTGCTCTTCAACATATCGGGATCGGAAATGCCCAATCGAACCCCGCCATGATCGCTCTTGTGCGGCATGTCCGGGCTTTGCAGCTTCACCACCAGCGGTGTTGACAGGGTCGTTAACGCCGCTGCCGCCTCGTCCACCGTCCTGACCAGAAGCTGCTCGGGGAAGGCCAGGTCCGAATGGGTGCGGATGAAATCCTGCGCCCGTATTTCCGAGCGCGTTTCAAGCGTATCGGCAACGGGCAAGGGGGCATACCATCGGGTGCCGTCTAGCTGCTGCGCCTTTTCACGGGCGGCGCTGAACTGCCGCGCCGTTTTCATCGCCTGAACGGCCTCGGGGATATCGGCAAAGACCGGCAGGCCATGGGCCTCAAGCTCCTGCACAACCTCGACCGGGGCACCGATCCAGACCACCGCCACCTGTTTGCCGCGACTGGCGAAGGCACGAACGAGACTGTCGGACAGATCCTTGGAAATGCTGACCATCAGGCCGATGAACAATACAAAGCTGTCATGATCCGGGGCGCTGCCAAGGGCATCCAGAACCCGGCTGAAAATGCCGCTGTCTCCGGCAACGCTGCCGGTCACATCCAGCGGGTTGTTGGCCGAAACAAAGCCGGGCAACGCGTCATTCAACCGGGTCCGGGTGTCGGCGTCAAAGGGTGGGACGGCGAAGCCCGCCTCATCCAGATCATCGGCAAGCATGACGCCCGCACCGCCGGATACGCTGATAACCCCAACGTTGGGCCCTCTGGCGGGCGGCTGCATCAGGATCAGCCGCGCGACCGCGACCATTTCCGACAGCGAATTCACCCGGACAACGCCGATCTGGTCGAACAGCGCCTGATATCTTGCATCCTCACCCGCCAGCGCCCCGGTGTGCGATGCCGCCGCCGCCGCGCCGGTTCGGGACCGGCCCGATTTGATCAACACGATGGGCTTGCCTGCCAAGATCGCGGCCAAGGCGGCATCGCGGAACGCAGGGCCGTCCTTGATATCCTCGATGTAGCAGCCGATCAGCCGCGTATCCGGATCGTTGGCAAGGTGATGGATGGCATCCGATACGTCGATCCCGGCCTCGTTCCCGGTGGCGATCCAGGATGACACACCGATCCCCCGCTGAAACACCATATCCAGCCAATAGGCCCCCAGCGCCCCGCTTTGCGAGACAAAGCCGAAACCGCCCTCGATCAGATCGTGATCCTCCATCGCGGTGGTAAAGGACGCGATGACACGGTTGCGGATATTGATGGCGCCAAGGCAGTTCGGCCCCAGCAGCAGCACCCCGGCGTCATCGCACATCTGGCCCAGGCGGGCCTGAATCGCGTTGCCCTCTGGCGAATATTCGCCAAAGCCCGACGAAAAGACCACAAACGCCTTGACCCCCGCAGCGATCCCCTCGCGCACGATATCCTCGACCGCAGCGGCGGCGGCGGCAACGATGGCCAGATCAACCGGCGCGCCGATGGCCGAAATCGACGGATAGGCCTGTAGGCCCTGCACGATTCCGGCCTTCGGGTTGATCGGATAGATATCCCCCGCATAGCCCTGCTTTTTCATATAGGCGATGGGCCGCCCGCCAATCTTCATCGGGTTAGACGACGCCCCGACCACCGCAATCGAGCGCGGGTTCAGCAAAACATCCAGGTTCTTGAACGTGGAACTCATAGCCGCGCATTTCCCTTTATGACAGGCTCGCCATCCTGGTTCTCCACCCAGACAGACAGCCCTCCCTCTTCATCCGGTTGATGCCGGGCGGTCAGATGGTCGTTGATCCGCACAGGTTTGATGAACCGGACATCCAGTTCCGCGCCTGCGCAACGCGCCGCGCCGAAATCGCGCCGCAACGCTTGCCAGATCAGCGCCAGCGACATGGTGCCATGGGCGATCACGCCCTTCATTGGCGTGGTCGCGGCAAACTCCGGGTCTGTGTGGATCGGATTGTAATCGTTGGTGATGTCGGCATATTTGCCGATCACCTCAGAGGTAATATCCAGAGAGCCGGGGGGCCCCCCCCCGGCGGGTTTGGTCTGGTCGTTCACGCTGCCCATATCAACCTCATTGCGCCGGAGAACAGGAAATTGCCGGCCTCGTCATGGCTTTGGGTTTCCAGATTTAGCCAGCGGCGGCCATTGCGCAGTTCCTTGCCCGTGCAGGTGATGGTGGTGTTCACCGTCTCCCCCAGCTTGGGCAGCCGCTCGATCCTAAAGGTCTGCCCCGCATGGACATTGCCCGGCGGCCGTGGCGCGATCAGCTCCATGTAGGCGTTCATGACCAAAACCGCAGTCATGCCTTCGGGCATGTCCGGAGCGCAGGCGGCATCGCCGGGGAACAGGGACGTCCATTTGCCGAACAGCGCGTCGTCAAGCGTTACAGGCGCGGTGCCGAAAACATGGCCGGGCTGGAAATCGTCGAACGTAATCATGCCGGGCTCCTTTGGACCTGGGGCATCTTGAACCCGTCGGCACCGCGCGGCTCGAACACGACCCGCACCCGATCGCCGATCTGCGTATCCAGCCGGTCTTCACCGATCACGTTCAGCATGAGCCGCACACCTTCCGCCATATCCACAAGGGCCAGCACATAGGGGAGATGATCGCGGAACGCCTTGGTCGGCGCGCGGTGAACAACGGAAAAGCTGGCAATCCTGCCGATCCCGCTGCTGTCGCGCCAGGTCAGATTGGCGGAATGGCAGGTGCCGCAATAGCTGCGGGGAATGGCCTGCCGCGCGCCGCAATCGGCGCAATGCTGAAGCACCAGCCTGTCTTGCTGCGCGGCCTCCCAATAGGGGCGGGTATCGGCGTTCGGTCTGGGGATGGGAAGATCCATGTGCGTTACTCCTTTCCCAGCACGAGACTGCAATGCGCCGACAGGATGCCGCCATCGCCATGCACAAAGGACAGTTGCGCCCCCGGCACCTGGCGGGCGTCGGCTTCGCCACGCAACTGGTGAACGGCTTCGACGATATGAAATGCGCCGCCAGCCGCCCCGGAATGTCCGTAGCTCATCAATCCGCCATGGGTGTTTGTGGGCAAACGTCCGCCCAGAGAAATATCGCCCGCCAGCGCGGCCTTGCCGGCCTCGCCCTTCTCGAAAAACCCGATGGATTCCAGCTCGGCGAGCAGGGTGATGGTGAAACTGTCGTAAATCTCGGCGACGTCGATGTCTTGCGCGGTCACGCCCGCCTGGGCAAAGGCCATGGCCGACGAGGCCTTGCAGCCGAAATCCGTCAGCGACGGGGCGGCCATGATATGCTCGTGGGTGTGGCCCTGCCCGCTGCCAAGAACCCGCACAGGGTTTCGGGTATCTCGCGCCGCGTCTGCCGCACTGACGATCACCGCAGCGCCGCCATCCGAAATCAGGCAGCAATCCAGCAGGCGCAGGGGCGAGGCGATGACCCGGCTTTCGCTGACTTCCGCCAGCGTGAGCGGATCGCGCTTGGTGGCCTTGGGGTGCAGCGCCGCATGTTTGCGGGCCGACACGGCAATCGCTGACAACTCGTCCCGCGTGATGCCGTAACGGTGCAGGTAGGCCTGCGCCACCAGCGCATAAGACGCGGGAACCGACATGCCATAGGGTTGTTCAAACTCGGGATGGCCGACGGTTGCGAGGGCCGCCACCGCACCGTCCCGGGTCATCCCGGTCAGGCGGTTGTCACCGGTGACACAGAGCACATGACGGCAGGCGCCGGATTCCACCAGTGCGACGGCATTGGCCAGCATGATGCAGGCAGTGGCCCCGCCCGCCTGAATGGCGGTGTTGAAGCTGGGGCTGATACCGTAATACTCGCTGAATACGGAACTCAGCATCAGGTGCGGCACCGTCATCGAATAGCCGCACAAGACGCCGTCGATATCCTGCGCCTCCAGCCCGGCATCCCTCAGGGCGGCGTTGGTGGCTTCGGCGTGCAGTCCCAGCGCGGTCGACCCCGCCAGCTCACCTATCGCCGTATCGGCAACGCCGGTTATCCGGGCGGTATGTTGTTTGCGCGACATCAGCGCACCGCGCCTTCTTCGGCCATCTTGTCCCAGTCGAACTCGAGCGGCTTCTTGTCCAGAAAGCGCCGCACCGCATCCTTGTGGTAGTCAGAGGCGAGACACAGCGTCTGCGCCATCGCCTCCATGTCTGCCAGCGCGCGCTGGTCGGTATGAAGCGCCTGATTGAGGATCACCTTTGCCATCCCCGCCGCGAGCCGCGAAGAGGTGTCGAAACGCCTGGCAAAAGCAAGCGCCGCATCCAGCAGCGAGTCCGGCTCATGGATTTCCAGCACAATCCCCATATCCTTTGCCTCGGCCGCAGAGATCGACCGGGCGGTCATCACCAGTTCCTTGGCGCGGGCCAGTCCAACGATGCGCGGCAGCAGGAAGAAGCCGCCCAGATCAGGCACCAGGCCGATCCGCCCGAACACCGCGCAGAACCGCGCGCGCGGGGTGGCCAGAACGAAATCCGCCACCAGCGCAAGGTTGAAACCCGCGCCAAAGGCCGGACCATCGACCGCCGCGATCACCGGCAATTCCAGGTTCGACAACTCGGTGAACCATGTGTGCAGCTTGGCAATGCGCTCGCGGTTCACGTCAACAGGGCGGTCCTCCTCGCTGAGCGATTTGAGATCCCCGCCGGAACAGAAGGCACCGCCGCTACCGGTCACGATCAACGCGCGCAGGTTCCGATCCGCCCGGATGCCTGGCAGCAGGGCGGCAATCTCTTCGCGCATGGCAATATCCAGACTGTGCCGGACCTTGGGCCGCGTGAAGGTTATGATCCCGGTCCGACCTCTTGTTTCGTAGGTCAGCGTCTGGGGTGATCCGGTCATGGGTCTTCCTCGTTTCATTCGCATCAGGAAATATAATCTTTGTATCGAGAACGCTGACGGCAAATAAATGACTTGTCAATCATTTTCGGGATATTATTGCAGGGCATCTCAAAAAATTGCCCCTGCCTGACCACGGCGGTATGATGGCGGCGGATTTCCATGGCTTGAGGTATGACGACGGCACAGATGGGCTTTTTGATCTTTCAGACCGCCGAGCGAGCCTTGATGCCAAGAGAGACCCGCCGGTGGAGATCAACGCAGTCGTGCCGGGAAGAGTTCCGCCCGGTGAATTCCCGCATTGTCCAAGACTGCAGATTACGCGCCCCGCCCCGCGCGCGGGCAGAGCGCGAGCGTGAGGGGCAGGCAACGCGCGAAATGGCCAAACAGGCGTTCGATGCACCGTTCATCCGAGACGACGACGAGGAAATCCCGTTCTGATTCTGCCTTGCACGACAGGCGCTCAGCCGCTAAAGGAGCGCCTGTCGCCGCAGTAGCTCTGCTGGTAGAGCAATGCATTCGTAATGCGAAAATCCTATCAACACTCGGTGGGGTTACGCCAACAAACCTCAATGAAATCCGGTGCTTCGCCAACACTCGGTTGTGCTTGATCCGGGTTAGAACGTCTCGTGAACCTTGCAACGACACCGGCATTGCAAGGAGCCACGATCATGCCTCAGATCAAGTTCACGGACACCAATCTCAAGACCTTGTCGGCTGACAGCACGACTTGGTTCTCGGACCCGACATGCAAGGGCCTGCAACTCTGTGTGACGGCGGGCGGGGTCAAGGCGTGGTACGTCAACAAGTGGGACTCGACGGCGCAGATAACCCGGCGTGTCAAACTCGGCCAGTGGTCGGCGCAGGGCAAGCACACGGCTTGGGCGAAGAAGAAGGTCGGCAAGACGGCCCATGACATTGACGAGGGTGCCGTCAAAACGCGGCAGGAGCGCGAGGCCGAGGCCGCGTCAAAGGCCGTGCCCCCGACGTTGCGCGAAGCGTTCGAGTTGGAGGCTGCTTCACGCCTTGCGCTTGACGATGCGTTCGGCGGGCCACGGGCCGAGGAAACGGTCCAGAACTATCGGTCGGTTCTTGAGCGCAAGCTGGACGGCCTGCTCGACGCGCGCGTTGACGAGATCGACCACGGCGAGATTCAGCGTCGGCTCGATGCCTTGACAAAGTCGGCCCCGTTCGCCGCCCACAAGCGGCACATTGCCCTGTCCTACGCCCGGACCCAAGCGCTCAGCGCACTGAACATCGAGCACATGCCCTTCCGCTGGCCCGCGATGAAGAAGATGCCGATCATGCGCGACCGCAAGGACAAGGACCGGGAAGGCAAAGTCACACTCGACACGTCGGTCGAATGGGCGGATCGCTGGGCCGAGATCGAAGGGGTCGAGAACGAGCATATCCGGCTGGCTTGGATGCTGCGCTGGCACACAGGGATGCGCGGTCGCATGTTGCGCAACCTGACGTGGGCAGACATCGACCTCACGGCTGGCACGATGCTGCTTTCGACGGGCCTCAAGAAGGTGAAGGGCAAGCGGCTGATCGCCATGTCTGCGCGCTCGTTGTCGATGTTCACGCGCCTGCACGAGATCAAGATGGACGACTGCGACTGGGTCTTTCCTTCCTGCCGTCGCATCGACGGAATCCGGGGGCCGCTCGACGCGCTGGACCGCCTGCCGCTCACGGCTGAGGGTGATCTTCGGCATCTGTGGAACGAGGCGACCCAAGACGTGGACACGCGCGAAATGGTGATCCGGTGGCTTTGCGGCCAGAACCTGACTGGCGGCGAGGCGAAGTCGCTCGGCTTCTATGCGACCGTGCCGGTCGAACGGCAGCTGTTCCATCCCGGATGATCATATTTCTTCTCGGCGATCGGCGCTTTTCATGGCAAGATCGGTGTTGAGGGACATTCGGGACGGGGGGCGACCATGCTGATTCATCTTCACAGCCAAGCCAGGACGAGATGGACCGGATCA
>DISF01000074.1 GCA_002421985.1 Roseovarius sp. UBA6217 | reverse complement strand
AATGTGATCATCCGGGATGGAACACATAATTCCCAAACGGAAATCTCGTCGAAGGTCCGGAAATACGCCGAGCTTCAGGGCGTGGTCGGTATCCATTTCGACGAATGCCAACATGTGTTCACGGCCGCAGACACCGCGACCAACCAGAAAATCCTCGACAGCTTCAAGTCGCTCCTCAAGGATCACAACTGGCCCTTGATGCTGATCTTCTCCGGGATCCCGAGCCTTGCGACCCAGATCAAGAAAGAGGAGCAACTTGACCGGCTGGTCCGGGTCGTGCGTTTCGACGGGATCGACCTGTCGCGTTCATCGGACAAGGAGGAATTGCTTCACCTTTTTCTCAGCTATGGCGACAGGGCCGGTCTGGAAATCGAGGACCTTGCTACCCAGGATTTCCTGGAGCGATTGTCCTTCGCGGCATGTTTGCGTTGGGGGTTGGTGATCGAACTCCTGATCGAGGCGTTCAGCCTTGCCGCGTTCACATCGGACAAGACCTGCACGATCGATCATTTTTCAGAGGCGTTTTCGAAAATTTCCGGGTTCCCAAAGGGCTATTCACCGTTCACCTTGAAAAACTATCAGGACAATTTCGATCCCGCAAAAATCCTCGAGATGATTGAAAAGACGAGGAAAAAGAAATCCGCGGGCCAGAAGCAGTCCTGATCAGGAAATTCAGACAATCATCGCGACGAACAAGGGGCCCCATCGTGTGGGCCCTTTTTGTTTGTCGGTTTCGTTCAAGGTGTGCATGCTTATGGTCCGGATGTGCATGTAATTGACCCACCCTCGGAAATGCCCTATATTTTATGATGATATATCAATATTTTACACGGCGATTCGGGCCAGCGCCTCATTTGGGTGCGCACTCATATGGCCCATCTACATGAAATCACTCAGCCGCGAGCCCGAGAAGGCCCGCCTCTGACCTAAGGTCAACCGACTCACCGGCGACAATCGCCGCATAGACCTCTTGCAGGCGGGCCGCCGGGGCGTCCTTGGACAGGAACCGGAAGGCGGAGGCCGCGAGGTACTCGGGGCTCAGCTCATAGCCCAACCAGCGCCGCCCGAGGTCCTCCGCCGCCCGGCCCGTGGTGTTGGAGCCCGCAAAGATGTCCACCACGAGGTCTCCCGGGTCTGTCAGGAACTTGATGAAGAACTCCGGCAGCTTGGCCGGGAAGCGGGCGGGGTGGCCCTTGGCCCCCACTGAACCAGACCGGGTTTACCGGAGACGATTTAGTTCTGACCGCCGGTTTCACCTTCTGTCCATAGACCTGAGCGGATGCGGCTGCACGACCTCCCCCGATCCGACGCCAGACGAAACGGCACTATGGCTGTCGGCTTGTGGCTGTCGGCTTGTTGATCCATGGGTTCGAGGATGCTATTGCCCCAAGGGGATGTCGGCCTCTACCCGATGCACGAACTGGGCAGGCCGGTGCAGAAACATTTCTACAACCGGAAAAGCCAATGGACGCAATTGGAGCAAAGACACAGCTTCAACGGCCTGATCGCTTCGTATTTTCCGGCAGCATGTGAGGATTGGACATGAGCAGAAAACAGGTTTGCGTTGTTGTCGGTGCCAGTTCAGGGCTGGGATTTGCCGTGGCCGAGGAAATGGCAAGACGCGGGTATGATCTGGTGCTTTCGTCGCGCAATCCAGAAGACGCCGCCGAGACGCTGCGCGGTCGCCATGACGTGCGAATCGAAATCGTGCCCGGCAGTGTTGCCGACCCCGCAGTGGCGGCGGCGTTGGCCGAAACCGCCAGCAGTCTGGGCGGGGCCAGTGCTTTGCTGCTCAACCACGGCGGTCCACCGGTCAAGCCGCTGATGGCCATCACGGACGAGGATTGGTCGCAATCGTTCGAAATGATGGTGAATGGCCCTTTGCGTGTGCTGCGTGCGCTCGTGCCGCAAATGCAGACCGCCGGGAGCGGACGGGTTGTGGCGGTATCGTCCTTTACCGTCAAGTCGCCCTATGCCGGCATTGGCCTGTCAAACAGCCTCCGCGCCGCGCTGGTGAACGCGCTCAAGACGGCGGCGCTGGAGCTCGGGCCGGAAGGGATCATGCTTAACGCCCTGGCACCGGGATATGTTGAAACAGGCCGTATCCGCGAGTGGAACGATTCCTTCGCGAAGCAGCGCAATATCGGCGTCGAAGACGTGCGCGAGCAGACCCTGGCGACGGTTCCATTGCGCCGGTACGGAACGCCCGAAGGCTATGCCCGGATGGCAGCGTTTTTGTTGTCGAATGACAACGACTATATTTCCGGTCAGCAGATCCTGTATGACGGGGCGCTGGTGGTAGCGAATTAGGCAACAAAAACAAGGATAAGTCGAAATGCCGGCACTGGTTCTCGCAAAAGTGAAGGTAAGTGACGCGGAAGCTTACAAGGAATACGCGGCCCGCTCTGGTCCGGCGGTTCAGGCCTTCGGTGGCCATTTCCTCGTTCGGGGGGCAACGCCGGAGATGTTGGAGGGCGAGGATGACGGTCTGCGCACAGTGATCGTTCAATTCCCCGATATTGAAACCGCTCGGGCGTGGTACAAGTCGGAGCAATATACCGAAGCGCGCGGGTTCCGCGCCCCGCCCGTTGCCGACGCGACATTCTATCTGTTCGAGACGTCCTGACTGTTGATTGCCACTGAGAATTTAGCCATGGGCAACCTTGCGCCTGCCTGAACCAATCGGGCGCATTTGGAGTGATCGACGGTTAGGAGAATGCCGCAGGGTGCGAGGCGCGCCGCCGCAACCTTCTGCCCTGCCCCCGGATCGGCATTGCTATTTGTGAGCCGCCCATAGACTGCTGCCCCGGCCCGCGCCACGACGGCAGGGCAGTTACAAGAAAGCAACGGCTTGAGCCTGAGTGACAGATTGGAAATATGATCCCCATGAAGGGTTATATACAACGAATCACAGGCATCGGAGTGTCGCGAAAGCAACCGGATGCGGACACGGCGAATACGCCGATTACACCGGAGCAGCCGTTTGTCGCCATCGGCGACATACACGGCCGGGCCGACCTGTTGTTGGAGATTGACCGGCTGATCGAGGCCCGGTGTCCCGGCTGGCCGGTGATTTTTCTGGGAGATTACGTGGATCGGGGAGACGAAAGCCGCGAGGTGCTGGATCTGTTGATGTCGGTTTCGCCCGAGGGCACGCCATCGGTCACCTGCCTGATGGGCAATCACGAGCGGATGATGCTGGATTTTCTCGATGATCCGGCGAAACACGCGCAACGATGGCTTCGCAACGGCGGGCTTCAGACATTGGCAAGCTTTGGTATTGCGCCACCCCTTGGCAAGGCGGGCGATGAAAATACGATTTGCGATCTGCGTGACCGGCTGGCCGGGGCAATGGGCCCCGCGATGATCGACTGGCTGCGCGCGCGCCCGTTGATCTGGCGGAGCGGCAACGTCTGGGCCGTACACGCCGGTGCCGATCCCGGCCTGCCGATGACCGGACAGTCCGACGAGGTGCTGATCTGGGGGCATCCTGCATTCGGGAGCACGCGGCGGACAGACGGGCAGTGGGTCATCCACGGGCACACGATCGTTGATGCGCCCTGCGCGCATCTCGGGCGCATCGCGCTGGATACCGGGGCTTATGCCACCGGTCGCCTGAGCGCGGCGGCGATCTCTGCCTGTAGCGTCGATTTCATTCAGACCGGGGCGGAATAGGGCCTGGGGCGGGTAACTTCGCCGTCGCCGCAGAATTGCTTTTTCATTTTCCCCAAAGCGCGATAATAAACTCGCGTTTGAAGTTGATGGACGAGTGCCCGATGAAGGATTCGACGAATGTCGCCCGCAGTCGAGATGTCACGCGCGTCTCCCCCGCACAGGTGGATGATGACGAGATCGACCTGATGGAGCTGTTCCGCGCCCTGTGGCGCGGCAGATGGCTGATCGCGGTGGTGGCTCTCGTGGCTCTCGTGGCGGGAGGCTTTTACGCGTTTGGCGTGGCCGAGCCGCAATATCGCTCAAGCGCCAAGCTCACGGTTGAGGTGCGCACCAACCAGGTTGTCGATATCGAGAGCGTGATGTCGGGCGTTTCCACCGAAACGGCGGCGCTCAATACCGAGATCGAGATCATGCTGTCACGCCGCGTGCTGGGCAGGCTGGTGGATGAGATGGGCCTGACCGGTGACCCTGAATTCAACCCCGAGCTGCGCGAGCCTTCTGCCTTGTCGGGGGCTGTCAAGGCGCTCAAGGGGCTTGTGAGTGGCGGTGCCGAAACCGGGGTGAGAGTCGAGAAATCGCCGCGCGACAAGACGATAGATGCGCTGCGCGAGGCGCTGTCGGCCTCGATTCAACGCGACACCTACGTGTTCACCATCAGCGCCACGACCGGCGATGCGCAAAAATCGGCGGAGATCGTCAACACCCTGGCGCAAACCTATGTCGAAGAGCAGATCGCCGTTAAGTTCGAGGCGACCGAACAGGCGGTAGACTGGCTCTCGACGCGGGTGGCAGAGCTTGAAACGGATCTGCGCGAACGCGAGGATACGCTCAAGCAGGCACGGGCCGCGACGGACCTTATCAGCCCCGTGGCGCTGGAAGGGCTCAACGTGCAGGCCAAGGATCTGCGCGAGCGGCTGGCCGAGATGCGCACGCGCGCGGATGCCGCGCGCGACGATGCCGCGCGGCTTCGCGCGTTGCGCGAAGCCGGTGATCGCGCGGCCATTGTGGAAGAGACCGGCAATCCGGCGCTGCGGCGGTTGCTTGTGGCCATCCAGAGCGGCGATGGCGGTGCGGCGGCGCTGTTCGAGCAGCAGCTCGACACGTTGGTGGCGACTGCCGGGGAGGCATATGAGCGGTTGCGCGGGCAGGCGGACGCATTGGCCGAATCCTACCAGAATATTCAGGAGCGGATCGACCGACAATCCGCCGATCTGGTGCGCATAGAACAGATGGCCCGCGAGGTCGAGGCGACGCGCACACTCTATGATACATTCCTGACACGACTGAAGGAAACCACGATCCAGCGCGGCTTGCAGCAGGCCGACAGCCGGGTGCTGTCGGACGCGATTATTGGCGAGAAGGTCGCGCCGCGCACGGCGCTTGTCCTGGCGCTGTCGCTTGTTCTGGGCCTCATGGCCGGGGCGGCCATCGTGCTGATCCGGCAGTTCCTGCACAACACCTTCCGCAGCGCCGAGGAGATCGAGGCGGCCACCGGGATGCCGGTGCTCGGCCAGATTCCGCGAATGCCGTTCAAGGAGCGCACCGACCTGATCGGCTATCTGCGAGACAAGCCCACCTCGGCCCCGGCAGAGGCGATCCGCAACCTGCGCACCTCGCTCTTGCTGTCGGATATCGACAATCCGCCCAAGGTCATCATGTCCACCTCTGCGCTGCCCGGCGAGGGCAAGACGACGCAGGCCGTGGCGCTCGCGCAGAACCTGTCGGGCCTGGGCAAGAAAGTGTTGCTGATCGAGGGCGACATCCGGCGGCGCACGCTGAACGAATATTTCTCGGACGTGCCCAAGGGCGGGATTCTGACGGCGCTGTCGGGCGAGGTGCCATTGCACGAAGTCGTGTTTCACGACGACCGGCTTGGCACGGATGTGCTGATGGGCGAGAAATCGAGCGCGAACGCGGCTGATCTGTTTTCATCGGATCGCTTCGCCAGTTTCGTCACGCGCGCGCGCGAGGCCTATGATTTCGTCATCATCGACACCCCGCCGGTTCTGGTGGTGCCGGATGCGCGCGTCATCGGCCAGCATGTGGACGCGATCCTGTTTTCGGTCGCCTGGGACAAGACCCAGCGCGCTCAGGTGGTCGCGGCGCTGCGCGAATTCGAATCGGTCAACCTCCGGGTGACCGGGATCGTCCTGGCCCAGATCGACCCCAAGGGAATGCACCGCTACGGCTATGGTGGCAAATACGGGGCCTATTACGGGGCCTATGGAAAGGGATATTACGAGGCGGGATGATTCCTGTTTGGTTCTCATGCGCCTATTTCATTTAGCCAAATTACAGTGTAGACTGCCCCGCAACGGGTGACGGTAGAAAGGATATCTTGCCATGAAGAAATTTACCGCTTCGACTTTGGCGCTTGTTGCTGGCCTTGCCGTTTCTTTGCCAGTTCATGCCCAGACTGCTGCGACCGGGGCAACCCCAACTGGAACTACGGGTGCGGCCGGGGCCGGGGCCGGGGCCGGTACGGGCGCTGCGGGTGCGGGTGCGGGTGCGGGTGCAGCCGGGGCCGGTGCAGCCGGGGCCGGTGCAGCCGCCGCTGCAGGTGGTCTTGTAGGGGGCTTGGGTGTCGCGGGCACTGTCGCGTTGGGTGTGGCCGCAGCAGCCGGTATCGCGGCGGCGGCCAGCAGCGGCGGATCGGGGACAACGAGCACCACGAGCACCACCGGCACGAACTGATTGCCGTAGAGGTCTGCTCTTTCGAAGTTTCGAGAGAACAGATCACTTCAAGCCAAAACGAAAAGGGGCAGCACAGAACATGCTGCCTTTTTTATATCAAATCAAGCGCGCACCCTGACCGGTTGATTTCATACATTCCGACAGGGCCAGCGCCCGGCCAGCATCAGCACAACCTGCGCTACCTTGGGCCCTGACCGAAGACCCCCCTGTCAATTCGCCGCGATACTCGCCGGTGTCAGGATCAGAGACGGCACGAATTGCTGCACGACGCGGTTCCACTTGGTGATCGGCTGTTCCTCGACGAAAACGATATCGTTCGGGCGCATCTGCATCTGCGTGGCAAGGCTGATGTTGACGGCGTTGCCCGCATCCAGATGCCAGGCGGTTATCGCGCCGAATTCCGCCGGGTCCTGCGACGGGCGCAGGACATAGATGTTCGACACATTCCCGGTCATCGTCGGAATGCCGCCCCCACCATACAGCATATCGGCGAGTGTCGCCTGCTGCTCGTAGGGCAGCGGGATACGCCCCTGCTTGGCTACTTCGCCTGTCAGATAGATATAGTCGCGCGCTTCGGCGCCAAGCTCCTCACGCGCAAGGAAATTGCTTCGCCCTTCATCAAGCACGCTGCGGCGGATCTGCATCTCGGCATTCATCATGTCGAGCACATCCTTGCGCGTCTGGCTGCGCAGCCGGATCACATCCACCTCCTGGCGGTAGAATTCAAAGGCGCGGTCGAGATCATAGGTGGTGTCGACATAGATCGCGTCGCCATCCTTGAGCGGCAGTTCGCGCAGGTTCGGCTGCGCAAGGTATTCCTCATAGGGGATCTGATAGAGCGTGCCATCGCGATAGATGCGGATCGAGGCAAACTGCTCGTCCTTGACCATCACGCCCCCGGTGGCGGTCAGCGCGTCGCCAATGGTGACGCGCTGCAACGTGATCGGAACCCGCGCCGCCTGGCGCACGGCACCGCCAACGGTGATGCGTTGAGAGTTGAACCCCGTCACTTCCAGCGAAAACGCCGGATCAACCTGATTTTCCAGAAGGAACCTGAAAATGCGGTCCTGCGCTTCGGCGAGCGTCAGCCCGCCGATCTCGACCCGCCCGATATCGGGGATCGAAATCGCCCCGTCGTCGGAAACCACATAGCCTTGCCGCTGCGTCTGCGCCGCGAGAAGGCCGCTCAACTCCTCGATCGAATTTCCGGATTGCCGGGTTGCCAGAAGCACGACATCCCCCACCCCGATTCGGTAGGGGGGGACCTCGAAATCCGCGGGCGGGCGCAATTCAAGTCGGCCGGGGCGTTCATCGGGCACCTGCGGGGCCGCAGGCAAGGCCCCGAGGCCAACCCCCTGCCTTGCCGAGGCTGTGGAGAAGAATTCTCTTGGCAGATTTCGCGGACTATAGGGCGTCCGGTTGGCCAGCAGCACCGTCTCGGGCGTCAACCTGATTTCGCGCACATCAATATTGGTGCCCGCCGACCGGCTGACCTTGGGACTCTTGTAAGCGACACCGCATCCCGCAGGCAGAATCATGGCAGCGGCAAGCGCCATTACGATCGCTGTTCGTGGTGCTGACTTGCGTTTGCCATATGTCATCTAATACCTCCGGAAAATCACTTTGTCTTTGCTACGGGACGACACGCTCGGTGTCCATGTATTGGATGGCGGGGCTGACCCATTGTCGCGATCTGAGAACGCGCCCGGCCCCGTCCTGCCAGAAAATGTTGGTGAAGCTGTGGCCCGGAGAGATGCAGGCGATCTCGGTGCGCTGTGTGGGTATCTCTTGCCCGCCCGTCACGACACGTTCAGGGGCGGCCCCGGCCTGGCGGCACTGATAGGCGCGAAACACGGTGCGGTCCTCGCCATCGAGATAGGACCGGATATGCGGATAGTATCCGCTGTCTCCGATGCCGCGCAGAAGAGCAATATCGCCCTCGACATCCGCCGACATGAGGTCATCGCCCAGACCACGCGTCGCGATCAGGACTTCGTGCCGAAACGACAGCGTGATCCCGTCCAGCGTTTGCCACACGGTCACATCCGCGTTCCGCGACACCGGGCCCAGAACCGCCATGGCCCCCGTTTGCGGGATCGACACACGCAGCCGTTCAGGGCCTATGAGCTGCGGCTCGGTGCCGGACACGTTGCCCGTCAGATCGAAGGCGCCCAGCATCCGATCACATCCAGCGACCAGCACCGCCGCCAGAATCATCACCATCGGAGAGAAGAGACGAAACGCGCCCGACCTCATCGCCAGAACCTCCCCCAACCATCCTGAAGGGCCGGTTTCTGAACCGGGCGCACGCGGTTGTAAAGACGCCCGGGCACATCAAGGCGCGCGCCGCCATCGCGCAGGATCGGGCGGATCGTGGTGCTGAACGCGGTCTTGTTCGGCTCGCCAAGCAGCCATGAGATCGGCATCGTGATTCGGATCCCCTTGTCGAACGATCCTTCGCCGAACTTGCTGAAGGGCACATCGGTCAGCGTGGCATAAGCGCCGATCTTCCAGCCGTTTTTGAATTCACGGTCCAGCGCGAAGGTCGCCCCCCAGTCGCCCGCCAGATAGCGCCCGGCATCGAGCTGCGCGTGAAACCCGTTGCCCATATCCCAATAAGCCGAGGCATGGCCGGTCGCCACATCGTAGCTCTGGAAGCCGAACCCGCCATCGAAATCGCGCTGCTGCGCATAATTCACCTCCAGCCCGAGAGCAAACGGGCTGTCGTTGCGTTTCCATAGCAGTTCTGACGACACCCCCCCGAACATGCGTTCCAGATAGCCCAGGGTCACCCGGCCATAAAGGTCGCGACCCGGCTTGAAGTAATGTGCGGCGGTCAGGTTGGTGAGCGCGGTTTCGCCCTCGCGGTCGTAAAGCGTGAAGTCGCTGCGAACATGCGGCAGAACCGAATCGGATACCCGTGTTGCCTCGTCCAGAGTGCCCGCGACTTTCTGGCGCAGACTGCCCGAAAGCTCAAACCCCGGCGCGGGCTGAAAGGAGACGTCAAGCTGCGCGCCGACATCGGCCCGGACCGGATCGTCAGGATCAAATAAACTGGGGCTGAGATAGGGCTTGAGCCCCCAGTCAAAGCGCGGATAGCGATCCGGCAAGGGGCGCGTCGCCCCCGTCGGAGACGTGATGCGGGCGCGCGCAAAGCTTTTCCAGCTTCCGTCGAAATCGTGTTCGAGCGCTTCCATATCCGCGCGCGCGATCGACACCTCGGTCACGGGCAGGCCGCCCACGACCATCACGATGTCGAACCGCCCGACAGAGGCCGGCAATTCCCGCGACAGAACCCGCGCTGTTCGCCCGATGGCCTGTGCCTCCTGGGGATAGGCAAGGTTTTCGATCTCGGCACGGGCTGTTCCTGCCTCGACGACGAGGCCGTGCAACCTCACCCCCTGAGACGCAAGCAAGTCCGCCACGCGGGCGCGCAGACCCTTTTGCTCTTCAATGGTGCCGGACCATCCAAGCGCTGCCGCTGGCGTCACGTCGCGCGACAAGACGGGCAGGGGGGCCGGCTCGCGACCGGCGTCGTTGGGCCGGGATTTCGGATTGAGCGCGGTGCTGATCTGCACACCGATTTCGCTGCCGTAGAGATAGCGCAGCGACAGATCCGTCATCGGGCCTATCCTGTAGCTGGCCCCGAAATTCAACTGCGTTTCGCGCTCAAAGGCGAACGGATCCTCCCGCGGATGATCGTCCGAGGAATATTCAGCCGTCAGCTTGAGCTTTTTTGTCGCCTGCCATTCGATGCCGCCAAAGAATGCAGCATCGCCCCGGAAAAACTGCTGCGATTCGACATCGCCGCCCAGTCCAGCATCGCGCTGCGGACGGCTCTTGAACCGGTTGTCGAGAATGCCCAGGGGGTTGGTAAAGCCACCCACCCCGCCCAGCCGGCCCCAGCCCAGACCGCCGGTCACGCGCAGGGTCTTGGCAAAGGTCTTGGTGGCGACGATATATTCCGATGAGTAGATGCCCGTGCCGAGGAAATCGTTCAGCCCCACCGCGAAAGCCGGGCGCAGGGTGGTTTCATCCGCGAATCGATAATGCAGCGAGAAACTGCGGTCATAAAGCGTGTCCGCGCCCCCTCCAGTAGCATTATCGAGGACAGAATACCGGAAACTCCCCGACAGGCGCGGCAGCATCTGGAAGGTCAGCGTGGTGCGGGTCTGTCCGGCGAAGCTGCTTACACTGAAGGCCAATTCACCATCGGGGCGACTCGTGGCCACGGGCATATCGATCATCCCCGGATAGCCATAGCTGTTATACCCGGTCTCGATCTGCGGCCGGTTCTCGGCAACGGCAAAAGTGGTCACGCAAACCGCAACCACGACACCCAAGCCAATCTGACGACCCGAACCTTTAATCATGCAAGTCACCTACCAGAAAAGCGCCAGGAGACATCAGAAAAGCTGCTGTCCGAGAGTAAGAGGCAAATAAACGTTGTCGAAAGGTCACGTCGCCTGCAGCGGCGCCCCGTAGCGGCCTGTGACCAGGCAGAACACCCATTAATTCTTGTTAAAAATCATATGCTTGTGATGCCCTTCCGTGCTAGCGACGGGCGGGAGGATGCAAGTGGCACGATCAGACCTTAGCGATCTGGAATGCGCGTTTGCCAAGGCGGTCTTGCCCAACAAGACAAGGGGCAAGAAGCGGCGCGGGGCGGATTGCGCATGCCATGGGCCGCCCAGCCTATGCCACCAGTGATTCCGCCTTCTTGAGATCGACCGAGACAAGCTGGCTCACCCCTTTCTCGGCCATGGTCACGCCGAAAAGCCGGTCCATCCGGCTCATCGTCACCGCGTGATGGGTGATGATCAAGAACCGCGTCGCGGTGCGGCGGCACATTTCATCCAGCAGGTCGCAGAACCGCGTGACATTGGCATCGTCAAGCGGCGCGTCCACCTCGTCGAGCACACAAATGGGCGCCGGATTGGCGAGGAACACCGCGAAGATCAGCGCCAGCGCGGTCAGCGTCTGCTCGCCCCCCGACAAAAGCGAGAGCGTCGATAGCTTCTTGCCCGGCGGCTGGCACATGATTTCGAGACCGGCCTCCAGCGGGTCGTCGCTCTCGACCAGCACCAGATTGGCCTCGCCGCCGCCGAAAAGGTGGCGAAACAGCAGGGTGAAATTCGAGTTCACCTGCTCGAACGCCGTCAGCAGCCGCTCGCGCCCCTCGCGGTTGAGGCTTGCGATTCCGTTGCGCAGGGTCTTGATCGCCGCCTCGAGATCCGCCTTTTCCGCGCTGAGCGAGGTGTGTTCGGCCTCGACCTCGGCGGCGTCTTCCTCGGCGCGCAGGTTGACCGCGCCAAGCGCCTCGCGCTGGTGGCGGAGCCGGGCCACATCGGCCTCGATCGCGTCGGGGGCGGGCATCGCCGCCGGGTCAAGCCCGAGCGTGTCGCGCAACGCCTCGGGCGTCAGGCCAAGCGCCTCCATGATCCGCTCGGCGGCCTGCTCGCAGGCCTCGCGCGCGCCGTCGCGCCGTGCTTCGGCGCGGGCGCGGGCCTCGCGGGCCTCGGAGGCGGCGCGCTCGGCCTCGCGCTCATCCGTGGCGGCCTGCCGGGCCGCCCCCTCGGTGGCAGAGAGCGCATCGGCGGCGGCAGCGCGGCGCGCCTCGGCGCGGGTGATCTCCCCTGCCAGGTCGGCGCGCCTGGCCACCAGCATCTCGGGCGTGGCCCGGGCCTTGGTCAGTTCCTGTTCCGACGTGGCCTTGCGCTCGGCAAGCTCGGCGGCGCGGGTCTCTGCCGTCTCCAGCCGGTGCCGCCATCCGCTCGCTTCGCGGGCGATTTCCTGTCGGCGCACGGTGCGCCGCTCGCCCTCGCGGCGCAACTCGTCCGCCGCCGAACGCCGCGTCATCATGGCGATGCGCGCGGCTTCGACCGTGGTCTTGATATCCTCAAGCGCGGCCCGCGCCGACGCCAGGTCTGCCAAGCCCGCCAGCGCGGCCTCGGCCTGCGCCAGCGCGGCGCGCGCGGCCTCGGCCTCTTCCTCGTGGCGCGCGACGGCAAGGCCCAGCGATTCGTTGCGCGAGGCGGCAAGGCTGCGGTCGGCTTCGGCGCGGCTTAGCGCGCGGCTCGCCTCGGTCAGGGCGGCATCGGCGGCGCGGCGGGCCTCGCGCGTGGCGCGATCCTCCTCGGAGCGCGCGGCGAGATCGGCGCGCAGCACCTCATGCGCGCGCAACGCGCCATCGGCCCGCGCCTCTGCCCGCTCAAGCTGTTGCTTGAGATCTTCCAGCCGGTTGAGCTGTTCCAGCCGCAGCGCCGCCGCCGAGGGTGCATCCTCGGCCCATATGCGGAACCCGTCCCAGCGCCACAGGTCGCCCTCGCGGCTGACCAGCCGTTGCCCCGGCTTCAACTGTGCTTGCAGGCGCGGGCCATCCTCCGGCTCGACAAGGCCGATCTGCGCCATCCGCCGCGCCAGCACCGCCGGGACCGTGACATGAGCGCCGAGCGCCGCCACCCCCTCGGGGAGCGGTTGCGGCGCGGGGTAGAAGGGCAGATCGCACCAGCCCGACGGCCCGTCCGCCGCCACCTCGGGCGCGCGCAGATCATCGGCCAGCGCGGCTCCCAGCGCCTTCTCGTAACCGGGGGCCACCTGCAACGCGTCCATGATCTGCCCGCCCTCGGCGGTATCGCGTTCCACCAGCCGCGCCAGCGCCGCGGCTTCGGCGCGCAGCGCGCCCAATTCGCCCTCGGCCTCGGAGCGGGCGGCGCGGGCCTCCGCCTCGCGGGTTTGCGCCTCGGCGCGGGCCTCGTCGGCGGCGACAAGCGTGGCCTCGGCCGCCTGCGCGCGCTCTGCGGCACGGGCGCAGGCCTGCTCTGCCGCCGCCTGGGCCTCCCTGGCAGCTTGCTCTGCCGCGCGGGCCTGCGCGCGCGCGGCACGGGCGCGCTCGGCCTCGGCCTCGCTGCGTAGAAGCGTCTTGCGATTGTCGTCGATCAGGCGTTGCGCGGAGTGGTGGCGCGCCGACAGCCGCGCCATATCCTCGGTCATCTGGCTCAGATCGGCCTCGCGCGCCTCAAGAATACGCGCCGCCTCGCTGGCCTCTGCGGTTGCCGTCTCAAGGCGCGCGTCCTGGCCCTGGGACGCCTTGGCAAGCTCTGCCGCCTCCCAGTCCAGCCGCGCGATCGTGTCATGGGCATCGCGGTTGAGCCCGGCCTCGCGCTCCATGTCGCGGTCAAGCTGCGCGATGCGCGCCTCCAGCGTGGCGATTTCGGCGCGCGCGGCGCTTTCCTGTTGCGCCAGCGTGTCGCGCTGCACGGCGAGACGCTGGAGAATGGCGGCGGCGATGGCCTCTTCCTCGCGGGCGGGGGGCACCGCCTCGTCTGCCTCGGCGCGCTGCCGTGCCGCCTCGCGGGCGGCGCGCTCGGCGCGGGCGGCATCAAGCGTGCGCTCGCGCAGCGCGGCCTCGGCTCCGGCGCGCGTCTCGTCGGCCTCGGCCCAGCGCCGCCACAGCAACAGCCCCTCGGCGCGACGCAATTCCTCGCCGATCTGGCGATAGCGCGCCGCCTGCCGTGCCTGCCGCGTCAATTGTGCGATCTGGCTTGCCAATTGCTCGATCACGTCATCGACGCGGGTCAGGTTCGTCTCCGCGCCGCGCAGTTTCAGCTCTGCCTCATGGCGGCGCTGGTAGAGGCCGGAAATCCCCGCCGCCTCTTCAAGGACACGCCGCCGCGACCTGGGCCGCGCGTTGATAAGCTCGGAGATCTGCCCCTGCCGCACCAGCGCGGGCGAGTGCGCGCCAGTCGAGGCATCGGCGAAAAGCATCTGCACATCGCGCGCGCGCAAGTCCTTGCCGTTGAGCTTGTAGGCGCTGCCCACATCGCGGGTGATCCGGCGGGTGATCTCGATATGGTCGGTCTCGTTGAACCCGGCGGGCGCGAGCCGCTCTGAATTGTCGAGATGGATCACGACCTCTGCGAAATTGCGCGCCGGGCGGCTGGCCGAGCCGGCAAAGATCACGTCCTCCATGCCATCGCCGCGCATCGCCTTGGCGCGGGTCTCGCCCATGACCCAGCGCAACGCCTCCAAAAGGTTGGACTTGCCACAGCCATTGGGGCCGACAACACCGGTCAGCCCCTCGGCGATCACCAGATCGGTGGGATCGACGAAGCTCTTGAAGCCGGTCAGTCTGAGCCGGGAGAATTGCACGCGCGTGTCCGGGTTGGTGATTCCGACGATGGGAAATTGTGCGGGGTCGCGGGCGGGCGTGTCAATATGGAACCACAGGATATGGATAGAGTCGGAAAGTTATCCACAGCATGTTGCGGCCTGATTTCCTGGATCACCCCGAGGCAAGCGGGTGACAGGCCATTTCGGTCCAGCGCCGCCGGGTCGGCACCGCGCGGCAAACATGCGGTCGCACCACGCCACGATGGGCGCGCGCCGCAGGCCCGCAGACAAGCGCCGCCTCGATCATCGCCTGATCGCCCCAGAGCCGGGGCACATCACAGCCGCTTGCCGCCGCGATGGCACTGGCCGCGCGCGGCGCGACCGAAGCCGTGCGCGGGGCCCATTCCTGATTGACCCGGATCGCCTGCGCATGCCGCCCGACAATGCGCACGTCAAACCTGCTCTGACCGACCGTCACCGATACCGGGGCTACGCCGTAAAAGGCGGGACCGGGCTGCGAACAGGCCCCCAGCATGACCACGAGCAAGGGCGCAATCCACCGCATGGAGCAATGATATGTCTCCTGAGGTTAACATCGCCTTAAAATCCCAGGTTCGGCATCCAGACAGGATTTTACCCTATGAAAAAGGGGGCCTGCGCCCGCCTTCCGCGCTCTCGCGTCAAGGTGGATCATTGAAACGACCGCGAGAGGCGCTCGATCACGCGGATCTCGACCACCTGAGCGCGCCGCTTCAACCGCTCTCGAAACTCACCGGCAGTTCCATGCCATGCGCGCGCAAGAGGGCGTGGCGACGGGCGGTGCGCAGGTCTTCGGCGACCATCTCGGCGCACAT
>DISF01000051.1 GCA_002421985.1 Roseovarius sp. UBA6217 | reverse complement strand
CATAACCCGCGCCGCAACATGTTCCGTGTTATGTGGAGTTCCACATAACACCGATGGCGCCACGGGCGAGCATGGCGATCTTCTCGACATCATCCGCGAGAGAACGGGGATCTCCCGCTTTCCCGATCTTCTCACTGAGGCCAGGGCGCATCTGGGCCGTCCGCAGCCGGTTCACCCGGATGCGCCAGTGCCGAAGAAGGCCAAGCCCCCCGGTGGCACACCAGGGGCGGCGTCGCGTCTGTTCGCGGCCTCGGTGCCGGTCGCAGGCACGCTTGCCGACACCTACCTCCGCTCCCGGGGCCTCACCCAAGGCGGGGAGATGAGCGCCCTTCGCTTCCACCCGAAGTGCTGGCATCGGGATGAGGGCCAGACCAAGAGCATCCCCAGACCGGCGCTGATCGCTGCGGTCACCGATGGGGCAGGGGCCTTGCAAGGTGTGCATCGCACCTGGCTCGCGCCTGACGGACAGGGAAAGGCGCGGCTCAAAGCGCAGCGGCGTGCCATGGGTCACCTCCTGGGCAATGCCGTCAGGCTGACCCCGCATGACGACATCCTCGTGGTCGGCGAAGGCATCGAGACCATGTTGTCCCTTATCGAGGCAATGCCGGGCCTTCCCGTCTGGGCGGCGCTCTCATCGAGTCACCTTGGGGCAGTCCTGCTGCCGGAGGGTTTGCAGCGCCTCTACATCGCCATCGACCGCGATCCAGCGGGGCGAGGCGTGGCAGAGAGGTTGAGCGCCAGAGCCCTTGATGCCGGGATTGCCGTTCGGGTGCTGGAGCCGCGGCTCGGGGATTTCAACGATGATCTCCGGGCGTACGGCACGGACGTGCTACGCCAGCATCTGGCAGGTCAGATCGGGCCCGAGGATCGGCATCGCCTGTCAGGCTGATCCGCGTCGCGCAAGTGGCGGTCTGGGAGTGCGGGGCAGGGGTCACATCCCTGTCGTGGCTCTGGACCGTCACCTTCGCCTCATTCCGGGCCATACTCATCCACCCGTCACCCGAGCGGCCTTCAAGAGATGGGCAGGCGGCCGTCAAAGGTGCCGCCCCTTCAAGGACGGGGGGCGACTGATTTCCGCCGGCGGGGACGAGCCCCGCCTTTGCATCGCGAAAGACAAATCAGCCGCCCCCCGTCCTCCTCCACATGCGTTCCGGCCCCGAAGGCGGGGTGAAGGGGCGTCCCCCGTGACGGCTTTCGCAGCCCATGAAGGCCGCGCGGGTTGTCGCGCGGACGAGACAAGCCTGGAGGCAAGAACCGATGACGATCCACACCCACGACGACGCGTATGAACCCGCCCACACCGCATCCCAGACCGCCCATGCGCTCGACGAGCTGCAGGTCGGCCGCTACGCCCATGCCAAACAGTTCAAGCGCATGCGCAAGGCATTGAAAAAGCGGAAGGGTTACACCGGCCGGGTCATGCGGGACCTGCGCCGCCAGCTTGATGACATCCCCGAGGGTGGCCTGCGGGACCGCATCGTCGCCAGGCTTGCCTTGGTCTCGCAGCTCCTGCACCAGCAGCCGAAGGGAAGTGACAAGATCTACGCCCTGCATGAGCCCGAGGTCGACTGCATCTCCAAGGGAAAGGCACGTGTCCGCTACGAGTTCGGCTGCAAGGTCAGCGTCACCGCTACGCTGGACGAGGGTTTTATTGTCGGTATGCGCAGCTTTCCGGGCAATCCCTACGACGGCCACACCCTCCGCCCGGCGCTGGAACAGGTGGAGATCCTGACCGACCAGCGCCCCGACCTCGCCGTTGTAGACCGCGGCTATCGCGGCCACGGCGAAACAAAAACGCGCGTGCTGATCAGCGGCACCCGTCGCGGCCTGACACCAAAACTGATCGCCGACCTCCGCCGCCGCAGCGCCATCGAGGCCGAAATCGGTCACATGAAAACCGACGGCCGCCTGTCGCGCTGCCCCCTGAAGGGCACCGTCGGGGAAGCCCTGTTTGCCGTCCTGTGCGCCTGCGGCCACAACATCCGCAAGATCCTGGCCCACCTCAGGGCTTGGCTTGTCTGGATTATCACTACCCTGTGGGCCACCAAAAACCCACTGCAGCCGCGCCACCAGACCGTCGTTGCAGCCCGAACACTTTGTTCAGGGTGAATCAATTAAGGGCTACGCGACAACTGCAAAACGGTATGCGACGGCTACGCCCCATTGATTTGATGTGTTCCTGACGCGTGACGCGCCTGCGAGAAGGTCTGCGTGAGCAGATGGAGGTTTGGCATGGCGGATGGTGGTGAGGGGTTACTGGGGCGTTGCGAGATTGTTGAGCCGCGGCGGTGGCCTGATGAGGTCAAGGCGCGGATAGTTGCCGAGAGCTTGCAGCCGGGTATCCGGGTTGCGGATGTGGCGGCGCGCTATGATATCCTGCCGCATCATCTGTCGGATTGGCGCCGTCATGCCCGGCAAGGTCGGCTGGCTCTGCCGGGTGAGTTGATGGAGGCGCTGAACGGATCACCGAGGTCGGCGGCGGCGCCTGCCTTTGTTTCGCTGTCCATTCTGCCTGAGCCCATGGATCAGCCCGTGCCTTCGACCGCCGTTGCCGCACAGGGTAGCTCCGGGGTGATGACGGTCGAGGTCGGACCCGATCTGCGCGTGCGCATTCCCGGTGATGTTGCGGTGGAACGTGCGGCGGCGCTGGTGCGTGCATTGCGTGGCGCGACATGATTGTCGCGGGCCAGCGGCTGCCGATCCTGATCGCGACGCGGCCGGTGGATTTCCG
>DISF01000063.1 GCA_002421985.1 Roseovarius sp. UBA6217 | reverse complement strand
AGAAACAGACGATTATCCTTGCCCGTCGCACCTGCATCGCCCTGCTTGCCAGGCAAGTGTGGTTCAAGACGCACCCAGACGTCATCCGTCAACACAAATCGCTCTTCGTTCATTCAAACCTCCATTTGGGAAACTTGAATCAGAAATCATCCAGCTTGTGAATCCGGAATGTCCACAGGCCCTAGGCGGAGTCTTTGGGTCATCGGGCCGCGTGCGGGGGCTTGCCTGCCGCGATCGCGCGCCTTGAAGACAGGGCGCGCCCGGCGCAAGCCTGTGACACACGCCGGAGCCGCCAATGACCGTGCCCGTCTCTCATCCTGCAACTGCGCCCCGAAGCCGATGCCGCAGGCTTCGAGACGCGCATCCGCATCATTCGCCACAAGGGCTGTTTTGCGCCCGAGACGGCACAGGACCTGATCGCCATGTGCCACGCGGCAGATGTGACCGCGCCCGGGCATATCCTGCGCAATTTCATCACCCGCTACGGCGGCTGAAAATCGCCATCTGGCTTGCCCCGCCAAGGCCGGGATGCGCACCGCAGATATCGCGGAACGCGACGCTGTAGCCGTTGCGCTCCGCCACCCCCTGCCCCCAGCGGGCAAAGCGCGCGCGATCCCACTCGAACCGGTGATCGGGGTGGCGAAAGCGGTGGGCGGGCACGCCAAGCACCGGGTTATACTCGGCATTGGGCGTGGTCACGATGACATGGCCGGGCCGCATCCCGGCAAAGACCGCGCGCTCCAGCCGGTTGATATCGGCGGGGGGCAGATGCTCGATCACCTCCACCAGACAGGCGCAATCATAGCCCGCCAGCCTGGGGTGGTCCTGAACCGCCGAGGCACAGGCCAGTTGCACGCGCGCGCCCCCGGCTGGGGCGTCCGTCAACCGCGCCTGCGCCGCCCGCAACCGGGCAGCGTCGATCTCGATGCCGGTGATGCGGGTGATGCCCGGCACATGCAGCAGCCGCAACACCAGATCGCCATCACCGCAGCCCAGATCGAGCACGGTGGCCGCGCCGCTCTCGCGCACCGCTGCCATCACCGCCGCCAGACGCTCTTCGTGGAGGTTCGTGGTCATGGCCCGAGGCGCTGCAAAAGCGCCACATCCTTGCACGGGATATGGGCGGACCAGCCGCGTTGCGCGGCGATGGTGGCGAAGGTCGCGGCGCGGTAGAATACCACATGGGTTGCATCCTTGCGGTAATGCCAGCCGCCGAACCGGGCGTCATCGGTCTGGAAACAGGTCATCACCGCAAGCCATCCGCCGGGCCGCAGCATCGCGCCGAGCCGGTCGAATTCATCGGCCGGGCGATGAAAATGCTCGGCCACCTCGGTGCAGGTGATGAAATCGTAGGTCTCGGCCAGCGGCGCGGGATCGGGGGCATAGAACGGATCATAAACAGCCACCTCATGGCCCACCTCGCGCAGCATCGCGGCCAGCGCCGNNGCGCCGGGCCGGGGCCGCAGCCGTAATCCAGCCCCCGCGCATTGGGGCCAAGCCGCGCGAGAAGCGGCACCGCAAGTTTGCTCAGGAAGCGCCGGTAGCCGGGATCGTCCACATCGTTTTCGTGCCGGTCATATTCGGCGCGCTCGGTGGCAGCATCGGGGTAATGCGCGGGGGCCATGCCCCGCGCCTCGCAGGCATCGCAGCGCCAGTAACGCTTGCCGTCGAACGTTCCGAAATCCGCCACCGGCGCGGCGCGGCAAACGGGGCATCGGGGGGGAAGCACGCAGAACATGGCCCCGTGTAGAGCAATTTCAGACCGGGATGACAGGTCTTTACGGCCCCGGATTGCCTCAGAAATCGAGATTGACGACGTTGAGCGCGTTTTCCTGAATGAACTCGCGGCGCGGCTCGACCACATCGCCCATCAGCTTGGTAAAGAGGTCGTCGGCCTCGGCCACATCGTCAATCCTGACCTGTAGAAGCGTGCGGGCCTCCGGATCGAGCGTGGTTTCCCAGAGCTGATCGGGGTTCATCTCGCCCAGCCCCTTGTAGCGTTGCAGCGAGATACCCTTTTCGCCCTCTTTCAGGATCGCATCGAGCAGGTCGAGCGGGCCAAAGATGGGCTGCGCGCGATCCTTGCGCAAGAGCGTGGCACGTTCGCTGTAGATATCGCGCAGGGCCTGCGTCATCAGCGAGAGGCGGCGCGCCTCGCCGCCGCGCAGCACGGGGCCATCGAGCGTGCGCACCTCTTCGACGCCGCGCACGGTGCGACTGAGGCGCAGCCCGTGATCCTGCGTCGGGCGGCCCTGCCAGCCACGCTCGTATTCGTTGGAAATCATGTCGAGCCGAGCGGCGACGGTATCGGCCACGCCTTGCAGATCGCTGTCGACACGGCCGGGCACGAAAGCCTCGGCAATGGCCGCCTGTTCAAGGATGTGACGGGGGTAATGGGTGGGGAACGCCTCGAGGATACGCCGCGCGGCGCGCGCCTCCTCGACCACGCGCACAAGATCGGGGCCGGCGATTTCCTCGCCCGACCCCAATCGCAGCGCGGCATCGGTGGTGCCCTGCTCGATCAGGTAATCCTCGAGCGAGGGATGATCCTTGAGATAGACCTCGGACTTGCCGCGCATCACCTTGTAGAGCGGCGGTTGCGCGATATAGAGGTATCCGCCCTCGATCAATTCCGGCATCTGCCGGTAAAAGAAAGTGAGCAACAGGGTGCGGATATGCGCGCCGTCAACATCGGCATCGGTCATGATGACGATCTTGTGGTAACGCAATTTCGAGATGTCGAATTCATCCCGGCCAATGCCGGTGCCAAGCGCCATCACCAGGTTGCCGATTTCCTGAGAGCCCAGCATCCGGTCAAAGCGGGCGCGCTCGACATTGAGGATCTTGCCGCGCAGCGGCAGCACCGCCTGCGTGCCCCGGTCGCGGCCCGTCTGCGCCGAGCCGCCGGCGCTATCGCCCTCAACGAGGAACAATTCGGTCTTGGACGGGTCTTTCGATGAACAATCCTTGAGTTTCCCGGCGAGGAAATTCACATCCATCGGGTTCTTGCGCCGGGTGAGATCGCGCGCCTTGCGCGCCGCCTCGCGGGCATGGGCGGCCTCGATGATCTTGGAGACGATGATTCTGGCGATCTGGGGGTTTTCCTCGAACCATTCGGCAAGTTTCTCACTCACCAGCCCCTCGACCGCCGGGCGCACCTCGGAACTGACCAGTTTATCCTTGGTCTGGCTGGAGAATTTCGGATCGGGCACCTTGACCGAAAGAACACAAGTGAGCCCCTCGCGCGCGTCATCGCCGGTAAAGCTCACCTTTTCCTTTTTCGCGATGCCGGTGGTCTGGGCATAGTTGTTGATGGTCCGGGTCAGCGCGCCGCGGAACCCCGCCAGATGGGTGCCGCCATCGCGCTGCGGGATATTGTTGGTAAAGGGCAGCACCGTCTCGTGGTAGCTGTCGTTCCACCACATCGCCACCTCGATGCCGATCTCGTCGCGCTCGCCGGTGATGAAGATCGGTTCCGGCATGGCGGGGGATTTGTGGCGGTCAAGGTATTTGACGAATTCCTTGACGCCGCCCTCGTAGAACAGTTCCGAGGTGAGCGGCTCGGTGGGGCGCTCGTCGCGCAGGATGATACGCACACCCGAGTTGAGAAAGGCCAGCTCGCGCAGGCGTTTTTCCAGCGTCTCGAAGCTGTAGTCGAGATTGGAAAAGGTCTCGAGCGATGCCAGAAACCGCACCTCGGTGCCCTTGCGCCCGTTCGCCTCGCCCACCACGCGCAGCGGTTCCACGGTAAAGCCACCCTCGAAGCGGGCGTAATGTTCCCTGCCGTTCCGCCAGATGCGCAATTCCAGCCATTCCGACAGCGCGTTGACCACCGATACACCGACCCCGTGCAACCCGCCCGAAACCTTGTAGGAATTGCTGTCGAATTTGCCGCCCGCATGGAGCTGGGTCATGATGACCTCGGCCGCCGAGACGCCCTCACCCTCGTGGATATCCACCGGAATACCGCGGCCATT
>DISF01000031.1 GCA_002421985.1 Roseovarius sp. UBA6217 | reverse complement strand
CCGGGCTTACGCGGCCCCACAGGGGTAAACCCGGTCTGGTTCAGATCGCGGCCATAGCCCAGAAGTTCGGACTCCAGCAGCGGCTGTTCCGACCCGAGCGTCGCCCGGGCAAAGGGCATCAGCCGGAACCCACTGACCGGTGGGGTGCCGTAAACCGTCTCATACGCAAGCGCCATCTGCGCCCGCGCGCCTTGCGCACGTGCCATGGGTGTCTCCTTTATGTGGGGGTGTCAGGCCAGCGGGCCGGTGGTGGTGTAGTGCAAGACGACGGTGATGATCGCCGCCTTCAGAGCCGCCGCGCCCTCGACGGGCAAATCAACCGAGGCCGGAGCCTCTGCTTCGACCCAGTCGCAAACGCCGCTCAGCGTGCGGTCGGCTTCCAGCGCCGCGCCGATGGCGGCGATCAGGGTGTCGAAGACGCTGGCCCGGCCATTCGAGGCTTGGACGACAACATCCAACTCAGCCCGGTGCTGGTAGTGATAACGCAGCGGCGACAGCGTGACCTCTGGCTCGCCCGGCTGACCGTCACGCAGGATGATCAGCCCAGCCGTCGGGATCCGCTCGGGCAGAACCTCGTCACGCAGGGTGAGGGCGGCAAGCGGCTGGAGCCGCGCCTGCAGCGCGGCGAGGACGGTTTCGCGGGTGGTGGGCATGAGGCAAACTCTACAGATTTTTCAGGCGCTGCTGTATCGGAAGCAGCGAACGGTCAGGTGAACGCTCATTAACCGATTGCGATTAGATCAAATCCCGAGGGTCAGCGGGAGGTTCCATGCAGCACAATCTACGGGACTTCCTTCGCCATGGCGGCGACGGTCAATATGTGGTCACCAAGCAGAACGGCACGGTGTACGGCTATCGCGCAGCCATATCGATCAAGTCACTTTTCCCCGGCTATGCTGACCTGCGGTCGGATTTCACGGACCAACTGGATCGCGTCATCGCCGACAACACCCGGATGCTGCTGAATGCGCTGACACCACCCGACACAGTGCCGTCGGTGACCGCAGCCGACCTGCGCGATGTTTCAGACGCAAAGGAGGAGGCGCTGCGCCAATGGGATGTGCGTCTGACGGCCATCTTTGATGAGTATCAGACCCACCCCCAGCGCCTTCGCCCCCTGCGAACCGCCATGGAAGAACGTCTGCTTCGGGCGTTTGCGGGCCTGATCAACCAGCTTCGGCAGCAAGACCTCGGCATCGAGAAATACGTTTGGCGATCGCGTGATGATTCCAAGGTGCGCGATAGCCACGCAGATTTCGACGATCAGGTGTTCCGCTGGGACCACCCCCCAGCGGGCGGTCATCCGGGGCAAGCACATAACTGCCGGTGTGTCGCAGAGCCAGTTGCGCCGGGGGCACAGAGTGACGTCGAACTAGTCGATTATGTGCCCACCGGAGACGGTTACCCCCTACAGGATCTTCTTGAGCACGAGGCAAGCGGTGGGCATACTGTGTCCCTCCATGTCGGGAAGAGCGAAGAATTCTTGCGCCGGGCGGTCAGCGTCGACCAGTTTCAGAGCTGGTTGTTTGACGTGTATCGCAAGCGTCACGGATCTTTTCCGTCAATTCAAGCCGCACAAAGGCTTACGAACTCTAATCTTTCGCGGAACGCTGAGATTGTGAATGAAGTGGCCACAGGGCAAAGGAGACGGGCGTACATCGAGAGTGAGTTTTCCTCGATCACTGGCATAGAAGCCTTCCGCACTGGACCCAGCGAGTCTGCTCCGATTGTGGTCCGCCAAACATTTGGCGTCGGCACGGTCATAGAGTATGCACCAGACATGCCGAACGGCTTCATCATCATCACTTCTTATCCAAGGAACGACTGACGTGAAACCTCCAAAGTCCTTCTATGATTTCACGTCGCAGTTCCATCAGGATTTGGAACTTGTTTATCCAGGCTGGACGTCAGAATCGCCCAGCGCGCGCCACGAGCTCTATGGGGATTTCCGGCAGCGATTTGGAGATCGAGCTGTGAAAGATCTTGCTGCCTATTTCAAACTGTTGCTCGAAGACAAGAATTCGGATTTTGAGACTCTTTGGTTCAACGAGTCCAAGGCTGATTGGGTAATCTCTGGAAAAGGGCTTCGACGGCTTTTCATCGACTTCGAGGCATGGGCTTCATCCTTGTCATAGTGCTTTGCTTCAATCACAGTCGGCCCCCCACCCAATTTGCCACGATCAGCCCCGGCACGCTGTCCACCGCCCGTTCCGCATCCCGCGCCAGATCCAGCCGTTTGCGCAGTTTGACCTGCGGCACCAGCAGGAAGATCGGCACGGTGGTCAGTCCGCGGCCGGTTTTCGCGCGGGACGCCACTGCCCGGCCTTTGGAATTCAGCCGCCCCTCCGCCACAAGCAGGCTCGGCCCGCGGCGGCGATAGACGAACTGCAGGCGCAGGCCGGTGCGGCGTTCCCATTCGCCGGGAGTGATCCGGCCGCCCTTCGTGCTGTTCCCAGCAGCCGGGGTGGGGATCGCCAGCCAAAAGCCATCCTTGGACCGGATCAACGGCCCCGTGTCATGCGCGCCGATGATCACCGGGGCGTTCGACCAGACCAGCGCCGCCGCGTTCAGGCTGTCGCCGGATTTGGGGAAGTTGGCGAGGCGGATGCTATTGCCGAGCCGGGTGCCGAGGCCAGCACCGGTGATCTGCCCGCGCCAGGCGGATTTCAGGGCGGTGCCCGCCTCGCGCATGGCGGCGGACACTGCCTTTTCCCCGGCGGCGATTTCGGCCTGCATCAGGGCGACGAGGTCAGGGTCGAATGCGATCTTCATGATGGGCGCAGGTCCAGTGACCACATCAGGCGTTCGCGGTCGCGCACTGGCTCGCCTTGGATGGTGAAGCTGGCGGCCCCGATCACGATCAGATCGCCCGTGCGAGGATCGGGGAGGTCGGACACGCGCACATCCACCGTCATGGCGTCGCTAACAAACCGCCCAGCGCCGAATTCGACGATGCGATCCGGGGCGCGGCGGATGACGCGGATCGGGCGTTCCTCTGACGTGGTGGCGGAAATCCAGACTGCATCCGCCGCCATGGATGGGTTGGCATAGATCTGGTCCAAGGCGGCGGCGAAGACGTTCATGATGATGTCCGCCCGGCGTCAGTTCGAGGTGTGAATTCGGATCGCGATACGCGGCCGCTTGTTCACCGGCAGGATCGAGGCCTCGGTCATCAGGTCGATCCAGCGGCCCTTTTCGTCGAGGTGCTGGCGGGCGTAGAGTGGCAGGCCGAGGGTGTTGGCCGCCTCCAACAGGTTGGCCGGACCACCGTAAGTGGTGAACGTGTCCATCGTGCCCAAGGGGAAGGCGATACCCTCGCTGGCGGGGACCAGCCGTTCGGTCGCCTTGGTGGAAAGCGTGACCGTGCCCGCGTATTCTTCGAACACGATGCCCGCGAAGGGGAAATTGCGGCGCACATCCTGGCGCACATCCTGGCGCAGGGCCTGCGCGCGGTGGCGCTTGGCGCCCAGCATATCCAGCTTGGCGATGCCGCCATCGTCTGCGCCGGCGGGCAGGAAAACATGACATTGAGCCCCCATGCCGCGCATCTGCGCGCGGGCCACAAGATGGGGGACATGAAATATATCGACACCATGATTCGCGACGGTTTGTGGGATGCGTTCAACGGCTATCACATGGGTCAGACCGCCGAGAACGTCGCCAGCAAGTGGCAGATCACCCGCGACCAGCAGGACGAATTCGCCGTCGCCTCGCAGAACAAGGCCGAGGCCGCGCAAAAGGCCGGTCGTTTTGACGACGAGGTGATCGGCTTTACCGTCAAGACCCGCAAGGGCGATATCGTGATCGACAAGGACGAATACATCCGCTTTGGGGCGAATATCGAGGCGATGTCCGGGATGCGCCCGGCCTTCACCAAGGATGGCTCGGTCACCGCTGCCAATGCCAGCGGCATCAATGATGGTGCCGCCGCCACCCTGCTGATGTCGGTTGACGAGGCCGCGCGTCGCGGCATCACGCCGCTGGCGCGCATTGCCTCCTACGCCACCGCGGGCGTTGATCCGTCGATCATGGGGATCGGGCCGGTCAATGCCAGCCGCAAGGCGCTGGAAAAGGCGGGCTGGAGCGTGGAAGATCTCGATCTTGTCGAGGCCAACGAGGCCTTTGCCGCGCAGGCCTGCGCCGTCAACAAGGAGATGGGCTGGGATCCGGCCATCGTCAACGTGAATGGCGGGGCCATCGCCATCGGTCACCCGATCGGTGCCTCGGGCTGCCGCATTCTCAACACGCTCTTGTTCGAGATGCAGCGCCGCGACGCGAAGAAAGGCCTCGCCACGCTCTGCATCGGCGGTGGCATGGGTGTCGCGCTCTGCGTCGAGCGCGCCTGACCGGATCGGGCGGGGGCATTGCGCAAAAGGGCCCCGCAACAGGGGTGCCCTTGCCACGTTGCGTGCTGCCCCGGCAAATCGCAAAGAAATTCCCGCGCAATATTGTTGCGCGCTGGTGGTCAAACGGATAATCAAGTTACGTAACAAGCCATAGCGGAGGATAACATGGCCAGAACTGCACTCGTCACCGGGGGGTCGCGCGGAATTGGCGGCGCCATTTCCAGGGCGCTCAAGGCCGACGGCTACACTGTCGCCGCCACCTATGCCGGCAACGATGAGGCCGCCGCGAAATTCACCGAGGAAACCGGCATCAAGACCTACAAGTGGAATGTCGCCGATTATGACGCGTCCAAGGCCGGGATCGCGCAGGTCGAGGCCGATCTCGGCCCCATCGAGATCGTCGTCGCCAATGCCGGCATCACCCGCGACGCACCGTTCCACAAGATGACGCCGCAGCAGTGGAAAGACGTGATCGACACCAACCTCACCGGCGTGTTCAACACGGTGCACCCGGTCTGGCCGGGGATGCGCGAGCGCGGCTTTGGCCGGGTCGTGGTGATTTCCTCGATCAACGGGCAGAAGGGCCAGTTTGCCCAGGCCAACTATGCCGCGACCAAGGCCGGCGATCTCGGCTTCGTGCGTTCGCTCGCACAGGAAGGCGCGGCCAAGGGCATCACCGCCAACGCCGTCTGCCCCGGCTACATCGCCACCGAGATGGTCATGGCGGTGCCGGAAAAGGTGCGCGAGGCGATCATCGCCATGATCCCGGCGGGCCGCCTTGGCGAACCCGAGGAAATCGCCCGCTGCGTGAGCTTCCTGGTCTCCGACGATGCGGGCTTTATCAACGGCTCCACCCTCTCGGCCAATGGCGGGCAGTTCTTTGCGTGATAGCAGTAAAGTGTTCGCGATCACATGACAACGAGGGGCCGGACCGGGGCAATCGAATGACTTGAGGTCATAGACAGCGGAGGTTTTTTTTCGAGGAAATCATGGCCCCATCCGGCCAACATGCGCCTGGATTTGATGCTCTCCGTTGAGGGCACCTTTCTGAGGGCGTTGAGAGTGGCAGGGGCGTTTTTCTTTCGAATGCGGCAATCATCCTCGCCGAAATTGACGTCGAGCACCCAATGCAAAGAGGTCTCGACGCCCCAATGGGCGAGGATGGCGGCCCCCGATCCATCGGCGTCGGCGGGCAAGAATGTGCCCGCCATATCCGGCACGGAGGATATGCCTCAACTTGATCGCAAGCGACTCTAGGGTCCGTGGACATTCATCTTGATGCGATGATGGCTCCGGCGAGATGCCAGTTGGCGGCGTAGCTGGACGCTGTCTTTTCGTAGCGGGTCGCTATGGCTCTGAATTCCTTGATCTTTGCGAAGATGAGGAGGATCAGAAAACGATCCGGGGGATCGGTTTCCCGACGCAAGTCGATCAGGTGCCGCCACTTGTAGGCGTGTTTATCGTAATCGCGCAGAATCTTGCGGTTTGCTTTGGGTGGGATGATCGCGCTGGCACCGCGCGCATCGAGTTCTGTGAGAAGCCAATCGGCATCGAACGCCTTGTCGGCCAAGAGAGCATCGAAGGCAACGCCATCGATGAGCGGTTCGACGCCCTTCATGTCGTGGGCCTGACCGGGCAGGAGAACGAAGTCGGCCAGGTTTCCGAGCGC
>DISF01000052.1 GCA_002421985.1 Roseovarius sp. UBA6217 | reverse complement strand
AGCTTGCCGATGGTGGTGGTCTTGCCCGATCCGTTGACGCCCACCACCAGCACCACCTGCGGGCGTTTGGCATAAAGCGGCATGGGTCGTGCCACGGGGGCCATGATGCGGGCGATCTCTGCCGCGAGCAATTCCTTGATCTCGTGGCTCGAAAGGCGCTTGCCCATGCGTCCCTCGGCGAGGTTGGCGATCACGCGCTGCGCGGTTTCCACACCCATATCGGCCCCGATAAGCAGGTCTTCGAGGCTCTCGAGCATGGCATCGTCGAGCACGCGGCGCGGGGCCTCGGGCCGGTCACGTCCGACCAGACGCCCCAGAAGGCCGGGGCGCGCGGGGGCGGGGGGGGGCGGCGCGGTCGGGGCATCATTCCCAAGGGCGGGGTCCGCCGCCTCTTCGACAATCGCCTCAAGTCCTTCGTCGATTTTGGACGAGGATTTGAACAGCCGTTCCTTGAGTTTCGAGAAAAACGCCATGCGCCCTCCATGCCGGTCCCCCGATCCCTACTGCGGATCGGGGGCGGATGGAAGGGTGGCCCGGCTCAGATTTCATCGGCGAAATGGCGCATGGTCAGGCGGATGGGGTTGGGCGCGGCCTGCCCCAGCCCGCAGATCGAGGCGTCGGCCATGGTCTGGCACAGCTCTTCCAGAAGCGGCTGATCCCAATGCTCGGCCTGCATCAGCTTCACCGCCTTCTCGCAGCCCACCCGGCAGGGCGTGCATTGCCCGCAGCTTTCATCCTCGAAAAACCGCAGCATGTTGAGCGCCGCCGCGCGCGCGCTGTCGTGATCCGAGAGCACCACGACCGCCGCCGAACCGATAAAGCTGCCATGCGGTTGCAACGTATCGAAATCGAGCGGAATATCGGCCATCGACGCAGGCAGGATGCCCGAAGAGGGGCCGCCCGGCTGATAGGCTTTGAACGTGTGGCCGTCGAGCATCCCCCCCGCCGCGTCGATCACGTCGCGGATGGTGGAGCCTGCGGGCAAGAGATGCACGCCGGGATTTTTCACCCGCCCCGAGACGGAATAGGAGCGCAGACCCTTGCGCCCGTTCTTCTCGACCGTGTTCAGGATTTCCGGCCCCTCGCGCAGAACGCGCGTGACCCAGTAGAGCGTTTCCACATTGTTGACGAGCGTGGGGCGGTTGAAGAGGCCCACCTGCGCCACGAATGGCGGGCGGTGGCGGGGCAGGCCGCGCTTGCCCTCGATCGATTCGATCATCGCCGATTCCTCGCCGCAGATATAGGCCCCGGCCCCGCGGCGCAGCTCGACATATCCCGGCACGATCAGGGCGGCATCCTCCAGCGCCTTGATTTCGCGGCGTAATATTTCAATCACGGCAGGGTATTCGTCGCGCATGTAGATAAAGCAGCGTTCGGCCGCGACCGCCCAGGCGGCGATCAGCATTCCCTCAAGGAAAACATGGGGTTGCCGCTCGAGGTAATAGCGGTCCTTGAAGGTGCCCGGCTCGCCCTCGTCGCCATTGACGGCGAGATAGCGCGGCCCCGGCTCGGCCCGCACGAAGCCCCATTTGCGCCCCGAGGGAAAGCCCGCGCCGCCAAGCCCGCGCAGCCCGGCATCGAGCAGGGTCTGCTGCACGGTCTTGAAATCGCCGCTCTTGCGCAGGGCGCGCAGCGTGTCGTAGCCACCGCTTGAGGTATAGTCTGCAAGTGTTTGATATTCTGGAATATGTGCGTGGGTCTCGCCTGCCTCGATGGCGGCGCGCACCTTCTCCGGCGTGGCGTGGTCGATATGGTTGTGGCCAAGCTCCAGCACCGGTGCGGTATCGCAGCGGCCCATGCAGGGCGCGCGCAGCACGCGCACCTTGGCCGGGTCCATCCCGTCTTCCAGCGCCGCCTTGAGCGCCTGCGCGCCCGCCAACTCGCAAGACAGCGAATCGCAGACCCGGATGGTGAGCGCGGGGGGCGGTGTCTCGCCCTCCTTCACCACGTCGAAATGGGCGTAGAACGTGGCGACCTCGTGGATCTCGGCTTGGGCAAGGCGCATCTCCTCGGCCAGCGCGCGCAGATGCGCCGCCGAAAGATGGCCGAACCGGTCCTGAATGAGGTGCAGATACTCGATCAGCAGATCGCGGCGGCGGGGGCGGTCGCCCAGAAGCGCGCGGACCTCGTTCCAGGCGGTATCGTCAAGCTGTCGCCCCTTGGGCGTGTGCCGCCCCTTGCCCTTGCCGGATTTCCAGACGCCCTTGCGTTCGTCGCGTTCCATTGCGCTGTCCTCCTGCCTCGCTGGCCAAGCCATATCCGTCCGGCCCGCGCGCGGCGGGACCAAAAGCGACATTTGCCGCGCCGGATGCGTTCGATTGCCGCGTGATTCGCCCGATTGTGCCCCGTCGGTGCCGTGGTGTCGGGGCCAGTTTTGCGCCATGATGCCGATGCCACAAGCAAAAACCCGAGATGCCCCTGTTCGTGATCGCCACATCGCTGCCGCTGGTGCTCGTGGCCCATATCGCTAACGCGGGTTATGCACAGGGGCAGATCCTGCTGCTGCATTCGCTGCCCGTCTGCGCGGTGGCGCGAAACGGCTGGCGCGGCGGCGGGCGATCTGGCAGGTTGACCCCATGCGTGTGATCGTGCTTGCCCTTGCTTTCGCCCTTGGTGGCCCTTTGGCCGCCCTCGCCGAGATGAGCGCCGAGGAATTCGACGCCTATACGCGCGGGCACACGTTCTATTACGGGGCCGAGGGGGCAGAGCCTTACGGGGCCGAGGAATACCTGCCCGACCGGCGGGTGCGCTGGTCGTTTCTCGATGGCGAGTGCCAGGAGGGGCATTGGTATGCCGATGGCCCGCTCATCTGTTTTGTCTACGAGACCCGGCCCGAGCCGCAATGCTGGCGGTTCGAGCGCCAAGGCGGGCGGTTGGTGGCGCGGTTCGAGGGCGATACGGCGGTAAGCGAGCTATACGAGCTGCGCAAATCGCGCGAGCCGCTCATGTGCCTGGGGCCAAAGATCGGCGTTTGATGTGCCGATCTGGGGCTTGGCGGGGGATGTGTCCACATTGATCGCCGCAAGATTGTGACACTCGGCCTTGGGGCGCGGGATATCCACCGCCTTGGCCTCGCGCTTGCCGGGCGCGTGGCCAAGGCCCTTGCCGCCGGGGATTTGCAAACCTATCCTGTCGATCGGGCTAATCTGCAAATGGAGGCGGGCCGATGGCTGTGCGCAAACTCTATGCCGGGGCAAAGCTGCGCGAAACGCGCCAGCGGCTTGGCCTGACGCAAAAGGATTTTGGCGCAAAACTGGGGGTTTCGTTGCCATATCTCAACCAGATGGAGAATAACAACCGCCCCCTCTCGACCACGGTGGTGCTGGCCCTGGCGCAGGAATTCGGCTTTGACGTGACCGAGCTTTCCACCGGCGATGCCGAGCGGCTGGTCTCGGATATGCGCGAGGCGCTGGCCGATCCGGTGTTCGGCACCGAGCCGCCGCCATTGGCAGATCTGCGGCTCACCGCGTCGAACGCTCCGGCGCTGGCGCGGGCGTTTCTGGAACTGCACCGCGCCTATCGCCAGACCCATGAGCGGCTGGCGAGCCTTGACGAGGCGCTGGGCCGCGAGGATGCGCGCAGCCCGGCCAGCCCCTGGGACGAGGTGCGCGATTTCTTTCATTATTGCGACAATTACATCGACGCCGTGGACCGCGCCGCCGAGCGGCTGGCCGAGGGCGCGGGGCCGGGCGGGATCGCGGCGCTGGCGCGGCAAAGACTGCGCGATATGGGCATCGGCGTGACCGAGGCCGATACCACAACGCTGCGCCGTTTCGACCGCGAAAGCGGCATCCTGACGCTCTCGGCGCGGGCCCCGGCCGAGACGCGGCGGTTTCAGATGCTGTTGCAACTGGCGCTCTTGACGCAGGATGACCTGCTGGAGGCGACGCTTGATTTCGCGCGGTTTCAGTCAGAGGCCGCGCGCGCCATCGCCAAGATGGGGCTGGCCAATTATTTCGCAGGGGCGGCGCTCATGCCCTATGGCGTGTTTCTGAGCACCGCGCAGCGGGTGCGCCACGATCTGGAGGTGCTGGCGTCGCGTTTCGGGGCCTCGATCGAGCAGGTCTGCCACCGGCTCTCGACGCTGCAACGCCCCGGTGCCAAGGGCATCCCGTTCTTCTTCGTGCGGGTCGATCAGGCCGGCACGATCACCAAGCGCCATTCCGCCACGCGGCTGCAATTCGCGCGGTTCGGGGGCGCGTGCCCCTTGTGGAACGTGCATCGCGCGTTCGAGACGCCGGGGCGGTTCCTGCGGCAACTGGCCGAGACGCCGGACGGGGTGCGCTATATCAGCCTGGCGCGCGATGTCAGCAAACCGGGGGGCAGTTTCGGCGCGCCGGTGCGGCGCTTTGCCATAGCACTTGGCTGCGAGATCAAGCACGCGGGCGATGTGGTCTACGCCGACGATCTTGACGTGAGCAATGCCCGCGCTTTTGAGCCGATCGGGATTTCGTGCCGCATCTGCGAGCGCACGGATTGCCATCAACGCTCGGTCCCGCCCCTGGAGCGGCGCTTGCAGGTCACGCCCGACGAGCGCGGGGTGCTGCCCTACCGGGTGGGGTGAGGGGAGGCGGGCCGTCGCGGATATCCCCGCGCGGCCTGGCGCATCTTATCGAAGTCCCCGCTCAAGGCCCGTGGTATCCCCGAAACACGGCGGGCGCGTCATGTGAGGGGGCGAACTCTATCCCTGATGTTCGGCCCCGATTCCCTGGAACATGGCGCGCAGATCGACCGTGCTTTCCTTGCCGATCCGCTCAAAGCAGGCATCGAGCCACGCCGCCGCCGTCTCGCGCCCGATATCGCGCAGCCGGGTGAGAAAGGCCCATTCCACGTTCATCTTGGACGATGCGCCCATCGGTTTCAGCATCTCCTCGTTTTCGATCAGATGGACCTTGACCGGTCGGTAGTGATCGACGCCGAGCTTGCCCTGGGCGATCAGCCGATCGACGAAGTCAATCGCGCGCAACTCCTTGAGAAGGCTTGCGTTGAAGCTGATCTCGTTCATCCGGTTCTGGATCTCCTGCGCCGTGCGCGGGGTGCCCTTGCGCTCGATCGGGTTGATCTGGACGACCACGATATCGTCGGTGCCGGTCTTGCCATAAAGCGGGAACAGCGCGGGGTTGCCCATATAGCCGCCATCCCAATAGGGCACGCCGTCGATCTCGACCGCCTGATAGACATGCGGCAGGCAGGCCGAGGCCATGACCATGTCGGCGGTCAATTCCTCGCGCGGAAAGACCTGCACGCGCCCGGTCTCGACATTGGTGGCGGAAACGAACAGCTCGAACGCGGTGCATTTGCGCACCATCTCGAAATCGATGCTTTCCTCGACCAGATCGCGCAGCGGATTGATGTTGAGCGGGTTGAGCTGATAGGGCGAGGCGACGCCGGTGAGCGCGTTCATGAAATGATAGAACGGGTTGTTCTCCAGCCCCCAGTTGCCGGTGAGGCGGTCCACGGGGGTGCGTTGCAGCGGCGTGTGGCGCGCGCTCGCGCTCATCGAGCGCCAGAACTTGTCGAGCGCCGCGCGCGCGCCCTCGGGGCCTGCGCGGGTAAAGCCATCGGCAAGCGCCACTGCGTTCATCGCCCCCGCCGAGGTGCCCGAGATGCCCGCGATACGCAACCGCCCGTCCTCGAGCAGGTAATCGAGCACGCCCCATGTGAACGCCCCGTGCGCGCCGCCGCCCTGAAGGGCGAGGTTGACGGGCTTTTGCCTGGGGGCCGTGGGGGCCATGAGGTCACTCCGTGCTGTGTTGCGGCATGTCCCGCTTAGCGGAAATCGCGCGCGGGGTGTAGGGGGAATGGTCGCCGCCCCGGTCACGCCCGCGTGTTCAGCGCGAAAACGTCACCGGCAGGGTAAAGCGGTGGCGTGGCCCCGGCAGGCGGTCGGGCTTGGCGGGCAGGCGCGCGCGGCGCACGGCGTCGAGCGCCGCAGCGTCAAGCCGGGGATCGCCCGAAGAGCGCGCCACCGCCACCGCGAGAAGCCGCCCGTCGGCCTCCACATCAAGCACCAGATGCGTGGTGCCCTGCGCGCGCGTGCCCGCCGGATAGTGCTTTTGCTGCTCGATGCGGGCACGGATGGCAGCGCCCCACTCGCCCATGAGGCTGGTGCGGATGGCCGCGTCGAGTTGCGCCGGGGCGTGGGCCTTTGCGCTGCCGGCGGCCTGCTGCTGGCCGGTGCCGCGCGCGGTTTGCTCGGGTATCGCGGGGGCGGGTTTGGAGGGTTTCGCGGCGGGGCGGGCAACCGGGCGCTCCGGCTCGGGGGCCTTGGTCGTGCGGCGGTCGATCTCGGGCAGGGCCGCCATTTGCGGCGGTTCTGGCGCTTCGGGGCGGGGCGCGGGGGGGGGGGCACGCTCTGGCAACGCAGGGCGCGCGGGGGTGTCGGTGGCCTCGGCTTCCCTCGGCGGTGCGGGTGTCGGGGGGCGGTCCGACAGGGCGGGCGCGGGCAGGGGCGCAGCGGGGAGCCGGGGCAGGCTTGGGGGCGCGTCCGCCTCGGGCCGTGCGGGCGCGCGCGCGCGCGGGGGGCTGTCCGAGGGTCGCAGCGCGGCGGGCAGGGCCTCGGGCAGGGTGTCACGCTGCGGCAGGGGCTGCGGGTCGGGGGCGTGATCCAGCGCCTCGACCGGGCGCTCCCACGCCGCCACGAGGGCGGCCATCTGCGGGGCGGCGGCGGCAAGCGTCACCGTCTCGGTGCCGCCTTGCCCGCCCGCGCCGCCACCCTCTGGCGTGACGCTCCAGACCCCGATATGAACCGCTGCCGCAAGGGCCACAAATCCCGCGAATTCCAGCCCCCGGATCATTGCGCCCCCGTCACGATCTCGACCCTATCCACCCCGCGCGCGGCGAGCGCGGGCAAGAGCCGCGCCAGCGCGCGCGCCTCCATCCCCGCATCGGCGCGGATGTGCAGTGGTGCCTCCGGCGTGGCGCGCGCGGCGAGCGCGTCCAGCACCGCCGCGCCGCGTGCGTCGTTGAAGGCAAGTTGCCCCTCGGCATCCATGTAAAGCGTGTCGGCGGGCGTGGCACGGTCGCCCACGCCGCTTTCGGGCAGGATCACGTCAAAGGGGGCGGGGGGCGCGATCTGCGCGCTCATCAGGAAGAAGATGAGCAGCAAAAACACCACGTTTATCATTGGCACGATGGGCTCGGCTGGGCGGCGGCGGCGGGGCGCGGAGAACTGCATGGGCCTACTCCACCACCATCAGACGGTTGAGCCCGGCGGCGGCGAGCGTGTCGCGCACCTCGATCAGCCGCGAGAGGGGCACCCCCTCGGCGGGGCGCAGCACGACGATATCGCCGGGGTCGGACATCAGCGGGGCAAGGGCAACGGCGAGGGCGTCGGGGGCCACGGCCTGCCCGTTGAGGGTGAGCGTGTCGGGGCCTATCACCACAAGGCGCGGCGGGCCGTCATAGTCCGCCGCCCCGCCGCCCGTTGTCATGGGCAGCGAGAGGTCATGGCCGAAACGCGCCGCCAGCATGAAGAACACCAGCAGCAGGAACACCACGTCGATCATCGGCGTGAGGCTGGGGCGGCGGACGGCGCGGGGCGGGCCGAAGCTGATCATGCCGTTGCCCCTGCGGTAAAGATGCGGGTGGCGGCGTCCTCCATATCGGCCTGCACGCGGTCGGCCACGCTCTCGAACCACGTGAGCGCCGCCGAGGCCGGGATCGCAACCGCCATGCCCGCCGCCGTGGTCAGCAGCGCCTCCCATATCCCGCCCGCCAGCACCGACGGATCGGCGCTGTTGCCGCTCGATTGCAGGGCCTGAAAGGCCGCGATCATGCCAAGCACCGTGCCCAGAAGCCCGATGAGCGGCGCGATGGTGGCGATGAGTTCGAGCGCGCGCAGCCCGCTGCGGGCCTCCGAAAGCAATCCCTTGGCGACGCGGGTGGTCTCCTCGCGCGCCTGGCGCTCGGACCAATGCGGGGCCTCTGCCGCCTCCATCGCGGCAAGCGCAAGGCGCGCGCGCAGGCTCCGGCGCGGGCGCAGAAGCGTCATCGCGTCGCGCCGTTGCCCGTGCTGCCAAAGTGCGACGGCCCGTTCGGTCACCGCCCCCGACCACGCGCCGGTGAGCAAGAGCCGCCACAGCTTCCACAGGATCAGCGCCAGCGTCAGCACCGACAGCACGGCGATCACCCAGAGCGCGGGGCCGCCCCGGTCGAGAAAGGCGAAAAGCGTCAGGTCATCCATGGCGGGCCTCCCGTGCCGCATCGCTGGCTTGCCAGAGCACCACGCCGCGCGCCACCGCGTCCAGCACGGCGCGGCCAATGGCCTCGCCCGTGGCAGTGTGAAGCCCGGCATAGCGCGTGGCCCCCTCGGGCGCGGCGAGGGCTACGCAATCGGTGCCGGTGCCGGTGACGGGGCCGGTGACAAGGCGCAGGCCGGACTGCATCAGCGCGGCGGTGCGGGCCTGCGTAATGATGCTCAGCGCCTCAAGGCGCGCGCCCTCGGTCAGCCCTTCGGAGAGCGCGACGGCGATGTTGATCGTGCCCCAGCCATGGGCGGCGGGGGGCAGGCGGGTGCCCACCGACTCGGCGTTCGTGAGGCCCACCGTGGCCACGGCGCGGGCGCGGATGCCCTCGGCGCAGGCCGTGGCCTCGGTCACTTGGGCGATGTTGCAGGAGGTGAGGAAGCAGACCGTATCGGACGCGCCGCGCGCGGCAAGCTCGGCGTCAAGCCATGCCGCGACATCGAGATCCTCGGGCAGATCGGCATTGCGCACCTCGCGCCACAGGATGCGCCGCGCGCGCACAAGGCCGGGGCGGTTCACCGCCCAGCTCAGCACCGGCATATGCGCCCCGAGATCGAGGGCAAGCCAGGGGTGGTCATGACGCAGCGCGATCACCTTATCACCTCCAGAGGCTGGAACACCGGGCCTTGGGGGGTGCTAGCATAATGGGCGGTGACGTGGAAGATGCGGGCGAGGTTCTCGGGCGTGAGCACCGTCTCGGGCGCCCCGTCGGCGGCCACACCGCCCTCGCCCAGCAGGATGAGCCGCGTGCAATGGCGCGCCGCAAGGCCCAGATCGTGCAGCGAGGCAATGACCGCGCGCCCCTCGCGTGCGAGGCGGGCAAAGACCTGCATCGTGGCGATCTGATTGGCCGGATCAAGCCCCGCGATCGGCTCGTCGGCCATCAGGAGGGCCGTATCCTGCGCCAGCGCGCGCGCAATCAGCGCCATCGCCTGCTCGCCCCCCGAAAGCCGCGTGGCGGTGCGGTGGCGCAAGCCCTCCAGCCCCATCGTGGCCAGCGCCGCATCGACATGGGCGCGGTCGGCGTCACCCATCCCCTGCCAGCCCGCCAGATGCGGCGTGCGCCCCAAAGCTACCAGCGTTTCCACTGTGACCGGCCAGGCGATGTCGCGCGCCTGCGGCATCCAGGCGGCCGCGCGCCCCCGTGCCTCGGGCGACAGCGCGGCAAGGCTGCTCGTGCCCCGATGCGGCAGAAGGCCAAGCGCCGCGCGCATCAGCGTGGTCTTGCCCGCGCCATTGGGGCCGATAAGGCCGATGAATTCGCCCGGCCCCATATCGAGCGTGACGCCCGAGAGGATCGCGCGCCCCCGCAACGCGACGCCCAGATCGCGTAGCGACAGGAGGCTCATTGCTGCGCCCCCCGTGTCTTGTAGATGAGATGCAGGAAGAGCGGCGCGCCGACAATGGCGGTGAGCACGCCAAGTTTCAGGTCGCGCTCGGGCAGGATCAGGCGCACGGCAAGGTCTGCGGCCAGCAGCATCGCCGCGCCGCCGAGGCCCGAGGCCCACAGAAGCCGCGAGGGCCGCGCGCCCACCAGCGGGCGCAGGAGATGCGGCACGACAAGGCCGACAAAGCCGATGGCACCGGCCACCGCCACCGAAGCGCCGACCATCGCCGCCGTGCCCAGCACCAGCGTGAGGCGCAGGCGCGCAAGGCGCAGCCCCATCGCCTCTGCCGCGTCCTCGCCCAAGGTCAGCGCGTCAAGCCCGCGCCCGAGGCTCAAAAGTGCCAGCCCCCCCGCCAGCATCAAGGGCAAGGCGAGCCACACATGGGTCATCGAGCGGTCGGCAAGCGAGCCCATCATCCAGAACACGATTTCCGACGCGGCATAGGGGTTGGGCGAGAGGTTGAGCACCAGCGAGGTGAGCGCGGCGGCCAGCGCCGAAATGGCGATCCCGGCAAGGATGAGCGTGATCGAGCCACCGCGCGGCCCCGCGAGCAGCAGGATGAGCAGAACGCCGGTGCCCGCGCCCGCCAGCGCCGCCAGCGGCAGCGCAAGGGTCAGCGTGGCGGCCAGCCCGGTATGAATGGCCAGCACCGCGCCCAAGGCCGCGCTGCCCGACACGCCAATGAGCCCCGGCTCGGCCAGCGGGTTGCGCAGATAGCCTTGCAGCGCCGCCCCCGAAAGGCCGAGGGCCGCGCCGATCATCGCGCCCAGGATCGCGCGGGGCAGGCGGATCTCGCGCATCACCAGCGGCGCGGGACCGTCGCCGCCAAGGATCAGCGCGGCCACCCCGTCAAGCGGGCCGATCCCCGCCGGGCCAACGGCCAGAGAGGCCAGAAACAGCGCCGCGACCAGGCCTGAGAGAGCGAGCGCGAGCGGCTTCATTCCAGTGCCTCGCGCGCGCGCGTCAATGTCTCTACTGCGCCCAGCACATGCGGCGTGCCGCAGATCCAGTCGGGCGAGGTGATGCGCAGCCCGGCGGTGCTGGCGGCCAGCCGCTCGAGCGCGGGATGGGCCATCACCGCCTCCGAGCGCGAGGCACCGGGCAGCGGTGTGCTGCGAATAAGCAGATCGGGCGTGGTCATCACCAGCCGTTCCAGCGCCAGCGTGCCGCCGCCGCGCAGGCCAAGATCGCGGGCGATATTGCCAAAGCCGCCCGCGCGCAGGATGTCATCGGCCAGCGTGCCCCCGCCGAGGCTGTAGCCGTTCGGATGATAGAGCGCCGCGCGGCGTCCGGTCTCGGGCGCGGCGAGCGCGGCGAGACGCGCGTCGAAGGCGGCGATCAGCGCCGCGCCCGTCGCCTCGCGCCCCAGAAGCCGCGCCATCTGTTCGATCCGCGCGCGCGTGTCGGCGAGCGAATTGGCGGTGTCGAAAAGTTCTACCCGCAGCCCGGTGCGGCGCAGCATGTCGACGGTCGCGCGCGCGGAATAGCGCCCTGCCAGCACCAGATCGGGCTTGAGCAGATAGACCTCCTCGGCGCGGCCATGATTAGCCGGATAGGCGCGCGCCGCGTCGGCCATGGCCGAGGCATGCGGATCGGCGGCAAGGCGCGACACCGACACAAGCTGACCGGGCGCGGCCAGCATCATCGCAAGCTGATCGGTGCACAGATTGATCGACACGACGCGGGCCGGGGCCGGATCGGCATGGGCCCGCGTCATCGTCATGGCCCCCGCAAGCGCGAGGGCCAGCCCGAGCGATATGAGCCTAGAAAGACGCACGAAGCCCCACATAGGCCGCGCGGCCCGGCGTGTTGAACCCGCCCGCCGTCTCGTAATCCTCGTCAAAGAGGTTCTCGACGCGCAGGAAAGCCTGCACGCGGTCGGTCACGTCATAGGCTGCGTTGACGTGAAAGAGCGTGTAATCCTTTACCTTGTTGATGGGCGGCGCAAAGGGCGAGGGGGTCACGCCCGCGACATGCTGAAGCATGACTTGCGCGTCAAGGCGCGGTGTGATCCGCGCGCCAAGCCCAAGCGCCACGTCGTGCTCGGGCACGCGCGCGGCGGCGGCACCGTTCTCCTCGGCGTCCGTATAGGTGTAGGCCCCGGTCAATGTCAGGAAGGCGTTGATCGACATTTCTGCTGAAAGCTCGATCCCCTTGGCTTCGAAATCGCCGGTCTCGAAACAGCCAAAACCACTGGGGCAGCGGGTCGAGGCCCCGTCGAAAAAGATCTGGTTGTCGATCTCGGTCTGAAAGAGCGTCGCGCGCACGAAACCGCCTGTGCCAAAGCGCTTTTCCAGTCCCAGCTCGTAGCTTGTGCTGGTCTCGGGCTGGAATGTCGGGTCGCCGAAGAAAGGATCAAGCTGCACCAGGGTCGGCGCGCGGAAGCCGTCGGATGCCGAGGCGCGCAGGATCAGGTCATCCTGGATGCGCCACGCGAGCGCCGCGCGCGAGGACAGTTCCGAGGAAAACTCGGAATGGTCGTCATTGCGCAGGGAAAATGCCAGATCGAGCGTATCGGTGGGGGCAAGTAGCAATTCGCCCTGCACACCGACGATGTCGATGGTCTGGCTCAGGTCCCCTTCCTCGGTATAGTCGCCACCGAAATTGAGCGCCCAGATACCGCCCGATGCGTAGCTGCCGCGATATTCCGCGCGCTTGCGCTCGCCCTTGAAGGGGCTGGCCACGCCGTTGGAAAACGACGTGCGGTCGGTCTCGAACCAGATCAGCGCAAGCTCGTGATCGACCGGGCCGGTGGTCAGCTCGGCAAAGGCGCGGATGCCCGTCGTCTCGCGGGTGTTGAACTCGTCAAACGGGGCAGGACCGTCGCCGCCGAACTCGTCGAACTCGGCGCGGCTGTCGATATAAAGCGCGCTGAGACCTGCGGCGAAAATATCGGTAAGCTGGTGGCGCAGGTAGAGATTGGCCTGGGTTGCCTCGAACCCGTCTGCCTCGGTGCCCGCAGCAGAGGCGGAAAAGCCGTCGCTCTCGGTGCGGCTGAAGCTGAACGCCAGATCGGTGCGGTCGGTGCGCGCGGTCAGGCCGAGCACGCCGCGCTGGAAATCATAGCGCCCGGCCTCGACCTCGGCAAAGCCGTGCACGCCGTCCTCGGTGGGCCGCAGGCTCTCGATGTTGATGACGCCGCCCACGGCGTTGAGCCCGAAACGCGCCGATTGCGAGCCCTTGAGCACCTCGATCCGGCCAAGCCCGGCATTGGTGAGCCCGCCGAAATCAAAGCCGCCGCCGCTCGAGGCCGGGTCGGTCACGTCGATGCCGTCGATCAGCACCGGCACATAGGCCCCGCCAAGGCCACGGATGCGCACCGTCGAGGTGGTGCCAAGCGGGCCATTGGCCGAGGATGAAATCCCCGGCTGGAAGGTCAGGAAATCGCCAAGGCGCACGCGCGGCGCGGCCTGCACCTCGTCGGCGGGCAGCACCTCGACGGTTGATCCGCTGCGCTCGAGCGCGGTGGCGGTCTGGTTGGCAATGACGGTGATGGTGTCGAGGTCGAACGCCTCTTGCGCGACGGCGGGGGCCGTCGCGAGCGCGCAGATCGCGCAGGTGGCAAAATATCTCATGTCATGTCCCCAAATGCCTGATTTGGCATGGTTTCCGGTCGTATCGGTCATTGGAAAAGGACATGCCCCTTCCGCAGACGGTGAAGTGCCACCACTACGGAAAGGTCCGTTATCCACGGCGCGCCCCGCGCCCGGATAGGGTGATCACTTCGGCAGGTCTCCTGACTTGCGGGTCATCGCTTGGCCGGACCTTCCCACACCCGAGGGTGCAGTGGTGTATCCCGGCTTCGCTCGCCGCTTACAGTTGCGGGGGCAGTCACGGAATTGATCCAAAGGCCGGATCGCACCGTATTCCCTATTATCCGGGGGTTTGGTCCCGGACCGAAGCAGGTGTATGAATACCCAATCAGGTGCAGGCCGACAAGCCGGGATTGCGATTAATTTGTGCCGCTGTCTGGCTTCAAAACGCGGTGGACCTGCGAAAGGCACGACGCTTTACACCGAGTCATGGATCACCCGAATTTCCCGGGTTGACGCTTCGGTTGTGAGCGATTCAAGTAAGGTCATGATCCGCGGCGGTTTTCTCTCTCCTTCAGAGCGACGTGAGCTTTTCGCTTGCCTGCGCGGTCAGCGCGAAGACCATGGCATTGCGCGTCGTGCGAATGCGATGTTGTTGCTTGATGACGGGAAGTCCTGCCAGGCCATGGCGGAGTTTCTCTACCTGGACGATGATACCATTCGGGGTTGGTACAAAACCTACCGCGAAGGTGGCCGGGACGCGCTTTCGACCGATGGTTGGAAAGGGGGGCAGTCCCGCATGACCTCGGCTCGGGAGGCGGAGCTGTGCGCGTGGCTGGACGAGCGTTTCTGCCGCTCAACGGTTG
>DISF01000003.1 GCA_002421985.1 Roseovarius sp. UBA6217 | reverse complement strand
CTTTGGGAAAGCCATCTGCAAAGGTGGTATTGCCCCGCCCTCAGTAAAACACCTTTCGACGGCGGTCGGCCATTTTGCGGGGGGCGTTGTCATTTTCCGCCATCAGCCCGCCCCCGCCAGCTTCCCCACCGGGGCGGTTTTCAGAAAGCCCGCCGTCAGCCTGTTTCGCGCCGGCATTTTCCGTCCCCCTAAATATCCCCCCCAGGTTACTGGATAGGGCCGGACAGGGCAAGACACGTCAGGACAGGTTTCCTATATTCGCAAGGGGGATACGGTCAGGGTTGGACAGATAAAAACACGCAAAAACAAGGGGTTGACGCCCTCACGCGGGCACCACCATATGAAACGCAAGATATTGATGCTGTTGGAAAACTGTCGATAGAGTCGGGGGTGTCCCCCGCTCGGACATGTTTCGGGTATTGTCTGCGCCAAGGGTCCGCGCCGCGCGTCGACTCAGTTGCAAAAATCGGGTGAGGGCGTTCGCGTCGGGGTGCCCGCGCCGGTGCCTTCCTGGTGCAAATACTTCGGGGGGAAACGGGGGGCTGGCCCCCCCGTTTCCCGAGCCGTGCGGATCAGTCCATCGCCCTGAAATTGAATTCGCCGCCCTCCTTGATCCCCGAGGGCCAGCGCGCCGTCACCGTCTTGGTGCGGGTGTAGAATTTGAACGCGTCCGGCCCGTGCTGGTTGAGATCGCCAAAGCCCGATTTCTTCCAGCCGCCGAAGGTGTGATAGGCCAGCGGCACCGGAATGGGCACGTTGATGCCGACCATGCCGACATTGATACGGCTGGCGAAATCGCGCGCGGCGTCGCCGTCGCGGGTAAAGATCGCGGTGCCGTTGCCGTATTCATGATCCATCGCCAGCTTTACCGCCTCCTCGTAGCTGCCCGCGCGCACCGTGGACAGGACCGGCCCGAAGATTTCCTGTTTGTAGATGTCCATCTCCGGCGTCACGCGGTCAAAGAGATGCGGCCCGACGAAAAAGCCGCCCTCGTAGCCCTGCAATTTGAAATCGCGACCATCGACGACAAGCTCGGCCCCCTGCGCGATGCCCGACTCCACCAGGCCGAGAATGCGCGCCTTGGCCTCTGCGGTCACGACGGGGCCGTAATCCACGTCATTGCCGGCGGTATAAGGCCCCACCTTCAGTTTCTCGATCCGCGGCACCAGCTTTGCGATCAGGCGGTCGGCGGTCTCGTCGCCCACCGGCACGGCCACGGAAATCGCCATGCAGCGCTCTCCCGCCGCACCATATCCGGCCCCGACCAGCGCATCGGCGGCCTGATCCATATCGGCATCGGGCATGACGATCATGTGGTTCTTGGCCCCGCCAAAGCACTGCACGCGCTTGCCGTTGGAACACCCGCGCCCGTAGATATATTGCGCGATCGGCGTGGAGCCGACAAAGCCGATCGACTGGATCACCTCATGATCGAGGATCGCATCGACCGCCACCTTGTCGCCATTGACGACCTGCAAGAGACCCTTGGGCAGGCCCGCCTCTTCCATCAATTCGGCCAGCATCAGGGGCACCGACGGATCACGCTCGCTTGGTTTCAGGATGAAGGCATTGCCGCAGGCCAGCGCCGGCGCGAACATCCACATCGGGATCATGGCCGGAAAGTTGAACGGCGTGATGCCCGCACAAACGCCAAGCGGCTGACGCATCGAATAGATGTCGATGCCGGGGCCTGCGCCATCGGTGAACTCGCCCTTGAGCAGTTGCGGCGCGCCGATGCAGTATTCCACCACTTCGAGTCCGCGCTGCACATCGCCCTTGGCGTCGGGGAATGTCTTGCCATGCTCGCGCGACAGCGCCTCGGCCAGCTTGTCCATGTCACGGTTGAGGAGCCGCACGAATTCCATCATCACGCGCGCGCGGCGCTGGGGGTTGGTGGCGGCCCATGCGGGCTGCGCCGCTTGTGCTGCGGCCACGGCGGCGTTCAGTTCCTCGGGGCTTGCCAGCGGGCATTTGGCCTGAACCTCGCCGGTGGCGGGATTGAACACATCCGAGAAGCGCCCCGATGTGCCTTTGACATGGGTGCCGTTGATGTAATGGGTCAGTTCCTGCATCGTCATCTCCTCCTGAGTTGCGCGTCTGCGATAGCCTAGCCTTGCATAACTCCCGGTAAAAGAGGCAAGAGTCCAATATGGATTTGCATTAATGCAAAGGGGGCCGGGCAGATGAGGCCGCATTGGGACGATTTGCGCATCTTTCTGGCGGTGGCGCGCGCCGAAAGCCTTTCGGGCGCGGGGCGGGCGCTGCGCATCGACCCGGCCACCGTGGGCCGCCGCGTGGCCCGGCTTGAGGAGGCGCTGGGCGCGCCGCTTTTCGCCAAATCGCCGCTGGGCTATGCGCTCACCGAGGCGGGCGCGCGGCTCATGCCCCATGCGATCCGCGCCGAGCAGGCGGTGGAGGCCGCCGCCGGGGACATGGCCGGGCAGGCAGGCGGGCTGTCGGGGCAGATCCGCGTCGGCGCGCCCGATGGCTGCGCCAATTTCGTGCTGCCGCAGGTCTGCGCGGGGATCGCCGCCGAGAATCCCGATCTCGACATCCAGATCGTCGCGTTGCCGCGCGTGTTCAACCTGACCCGGCGCGAGGCGGATATGGTGATCGCGGTCAGCCCGCCGACGGCGGGGCGGCTGTCGGTGCAGAAGATCGCCGATTACCACCTGCATCTGGCGGCCTCGCGCACCTATCTGCGCGCGCATCCCCCCATTACCAGATTGGAGGATCTGCGCGATCACCGTATCGTCGGCTATATCCCCGACATGATCTTTGACCGCGAACTGGATTACCTCAGCGAGGCGGGGGTTGCGCGGGTGCATCTCGCCTCCAACTCGGTCTCGGTGCAGCTCAACCTTGTGGCGCGGGGGGCGGGGATCGGGGTGTTGCATGATTTCTCGCTGCCGTGGCTGCGACGGGGGCAGCGGGTGCTGGCGGATCAGTTCTCGCTCACCCGCAGTTTCTATCTGGTGCGCCATGCCGATGACCGGCGGCTGGAGCGGCAGAGCCGCTTTGCCACGGCGCTGGTCGAGGGGATGCGCACCGAACTGGCGCGGCTTGATGCGCGGGCTTGACAGAATTACGGCCCCGTCGCGATTTGTCCGGGTTGATGCGCACTGGCCGTTTCAGGCTGTGACCTGCCGTTTCCCCCGCAATCCCCCGGCGCTCTGCGCGTCACCGCAGCCCAGGCCGAACCGAAAGCCGCGGGACATATCAGGCGATTTTGGCACCCGGGGGCGGGCCGCTTGGGGAATGTCGGTTCAGTCGGATGAACCAAGCATGGCAATTTTCATGGTATTGCCATGATTCAGGTTTTCAAATATGTGAAAATTAACATAATTCAGTCATCATTGAAAATCGAATGGGAATGACCGCCTACGGCCCGCTGGCCGACTATGCCCCAAACGGGCATTCGCAATTCGGCGAGGATGGTATTCTCGCCGAAATCCTTTTGCGCCGCGCGCTCCGGCAGCACTGACAGGGGGATGGGATGCGGCATGTGCTAGCAAGATGGCGTCGGGGGCTTGAGGCGATGCGCCTTGCGCATGGCCGCATATCGCAGGCGACCGCAGACGCGCAGGACATTCGCGCCTTTGCCGCCGCGATGCGCGCGGCCTGTGCCGCCGTGCCGCTGATCCGTATCGGCGGCGAGGGCGATGGCGGCTATCTGCTGCCCGACGATCTTGACGGTATCCGGCACTGCTTTTCGCCGGGCGTCGATGTCACCGCCCATTTCGAGGAAGAGATCGCGCGCCGCTACGGCATCCGCTCCTTCATGGCCGATGCCAGCGTGACCCGCCCCCCGCTCGAAAATCCGCTGTTCACTTTTGATGCCAAATTCCTCGGCGCCCATAGTGACGAGACCTTCACCACCCTGGGCGACTGGGTGGAGGACAAGCTCGGCGGTGCGCGCGATGATGACATGCTCTTGCAGATGGATATCGAGGGCAGCGAATTCGACGTGCTGATCGAAAGCGACAGCGCGCTCTTGCGCCGGTTCCGCGTCATGGTGATCGAGTTTCACGACATGGGGCGGATATTCGAGCGCCACGGCCTGCCGCTGATCCGCGCCCTGTTCGCCAAGCTGCACCGCGATTTCGCCATCGTGCATATGCACGCCAACAATTGCTGCGGCATCGCCCGCTGCCGCGATATCGGCATTCCGCCGGTGTTCGAGATCACCTACCTGCGGCGCGACCGCCTGCCCGAGGGGGCCGGGACCGGCGCACTCGCCCTGCCCCACCCGCTTGACCGCGACAACGTGCCCGCCATGCCGCCCATCACCATGCCCGAGATCTGGTGGCGCGGCTGAATGACCCTCGCCCCCGCGCCACCCCGAACCGACCCCGCCACTGTGCTGCGCGCAGCGCTGTGGATGCTGGGGGCGGTGGTGTCGTTTTCCTCGATGGCGGTCGCGGGGCGCGCGGTCAGCCTCGAGCTCGATACCTTCGAGATCATGATGTATCGCAGCGTGGTGGGCTTTGTGATCGTGCTCGGCGTGGCGCGTGCCACCGGCCACTTCCGCTCGATCACCACGCGCTCGCCCGGCCTGCACCTCATTCGCAACCTCAGCCATTTCACCGGGCAGAACCTGTGGTTCTACGCCATCACCGCGATCCCGCTGGCGCAGGTCTTTGCGCTGGAATTCACCTCGCCCTTGTGGGTGCTAGTGCTCTCGCCGCTGGTGCTGGGCGAGCGGATGACGCGGGTGCGCGCGCTGGCCGCGCTCATCGGCTTCATCGGTATCGTGATCGTCGCGCGCCCCTCGCCCGAGACGATCAACGCAGGCACGCTTGCCGCCGCTGCCGCCGCCATCGGATTTGCCGGCTCCATCCTCGCCACCAAGCGGCTTACCCGCTCGGAGTCGCTCACCTGCATCCTCTTCTGGATGACGCTCACACAGATCGTGTTCGGCCTGATCTGCGCCGGGATCGACGGCGATATCGCCCTGCCCTCGCCCGCGTCCTGGCCGTGGCTGGTCGTCATCGGCTGCGCCGGGCTGGTGGCGCATTTCTGCCTGACCACGGCGCTTTCCATTGCGCCCGCCACCGTGGTCACGCCGGTGGATTTCCTGCGCCTGCCGCTGATCGCGGTGATCGGCCTCATGGTCTATGGCGAGAGCATCGACGCGCTGGTAATTGTGGGCGCGGGGGTGATCTTTGGCGCGAATTACCTCAACCTCTGGGTCGAGACGCGCAAACGCCGCTGATGGGCGATGCGCGCGCGCCCTGTGGCTGTTGCGCCACCATCATCCGCCCCCTGTGCCTTTGTGACGCGGCGTCAAAGATTGACGGGTTGCGGGATGACGGTAATGTGACACGATGTCTTCAGGAGGAGAGGGACATCATGAAAAAGCCCGTACTGGCTGCGACCGGTCTGGTCATCGCCGCAGGAAGCGCCGGGGCCGGTGGTATCGACCGTTCGGGACAGTCCATCCAGGTTCTGTTCGAGAGGGGCAATTACGCCGAACTCAGCTTTGGCGCGGTTTCGCCCTCTGTGTCGGGGACAGTCGTCGCCGGGCCGGGCGTGATACGTCAATCAGGCGACGCAGGTAAAGCCTATTGGCAGGTCGGCGCAGCCTACAAGCGGCAAATCAACGACAGGTTGAGCTTTGCGTTGATTTACGATCAGCCGTTCGGGGCCGATATCGCCTATCCCGGCACATCCGTTCCGTTCGCGGGCACTTCCGCATTGACAGCGGGTGGCAATATCGCGGCAGGCCAATGGCCGATCGCGGGCACGAACGCAACCTTCAACGCCGATGCCATCACGGGACTACTGAATTACCGGTTCACCAACGGGTTCGGCGTTCACGGCGGGCTGCGCCTGCAAAAGGTCAGCGCGGATTCCGATGTGCCTATCGTGGCCGGGTATTCCGTGGACGGCGAGAAGGATGAGGGGCTTGGCTACGTGGCGGGGCTGTCCTACGAGAAACCCGAAATCGCCCTGCGGGTGTCACTGACCTATAACTCGACCATCTCGACCCGACACCGCACCACGGAAACCACCGTTTTGGGCACCGTCGTCACCAAGACCGAGATCGAAACCCCGGAATCCATCAACCTCGAATTCCAGTCGGGCATCGCCAAGGACACACTGGTTTTCGGCAGCGTGCGTTGGGTCGACTGGTCCGGTTTCACGATCGACCCCTTGGTGTATCGAGTGCTGACCACCGATCCGTTCCTTTCCTACACGGATGACGTCTATACCTATACCATCGGGATCGGGCGGCGGCTCACACCGAAATTCTCGGGGTCGGTCTCGTTCACCTACGAAGAAAACGACGGCAAGACGCCGGTGTCCAACCTCGGGCCCACCGACGGCAAGTTCGGCGTGACTGTCGGCGGGCGTTACGAGAACGAAAGCGGGATGATCTTGTCCGTCGGCGTCAACTATACTTGGCTCGGCGATGCGCCCACGGTTATCGGCAATCCGCCCACGCAATTGCGGCCGAATTTCAAGAAAAACGATGCCGTTGGCGTCGGCTTCAAGGTAGGCTATCAGTACTGACCCCGCGCCAGGCCCCGGCCCCCCCCCCCCCGCCCCCTCATCGGGGCGGGATTTTTCTTGCCCGGCCCTTGCCATTTTTCCCGCAACGCCGCAGGTAAAGGCACAACCGCACCAGGGGAGCCGAGCATGATTTACGAAACCGCCGACGCATGGCTCGACGCACCGCATAAACGGGTGCTGTTCTACGGCATGTCTGGCCTTGGCAAGACCCATGTTTCGCAGATGCTGCGCGACGCGGGCGGATGGTTTCACTACTCGATAGATTACCGCATCGGCACCCGCTACATGGGCGAGCTGATCGTGGACAACGCCAAGGCGCACGCCATGCAGGTGCCGTTCCTGCGCGACCTGCTCTTGTCGGATTCGATCTATATCGGCTCCAACATCACCTTTCACAACCTCGCCCCGGTTTCCACCTACCTTGGCAAGCCCGGCGATCCGGCGCGCGGCGGAATGCCCATGGACGAGTATCGCCGCCGTCAGGACCAGTTTCGACAGGCCGAGATAAACGCGCTGATGGATACCGGCTATTTCATCGAGCGTGCCGGGCGGCTCTATGGCTATCCGCATTTCATCTGCGACACGGGCGGCTCGATCTGCGAATGGGTCGATGGCGACGATCCCGCCGACCCGATCCTGTCCGAGCTTTCGCGCCACTGCCTGCTGGTCTATATCGAGGGGTCGGAGGCCCATACCGCCGAGCTTGTCCGCCGATTTGACCGCGCGCCCAAACCGATGGCCTATCAGCCCGAATTCCTCGCCCGCGTCTGGGAGGAATATCTTCATAAAAACAATTGCCTGCCGGACGAAGTTGATCCAGATTCCTTCATCCGATGGGCCTATGCGCAGGCGCTCGCACACCGCCAGCCACGCTATGAGGCCATGGCGAAATGGGGCGTGCGCGTCACCGCCGACGAGGTGGCGCAGGCCACCGACGCCACCCGCTTCACCGCTCTCATCGCCGAGGCCATCACCCGCCGCCAGACCTGACGACCAAGGACCGCGCCCCATGCCCATCAAGATCCCCGCCACCCTGCCCGCCCATGCCGTGCTCAAGCGCGAGGGCGTCATGGTGATGGACCCGGACCAGGCCGCGCGCCAGGATATCCGCCCCCTGCGCATCGGCCTCTTGAACCTCATGCCCAGGAAAATCCAGACCGAGACGCAATTTGCCCGCCTCATCGGCGCCACCCCGCTGCAAATAGAGTTCGACCTCATCCGCATGTCCGAGCATCAGGCGAAAAACACCGCCGCCGAGCATATGGAGAGCTTTTACCGCCCCTTTGACGAGGTGGAAGAGTCGGGCGACAAATATGACGGTCTCATCATTACCGGCGCGCCGATCGAGCATCTCGATTTCGAGGCGGTGACCTATTGGGACGAATTGCGCCGCGTCTTCGACTGGACGCAGACCAACGTCCATTCCACCTTCGGCGTGTGCTGGGGCGGAATGGCGATGATCAACCATTTTCACGGCGTGAAAAAGCATATGCTGCAAGCCAAGGCCTTCGGCTGTTTCCGCCACCGCAACATGGCCCCCGCCTCGCCCTATCTGCGCGGGTTTTCCGACGAATGCGTGATCCCGGTCAGCCGCTGGACAGAGATGAAGCGCGCCGAGATCGAGGCCGTGCCGGGCCTCAATATCCTTCTGGACAGCGACGAGGCCGGCCCCTGTCTGGTCGAGGATCGGGGCCACCGCGCGCTCTATATCTTCAACCATTTCGAATATGACAGCGACACGCTCAAACAGGAATATGACCGCGATATCGCGTCGGGCACGCCGATCAACGTGCCCTGCAACTACTATCCCGGCGACGATCCGGCGCGCCCCCCGCATAACCGCTGGCGCAGCCACGCGCATCTGCTCTACGGCAACTGGGTCGCGGAGATTTACCAGACCACCCCCTTTGACATGACGAAAATCGGCGTCGAGATGACCGATCTGAGAACCTGAGACCAAGATGGCCAAGCGCGGCTACCACCACGGAAACCTGCGCGAGGCCCTGACCGGGGCGGCACTCGCGCTCATCGTGCAAAAAGGGCCGCAGGGCTTTACCCTCTCGGAGGCCGCCCGGCAGGCGGGCGTGACCCCGGCCGCCATCTACCGCCATTTCGCGGGCCGCGACGATCTCATCGCCGAGGTGGCGCGGCAGGGCTATGGCCTCTTTGCCGCGATGCTGGCCGATCTTGACGAGACCGCCCCCTTGCCGCGCGTGCGGGCCATGGCGCGCGCCTATCTCGCCTTTGCCGAATGCCATCCCGGCCATTACATCGCCATGTTCGAGAGCGGCATCGACATCGCGCGCAGCCCCGGCCTTGCGCGCGCGGCGGGCGAGGCGCACGATCTGCTGCACGCGGCCTGCGCCGGTCTCGGGCAGGACGCCGATGAGATCGGCGCGCATATCTGGTCGCTCAGCCACGGCGTGGTCGAACTTTACCTGCGCAATTCCGCCGGTCTCAGCCACCCGCCCGAGGCCCGCGCCCTGCTTGCGCGCGCGCTCGATACCTACCTGTCGGGGCTTGCGGCCCCCGCCTCGCAGAGCAGCCGGTAAAGGTGCCATGTCGCGTGCCCCAGAAGCGGCAGCACGACAAACAGCCCCAGAAACGCCGGCAGCAGCGCGAGAAATGTCAGAATGGCGATCAGCGCCGCCCAGGCCAGCATCGGCACCGGGTTTTCCGTCACCACGTTGACGCTTGTCAGCATGGCGGTTACGAAATCCACCTCGCGATCCAAGAGCAGCGGCAGCGCGATCACCGTGATCGCATAGATCAGCAGCGCGAAACAGGCCCCTACCCCGGTCCCCACCACCAACATGCTCACCCCCTGGGAGGTGAAATAGATATCGAAGGATGACGAAACATTCGTCATCGTCGAGAGGCCAAGAAACAGCGCGAAAATCATATGCGCGAGAAAGAACCAGAACAGGAACACCATGATGATGATCGCGCAGATCGACGGCAGTTGCCGCCGCCGCTGATGCGCGATCACGCCGAGGATCTCGCGCGCCACCAGCGCGCGCCCCTCGTTCAGCCGGCGGCTCACCTCGTAAAACCCCACCGCCGCGAACGGCCCCACCAGCGGAAAGCCGACGGCGGCGAAGACCAGCCAATAGCTCTTGCCGGTGGCCCATGTGACGCCCGCCATCACAAGCCCGATCGCCACATAAACCCCGGCAGAGAGCACCGCATAGCCCGGCGCGCGCGCCATGTCGGACCAGCCCCGGCGCAGCGCCTCGCCCAGCATGGCCATGCGCACATCGCCCATCTCCGGCACGCCCTCGGGCCGAGATTGCGTCATTCTTGTCCTCCCGTTTTCCGCGCAGCATAGCCGGGCCCGTCCCGCGCGCAAAGATTTAACGGAAATTCAGCTTACTAGGCTCGTTTCGGCGGGATCGAATAGGTCAGGCTGGCGCGCGCCACCGGCTCCAGCCCGCCTTCGGAAAAGATCTGCACATCGCCCACCACCAGCATCCGCCCCAGCTTGAGCAAGCGGCACTCGGCGATCAGGTCGGTATTGGCAGCGGGCTTGTGCATGAAGTCGATGGAGCAATTCGTGGTCACCGCAAGCGACACCGGCCCGACCATCGCTTGCAGCGCGAGGTAAACCGCCACATCCGCCAGCGAAAACATCGACGGCCCCGATACCGTGCCGCCGGGCCGCAAATGCCTATGGCCAACTAAAAGCCGAACCCGGATGCGCCGTTCCCCCACCTCCTCGATGACGAAATCCCCGGCTATCTGCGGGAATTCGCTATCCAGAAACCCGCTCAATTCCTCCGCTTCCATGACGACGGTCATGCTTTCCTCCCTGCCCTGTTTTGTGCGAGAGTATTCACAAGACCAAGAGGGAGACAAGATGACAATTCTGGAGCGTGACGACAGCGGCGCAATCGCGCGGCTCACCCTTCATTCACCCGGCAATCTCAACGCGCTGTCGGATGCCATGCTGGAGGCGCTGCGGGCCGAATTCGCCCGTCTGGCCGAGGACCGCACGATCCGCGTGGTCACGATATCGGGCGCGGGCAAGGCGTTTTGCGCGGGCCACGACCTGAGGGAAATGCAGGCCGCCCGCCAGTCCGGGGACGGGGGCCGCGCCTATTTCGCCGATCTCTTCGCGCGCTGCACTGCGGTGATGTGCGCAATCCGCGACCTGCCGCAACCGGTGATCGCAGCCCCCCATGGCATCGCCACCGCCGCGGGCTGTCAGCTTGTCGCAAGCTGCGACATGGCGGTGGCCGCGCATGGCACGCGGTTCGGCGTCAACGGTGTCAATATCGGGCTTTTCTGCTCCACGCCCATGGTGGCGCTCTCGCGCAACGTGCCCCGCAAGCAGGCCTTCGAGATGCTCACCACCGGGCAGTTCATCGACTGTGAGCGCGCGCAGGCGCTTGGCCTCATCAACCGCGCGGTTGCGCCCGAGAGCCTCGCGGATGAGACCATGCGCCTCGCCGAAACCGTCGCCGCCAAGCTGGGCAGCGCCGTGCGCATCGGCAAGCGCGCCTTCTATGAGCAGTTGGAGCTGGGGCTTGACGCGGCCTATGCCCATACCGGTGCCGTGATGGTCGAGAACATGCTTGACCGCGATACCGACGAGGGCATCAACGCCTTCCTGCAAAAACGCAGCCCGGACTGGCAGCAATGAGCGGCCCGCTTCATATCGTCGGCGGCGGCATGGCCGGGGCGGAGGCCGCATGGCAGGCCGCCCGCATGGGTGTGGATGTGGTGATCCACGAAATGCGCCCCAATATCAAGACCTTCGCGCATCGCACGGGCGATCTGGCCGAGATGGTCTGCTCCAATTCCTTTCGCTCTGATGATGACGAGCAGAACGCCGTCGGCCTGCTTCATTGGGAAATGCGCGCGGCGGGCGGGATCATCATGGAGACGGCCGACCGCCACCGCCTGCCCGCAGGCGGCGCGCTCGCGGTGGATCGCGATGCCTTTGCCAGATCGGTGACCGAACACCTTATGCACCACCCGAAGATCACCGTGCAACAAACTGAAATAACGGAACTTCCCGAGAATGGCCACTGGATCATCGCCACCGGCCCGCTGACATCGCAGGGCCTCGGCGCGGCCATCGCTCGCGAAACCGGGCGCGACGCGCTGGCCTTTTTCGACGCCATCGCCCCCATCGTGCATTACGACAGTATCGACTTGTCGCGCGCATGGATGCAGTCGCGCTATGACAAGGGCGAGACCGAGGAAGAGCGCACCGCCTATATAAATTGTCCCATGGACCGAGATACTTACGAGGCGTTCATCGACGCGCTGCTGGCGGCAGAGAAAACCGAATTCCATGAGGGCGAAACGGCAAGCTATTTCGACGGCTGCCTGCCCATCGAGGTCATGGCCGAACGCGGGCGCGAGACGCTGCGCCACGGCCCGATGAAGCCGGTGGGCCTGACCAATCCGCACGCGCCCGAGATCAAGCCCCACGCCGTGGTGCAATTGCGCCGCGATAATGCGCTCGGCACGCTCTACAATATCGTGGGCTTTCAGACCAAGATGAAGTATGGTGCGCAAACCACTGTTTTTCGGATGATTCCGGGGCTGGAGAACGCCCGCTTCGCTCGTCTCGGCGGCATCCACCGAAACACGTTCCTGAATTCGCCCACGCTGCTGGATGACCGCCTGCGCCTGCGTGCGCGGCCCCAAATCCGCTTTGCCGGGCAGATCACCGGCGTCGAGGGTTATGTGGAATCCGCCGCGATGGGGCTTGTCGCGGGCCGTTTCGCCGCCGCCGACATTCTCGGGCAAAGCCTGCCGCCGGTTCCCGCCGACAGCGCGATGGGCGCGCTTGTGCATCATATCACCGGCGGCGCCGAGGCCAAAACCTTTCAGCCGATGAACGTCAATTTCGGCCTTTTCCGTCCCGTGGATGGGCTCAAGGGCGGGCGGCGCGGGCGCGTGCATCGCTACAAGGCCTATACCGACCGCGCCAAGGCCGCGTGGGCCGGATGGCTTGCAGCGCAGGACATGAGCCTTGCCTCGTAACCCATTGACAAGATGTTCATAACCCGTTTCGCGCCTTCGCCCACGGGGCCGCTGCACCTGGGCCATGCCTTCTCGGCGATGCTGGCCCATGACAGGGCGCGCAGCGAGGGGGGCACGTTCCTTCTGCGGATCGACGATCTGGATCAGAGCCGCTGCCGCCCTCAGTGGGAGGCGCAGATTTTCGACGATCTTTGTTGGCTCGGCCTCGACTGGCCCCGCCCTGTGATGCGCCAATCGACACGCCTGCCGCGCTATCGCGGAGCCTTGAAAAACCTCTGGGATCAAGGGCTTCTCTATCAATGCTCATGCAACCGCGCCGATATCCGCGCCGCCGCCTCCGCGCCGCAGGAGGGTGCGCCGCTGCAAGGGCCCGACGGGGTGATCTATCCCGGCACCTGCCGCCCCGCCACGCCACCCACCGGCGCGATGCCCGAGGATGCGGTGCTGCGCCTCGACATGGCACGCGCCTGCAAAACGCTCTCCACGCCACTGATATATAAAGAGAAATCCGAAACCATCGCACCGCAAGACTTGCCCCGCACTGTCGGCGACGTGGTACTTGCCCGCCGCGACATGGGCGCGGCCTATCACCTCGCGGTGGTGCTCGACGATGCCGATCAGCACGTCACCCATGTCATCCGTGGCGCGGATCTCGCCGACGCCACGCAGATCCACGTTCTCTTGCAACGCCTGCTCGGCCTGGCCACCCCGGCCTATCACCACCACCGGCTGATCCGCGACGAGGGCGGCCGCCGCCTTGCCAAGCGCGACGACGCCCGCGCCATCGCCACATACCGCGCCGAGGGCGCAAGCCCGCGCGATATCCGCGCAATGGTCGGGCTTTGATGCGTCATCTTGCCATAAATACTCAGTCCGCCATCGGTGCGATGATCTCGATCTCCTCGCCGTCGCGCAACGCGGTATAGAAACATGACCGCCGGTTGGTGTGACAGGCGGGCCCGGTCTGGCGCACCTGCACCAGCAGGCAATCGCGGTCGCAATCCACCCGCATCTCGACCAGCTCCTGCACATGGCCCGAGGTCTCGCCCTTGACCCAGAACGCTTGCCGCGACCGGCTCCAATAGGTCACGCGCCCCGTATGAAGCGTGCGCGCCACGGCCTCGGCAGTCATCCAGGCCAGCATCAAGACCTCGCCGGTTTCGTGATCCTGCGCGATCGCGGGGATCAGGCCATTGGCATCATAGCGCAGCGTCGCGGGATCGAATTGCATGGCAAAATCCTTTTGCATCTGTGGCTCAGCCGCCTATTTATGGGGCAGCGGCACAAAGGGAAAGCCATGAGCGGCGAGACCGACCTTATCAAGCTTTATTCAGGGCGTATCCTCGCACTCGCGGCGGATATTCCGCGCTACGGGCGGCTGGCAAACCCGCAGGCCAGCGTGCGCCGCCGCGCACCGCTTTGCGGCTCGACGGTGACGGTCGACCTGTGTTGCGACGGCGACCGGGTGAGCGACTACGCGGCCGAGGTCAAGGCCTGCGCCCTTGGTCAGGCCGCGGCCAGCGTGGTGGGGGCCAATATCGTCGGCTGCACCCGAGACGAGATCACCGCCGCGCGCGATGCGCTGCGCGCCATGCTCAAGGAGGGCGGGCCCACCCCGCCCGCGCCCTTTGACGGGCTCGAGGTGCTGCGGCCCGCGCGCGACTACAAGAATCGCCACGCCTCGATCCTGCTCACGCTCGAGGCCGCCTGCGAGGCACTGGACGAGATCGCCGCCCGCAGCCCCTGCGCCTGAACTGTGACAGCGCAATTCGGGATCATCTCCACGCCCCCGAGATTCGGCATTTAGCCTCTAAGAGTCTGATTCAAAACTACCCGATCATTTTCAAGCCCTTGCAAGATGACGTGTGACCCGTCGAATGTGGGCGATGAGCACCCGGGCCTCTGCGCTGGCGATGGATTTCTCCCAATCCTTTGACAGGCGGCGGCATCGCCCCAGCCAGGCAAGGGTGCGTTCCACGACCCATCGGCGGGGCAGAACCTCGAAACCTTGCGCCGTATCGGAACGCTTGACGATCTGCACGGTCCAGCGCCCGATGGCTTTCAATGCCTCGCACAGTTTCGGGCCGGCATAGCCCCCATCGGCAAAGATGTGGCGCAGCATCGGATAGCGGGCGGCGACGGCTTTGAGCACGTCCGGCGCCCCGTCACGATCCTGAATCCCGGCGCTGTGGACCTCGAGCCCCACCAGCAATCCCACCGTGTCGGTCACGATATGGCGTTTGCGCCCCTTGATCCTTTTGCCCGCGTCATACCCTCTAACCCCGCCGCTTTCAGTCGTTTTTACGCTTTGGGAGTCGATGATGCCTGCCGTCGGCTGAGCTTTGCGACCCTCGGCCAGACGCGCGGCCTCGACCAGCTTGCGGTTCATCTCATCCAGCAGACCGTCATCGCGCCAGGCGTAGAAATAGCCCCGCACCGTCGAGACCGGCGGAAAGTCATTGGGCAACATCCGCCACTGGCAACCGGTCGTCGCGATGTAGAGGATCGCGTCGAACACATCGCGCAACCGCGTCGTGCGAGGCCGGCCCGTTGTCTTGATAGGCGGCATCAAAGGCGCGATCAGCGCCCATTCCGCGTCAGTCAAATCGCTTGCGTATCTCTTGCCCGATCGGGCATGTTGGCGTCGGGTGAGTTCGGTCCAGGCCATCGTGATCTCCGTTCAGCTTTGTAACCGAACAGAATCACAACCTGCTGAATTCACTCAATCAGTTTCAAATCGGGCTCTGAGCACGCGTGAAAATCCCTCCATGAAGGATCCTCCCGGAATTTCCAGATGTCCCCGCACCGACGTAGGTAACCCCTGGAGCAACAGGGTCGCAGAGCGTTGCGAGAACGGCATGACTGTCTTCGTCAGCCGTGGAAGGCGGCCATTCGATGTGGCCGACCTTGAATTTGCGAACGTCACGTGTCATATTCATAGCGACATGTGACGCATCGGAGGATCGTATGGCCCAAGCAGTATCAGCCGAACACGACATCGCTCGCACCTACGCCCTGCTTGGCGGACGGGACACCATTCGCAAGCCGGTGCGCAATAACCTCGAGGCGCACGATATTCTGATGTTGGGCCTGCCCTCGGCTGCCCTGCTGCACCTTACGTCTCAGGTTGCCTTTCTGGCCACAGATGCCGTTCTGGAAAAGGCGATCGGGATCAGCGTCAGAACGCTTCAGCGTCGCAAGAAGGATGCACCGGACGCCGTGCTGAGCGTTGACCAGAGCAACCGGACATGGAAATTCGCCGAGATTCTTGGCCGCGCTTCCGAGATTTTCGGCTCAAAGGCAGAGGCGGAGGCATGGTTGAACGCGCCCGCGATCGGTCTGGATCAGCGTCGGCCCATCGATCTGCTCAGCACGGCCGTCGGGGTGGAGGCCGTCGAGGATTATCTGACGCGGATCGAATACGGGATCTATGTATGACGCCGCTGCCTCCGCCGCTTGGGGGCGGAGAGATCCGCTTCTGGCGGCTGGACGCGGAACGGCACGCCGCGACCTGGAATACCGGAGAGGGAAGCTTTCGCGTCGGCGGCAGGTGGAACGCGCCCGGGACGCGGGCGATCTATGCGTCGCTCGATCCGGCCACCGCGACGCTGGAGGTCGCCGTGCATAAGGGGTTTCGTGTGCTTGATACGCAGCCCCATGTTCTGACCTCTGGCCGCATCATAGACCCGGCGGATATCCATATCGTCCGGCCGGATGACGTGCCCAACCCGAATTGGTTATTCCCCTGCACCCCGAACAGGAACCAGCAGCAATACGGGAATGCCCTTCTCAGGGACCACCGGTTCATCCTGATCCCCAGTGCCGTGTCGCGAAATAGCTGGAACCTGATTTTCGATGCGACAAAACCAGAGGCTGACTATGACGATATTACCCAAGAACGCTTTGCTCTGGATCCACGTCTACAGCCCTGAAACATTCAAGACGGACACCATACCATTCGAAAATCCTGACATGTACGGCGTTTAACCGTGCATATGGCGCATAGAAGAAGCCACATGTTCGCCATGCCCCCCCGCCACCGTCACGCCCGGCAAGATGGATGCCCGCATGGAGCTGTGCCTGCATCGCGAGGATGAGGCCCGCATGACCTGCCCCTATTTTCAGGGCCACTCGCAAGTCGCGTCTGTTCTCCTTTTGTGTGCCATCATTCGGCGGCGTGAGCAATGGGCGCGGGCGCGGAGCCATCAGGTCGCTCAAGCGGCTGCGCCCATTGCGTTTTGTCGAAGGGCCTCGCTGCTGCGAACTCCTCCGGGGTTTGATACTTCAGTGGCTCGTGCGGGCGCTCTGTGTTGTAGTCGATCCTCCATTCCTCGATGATTTCTCGGGCTTCGCGCAAGCTGGTGAACCAGTGCTGGTTCAGGCATTCTTCACGGTATCGCCCGTTGAAGCTTTCGATATAGGCGTGTCTCGCGTCGGCTTGCCGGGGTCGATGAAATAGAGCTGCACGCCGTGATCATCGGCCCATCGATCAAGCGCCCGCCCCCGCAGTTCCGGGCCGTTATCGACGACCAGGATATCAGGATATCCCCGTTCACGGGCCACGCGTTCCAGCATCTCGACCACCCGCTCGCCCGGCAACGAGAAATCCACCTCGATGGCCGGGCATTCGCGCGTGCAGTCGTCCTTGAGGTTGGCGGTGCGGAACTTGCGGCCATTGGCCAGCGCGTCGCTGGTGAAGTCGAGCGACCAGCGCTGGTTGGGCGCAATCGGGCACCAGGCCCCCTCACGCCCTTCGCGCGGGATCTTCTTGCGCTTTGTCCGGCGCAGCCACAGCCGTTCGTCGCGGTAGATGCGCTCGACGACCTTGACGTTCACCCTGAAGCCCTCGCGGACCAGCTTGGCGTGCAGCATGCGATAGCCATACCTCCGATGCTTGCCTGACAGGGTGATCAGGCGTTCCCTCAGCCGCGCGTGGCGGTCCGGCCGGGCTTGATAGGTCAAGCTCGACCGCGAAATCCCGACCAGCCTGCACGCCCGCCGCTCCGTGAACCGATGATCTTCCATCAGCTTCCTCACGGCATCCCGGCGGCGTGCAGGCGTCAGAAGTTTTTTGCCAGTAGCCCTTTCAGACCCGCATTGTCGA
>DISF01000001.1:10325-23646 GCA_002421985.1 Roseovarius sp. UBA6217 | reverse complement strand
TGCCCGATCCCGACCGAGGTCAAACCAGGAGCGGCGATTCCCGGGCGTTGTCTGTTTCCATGCGTCAGGCCGCGCCGGGTCGGAAATCGCTGTCGGGTGTGACGCTCGCCTACATTCACAATCACCGGGACGGGGCACCTGACAGCCACGCAATCGCCGGGTGCCGCGCCGCAAGGTGCCAAAGCTCTTTGACAGGGGCCGGGCGGACAGGTATCTGAACAAGTGTTCTTTTACCTTGGGAGGCCACCATGCGCATCACAGACACAGCCGCGATCATCACCGGCGGGGCCTCGGGCCTTGGCGAGGCTACGGCACGGCATTTCCGCGGGCTGGGCGCGCAGGTGACCTTGCTCGACCGCGACGCCGAACGGGGGCAATCGGTCGCCACCGAGATCGGTGCCACATTCGCCGAAACGGATGTCACCGATGAGGCCTCGGTCGCAGCCGCCATTGCCGCGGCCAAATCCGCCATGGGCCGGATCACGGCGGTGATCAACTGTGCGGGCATCGCCACCGGCGCAAAGACGCTCGGGCGCGAAGGGCCGCACTCATTGGATCTGTTTCGCCGCACCATCGACATCAACCTTGTCGGCACCTTCAACGTCTCCCGCCTCGCCGCCGCAGAAATGGCCGGGAACGCACCCGATGCGGACGGCGCGCGCGGGGTGATCGTCAACACCGCCTCGGTCGCCGCCTTTGACGGACAAAAAGGCCAGGCCGCCTATGCCGCCTCGAAGGGGGGGATCGTCGGTCTGTCGCTGCCAATGGCGCGCGATCTTTCGCGCGAGGGCATCCGCGTCATGGCCATCGCGCCGGGCATCTTCGCCACGCCGATGATGCGCGGCCTGCCGCAAGAGGTGCAGGACAGCCTCGCCACCGAGGTGACCTTTCCCAAGCGGTTGGGCGATCCCGACGAATACGCAGCCCTTGCGCGGTTCATCGTGGAATGCGGCTATCTCAACGGCGAGGTGATCCGCCTCGACGGCGCGCTCAGGATGCAGTGACCGCAAAAAGCGGCAGGCGCAGGAACCGCTCGGGGGCGAGCGCGAACTCGTAGCGCGCCACCCCGTCCCACTGCGGCAGATATGGCGCGAAAAGCGCGCGCTTGGCCTCGGGGTCGGGGGTTATGGTGAGGCCTGCGCCCGCCATGCCCACGCCGAAAGTGAGCAGCGTGCGGACCCCCGCCCGCGCCGCCGCCCTGCGCACAGCATGGTGCAGGAGCACATGCTCGCGGTGGCCATATTCGCCCACCTCGTTATGGGTAATGACGATATCGGGCGCATAAAGGTGCATCGCCCCCTCCGCCGTGGCAGAAAGCAGCGCGAAAAGCGGGTGACGCGCCAGCGCGCGACGGGGGCGCGCGCGCAACTCCTCGGGCTCCGAGGGCAGCGAAATGAAGCGGCGCAGCGCGCGCGAGCGCCCCTCGACGGCGAAGGGGTATTGGACATGGCCCACACCGAGCGCGGCGCAGACCCGCGCCATCGCGGCCATGCGCGTCGCGGTATCGTCGCGCCCAGGTGCGGGGCGGAAGAAACAGGCCAGAGTCACCTCGGCGCGCGGCGCGATCTCGGACAGCAACCCGCCCGCAAAAAGCACTTCGTCATCCTGATGCGCGGTGCAGATCAGCACGCGCTTGCCGTCGAAATCGGGCAGGCGCAGGCTCTCGCCCGGAACGGCCTGCCCGGTTTCGACCACGCGAAAGCGCTTGTCGCGCAGCACCGGGAAGGTCGGATCGCTCACGTCGCGCGCCAGTCCTCGCGCGATCATCTCGGCGGTCGCCTCGCGCACGAGGCCATGGGCATAATCGCCTTGCATGAGCCAGGCGCGCGGGGCAAGCGCGGGCCAGATCGCCTCCAACTCCGCCATCCGCCCATCCTTGCCGCCGTCGAGATGGAGCATGTCGACCGCGCCGATGGGCCGGGTCTGCGCCACCTCGCGCAGCCCGTCGACGGCATTGGCCTTGATAAGCCGGAAGCGGTCCGGAAAGCGCGCCTCGAGCCAGGCGGCAGCGGCGGGCACGAACACCTCGACGGCGGGCCAGAACGGGCGCAGACGCTGCGCCAGATCAATGCCCACGACGCGCAGATCGGGGTTGGCATGAAGCGCCAGAAGCACCGCATGCCCCCCCGCCACGCCCACCTCGACGAAGGCGCGCGACCGCTGCGCCATCGCCACCAGCGCGCCGCGCTTGGCCGCCATGATATCGGAAAACCCTGCGGTCTCGAACGTCTCGACATTGTTGGCGTAAAGCACGTTGCCGTTGATCACCGCAGGCTCGCCCGCCGCAGTCAGGGAGGCGAGGATTGCCCGGTTCAACCCGTCCAGATCGCTGCGAAACGCCGCCGAGGCGAGAATATCCTCAGCGGAATTCGCCCGTGGTTTCACCCCGGAAATATCCATACTGCCCCCGGCCTTGCCGTTTTGGCGCACCATAGCCTGTCGGGCGGGGGGCGACAAAGAAAATCAGCCTTCGGCGCGTTCGGCCAGCGCCAGCCATTCTTCCTCGGCGGCGGCAAGCGCCGCCTGCCGCGCCGTCAGCGCCTCGGTGGCACGGCGGAACTTGACCGGCTCGCGGGTGAAAAGCTCGGGGTCTGACAAAAGCCCCTCGAGCTTGGCGATCTCGGCCTCCAGCCGCGCGATCTGGGCAGGAAGTTCCTCGAGCCTGTGCCTCTCGGTGAAGCTGAGGCGCTCCGAAGCGGATTTCTGCCGCTTCGACTCCGGCTTCCTGTCGCCGGATTTGGCCGGGGTCCTGGTCCAGTCCGGCGAATCTTCAAGCCGTTGCGCGCGATAGTCCGACCAGCCCCCGGCATAGGCCACGGCGCGCCCGTCCCCCTCCATCGCGATGGTGGTGGTCGCCACCCGGTCAAGGAAATCGCGGTCGTGGCTGACCAGAAGCACCGTGCCGTCGTAAGCGTCGAGCAATTCCTGCATCAAATCCAGCGTTTCCACATCGAGATCGTTGGTCGGCTCGTCGAGCACCAGAAGGTTGCTCTCGCGCGCCATGATCCGGGCCAGCAAAAGCCGCGCCTTTTCCCCGCCCGACAAGGACTTGACCGGCGCGCGCACCTGCCGCTCATCAAACAGGAAATCCTTGAGATAGCCCACCACATGACGCGGCACGCCGCGCACCAGCACCTGATCGGCCTGCCCCGAGACGCGCATCTCGGCATCCCCGGTCAAGCTGTCCCAGAGCGTCATTTCCGGATCGAGCCGCGCCCGCGCCTGATCGAACACCGCCGGGATCAGGTTGGTGCCATGCACCACGGTGCCGCTATCGGGCTTCTCTTCGCCCATCAGCATTTTCAAAAGCGTCGTCTTGCCTACGCCATTTGGGCCGACAAAGGCCACCCGCTCGCCGCGCATCACCGTCAGGCTAAAGGGGCGCAGGATGATGCTATCCCCGTAAGCCTTTGTTATTTCTTTCGCTTCTATCACCTTGCGGCCAGAGCTGGGGCCGCTTTCCAGCGCCATCGCCGCCGTGCCCTGCCGCTTGATCTGCGCGCTGCGCTCCTCGCGCAGGGCTTGCAGGTTGCGCACGCGGCCCTGGTTGCGCTTGCGCCGCGCGCTGATGCCCTCCACGGCCCAACGCGCCTCGGCCTTGATCTTGCGGTCAAGCTTGTGGCGCTGCTGGTCCTCTTCCTCCCAGACCTTGTCGCGCCACGCCTCGAACCCGCCGAACCCCTCTTCCTGCCGCCGCGTCATTCCCCTGTCGATCCAGAGGGTTGCGCGGCTAAGCTCACGCAGGAACGCGCGGTCGTGGCTGATGAGGACAAAGGCCTTGCGGGTGGTGCGCAACTGCTCTTCCAGCCAGCCGATCGCCTCGATATCAAGATGGTTGGTCGGCTCGTCGAGCAACATCAATTCGGGTGCCTCGGCCATCAGCTTGGCGAGCGCCGCGCGCCGCCGCTCGCCGCCCGAGGCGGTCTCGACCGCGCGGGCGGGATCGAATTTCAGCCCCTCGCCCGCCATCTCGACGCGATACATCTCGCCTGGCTCCAGCGCACTCATGGCATAGTCGCCCAGCGTGGCGAAACCGGCCATGTCGGGATCTTGCTCCATATAGCCCACGCTCACCCCCGGCGAGACCACACGCGCGCCGCGGTCCGGCTCCACCAGCCCCGCCATCACCTTCATCAGCGTCGATTTGCCCGATCCGTTGCGCCCCACCAGCGCCACGCGGTCGCCCGCCTGCACCACCAGCGACAGGTTCGCAAACAGCGGCGCACCGCCAAAGGTGAGCGCAATATCGGTGAGTTGCAAAAGCGGGGCACGGGCCATGGGCGCGGGCTACCCCGCCGCCCGCGCGCCGTCAAGCCACCTTGCGCGCTACCCCGCCAGCGCCCGCAAAAGCCGCTGCCGCGCCGCCGGGATCGCGCTGATCTCCACCCCGGTAAAGACATGCAGCGTGCCCATCTGCCGGTCGATCACCGCGTGATCGCTGACCCAGCCGCCCATCATCAGATAGGTCCGCAAAAGGGGGGGCATATGGCGCATCGCGGCCTTGAGGTCGGGCTTGTGCGGCCGTAGCAGCTCGGCAAAAGGAAACACGCTCGGTGCCTTGACGCGCGGCCGCCACCGTGCCGGCGCAAGATGCCCCGCCCCCAGCACCGCGAAAGCGTCAAGATAGGGGGCGGCCTCGACCCCCTTGAACGAGGAACAGCCAAACAGCATCATGACGCCGTGATCGTCCACCAGCCGCGTCATCGCCGCCCACGCGAGCCGCACGATATCGGCATCGCCGCGCCCCGGTGCCACGCAGAACCGCCCCATCTCGGCCATGCGGCCCCCATACGCCTCGAGCGCCGTGAGGTCGTAGAACCGCGCCGAATAGCTCCGCGCGATTGCGGCCCCGCCCTCCAGCATCAGCACCCGGAAACAACACAGAAGCCGCCCGCTCTGCGCCTCCTCGATCAGCACATGAAGGCACTGCGCATCATGGTTATCGGCATCATACGCCGCCTCGCCGCCCAGAAACGCCGCCGCGCGCAGCGCCTGCGCGCGCGCCACATCCCCAGGTCCGCGCGCCAGCCGTGCCACATAGGCCCCCTGGCGTATCTCCTTCATCGCTGCGCCCTCATGCCGCCGCGCGCAGGGTCAGCTTCCAAACGCATCCACCGGGTTGATCGCCCCGATATTGCTGAGCAACTGGCGCAAGAAACCGTTCTTGACGACCGAGCTATCGGTCACCCGGCGCGAGATCGGCACGATCTGCCCGTCTTCCAGCCCGAATCGCTCGATATTGGCAATCGTGTCATCGGCGTTGAACGAGATCGCCAGAACCTCGCGCTCGACCACCTTCGGGCGCAGCATCAGCGTGGTGCTTTTGCGCGTGCGCACATAGTAATAATCACCGTCGCCCACCATGCCCGACACCGAGGGCGGGCCGATCAGATCATCCACCGTGGCGCGGGTATCGGTGCCGACGATCAGGTTTTCAAGATCGCTTTCAGGGGGGACATAGCCGTGGTTCTGGTAAGAGGGCGAACAGGCGGCAAGCGCCGCAAGACCACAAACCGCAAGGATGCGCCGCACCTGCATTGACAACGCCTTCATCTCTGCCCCCTTGTCACCGCCGCCTGCGGCTTTTATCCCGCTTACATCAATGCAGCCCTCGGGTTCAAGAATGCAAAGCAGGAGGCCGCGATGACCGGCGACGGCCAAGCCCCCCACCGCATCCCCGTCGCACAGATTGCGCGGCGCGGCGGCCACCGATTCGAGATCGTGCCCGACGCGGGCGCGCGCGCGGCGCTCGCCGCGCGGCTCGACCTCATCGACTTGCGCAAGCTGCGCCTTGAGGGCGCGATCACCCCCGACGATGCGCGCGGCTGGCGGCTTGATGCCATGCTCGGGGCGACCGTGGTGCAGCCCTGCGGCGTGACCCTCGCGCCCGTCACAACCCGCATCGACGAGGCGGTGACGCGCCGCTACGTGCCCGATGTTCCCCCGCCCGAGGCGCTGCCCGGCGACGAGTTGGAAATGCCCGAGGATGACAGCACAGAGCCGCTGGGCGCGGTGATCGACCTCGATGCCGTGCTTGCCGAGGCGCTGGCACTGGCGCTGCCGCCCTGGCCGCGCAGCGAGGGGGCCACGCTCGGGGCCGTGGCCGCCGGCCCCGACGGCACCCTGCCCGAGGACGGGGCCGAGGCCAACACCGGTGAGGCTGCCGCCCCCAGCCGCCCCTTTGGCGGGCTTGCCGGGTTGCGCGACAGGCTGGCCGAGACGGGTGACGGCACTGACAGCGAAAAGGGCACTGACGACGACCGCGCCTGATCCGCCGCGCGCGCCCAAGAATCGCTTGTCCCGGCATCAAATCTCTGTATTTTCGCGCTCTCACCGGAATTTTGGGTTGAACCGGCGGCTCGGTAGGGATTAAGAGCCGCGAACACCCGTGAAACATGGGCCGCCTACTGGCCCGCAGGAATTGAGGTTGTGACATGGCCGTCCAACAGAACAAGGTCTCGAAATCGCGCCGCAACAATCGTCGCGCGCATGATGCACTCACCGCAGGCAATCCCAACGAATGCCCCAATTGCGGCGAGTTGAAACGCCCGCACCACGTCTGTGCGGCTTGCGGCCACTACGCCGAGCGCGAAGTTGTTGCGATGGTTGAGGAAATCGACCTGGAAGACGACGCCGCCTGAAACAGGGCCAGGGGGCATCGACCGGATGAGCGCTCAGAGCGATCAGAATATGACCGGCGCGGGGCACCTCGTCATCTCGATTGACGCCATGGGTGGCGATGGAGGGCCCGCTGCCGTCGTGGCGGGCATGGCACAATCGGCAAGTAGAAACGCCGAGATCGGCTTTATCCTGCACGGACCGCGCGACATGCTGGCCCCGCTGGTGGCCCGGCGGCGCGAATTGGCCGGCCGGGTCGAGATCCGCGACGCGCCCGGTGTCGTGTCGATGACCGACAAGCCAAGCCAGGCTCTGCGCCAGGGCAGCACCACCTCGATGTGGTCTGCGCTCGAATCGGTGCGCGCGGGCGAAGCGACGGTCTGCGTCTCCTGCGGCAATACCGGCGCGCTGATGCTGATGTCGGTGATCCGGCTGCGCAAGCTTCCGGGCATCTACCGCCCCGCCATCGCGGTGTTGTGGCCCTCGAAAAACCCCCAACAGCACAATATCATGCTCGACGGTGGTGCCGATATCCGCGCCGATGCCAAGGATCTGATGCAATACGCGCTGATGGGGGCATCTTATGCGCGCAACGGCTTTGGCCTTGCCCGTCCGCGCGTCGGCCTGCTCAATGTCGGCACCGAGGAACACAAGGGCCGCGCCGAGTTGCGCGAGGCCTATGACCTGATCGCCGCCAATGCGCAAAGCTCGGATTTCGAATTCGTCGGTTTCGTCGAGGGGCGCGACCTGCCCGGCACCCGCTGCGACGTGATCGTGACCGACGGCTTTACCGGCAATGTCGCGCTCAAGACCGGCGAGGGCACGGCCAAACTCGCCGGCGACCTGCTGCGCGAGGCCTTCTCCTATTCGCCCCTGTCGCGGCTGGCGGCGCTTATGGCCTATACCTCGTTGCGCCGGATGAAAAAGCGGATCGACCCGCGCCGCGCCAATGGCGGCGTGTTCCTCGGGCTGAATGGCACCGTGGTGAAATCCCACGGCGCGGCGGATGCCACAGGCGTCTCTTCGGCGATCAAGCTCGCGTTCGAGCTGGCACAATCGGGGTTCAGCGACCGGCTCGCCGCGCGCGTGGCCGCCGCCATCGCCCCAGATATCGGCACCGCCGAGCCTGACGAGACCACCGACCACACTTCCGGAAACACCACCGACGAGGCCCGCCAATGACCCGCCGCGCCACGGCCCTCGGCACCGGGCATTACCTGCCCGCGCGCATCGTGCCCAACAGCGAATTCGAGGCGACCCTCGACACCTCCGACGAGTGGATTCGTTCGCGCTCCGGCATCGAGCGCCGCTGCTTCGCCGCCGAGGGCGAGACCACCTCCATGCTCGCCATCCACGCCGCGCGCGCCGCCCTCGCCAATGCAGGGCTCGCGCCCTCCGACATTGACGGGGTGATCGTCGCCACCTCTACCCCAGATCTCACCTTTCCCTCGGTCGCCACGATGGTGCAGGAGGGGCTGGGCATGACCCGCGGCTTCGGCTTTGACGTGCAGGCGGTCTGCGCGGGCTTTGTCTACGCGCTCGCCACCGCCAACGCGATGATCGTCTCGGGCCAGGCCGACCGGCTGCTGCTGATCGGGGCCGAAACCTTCTCGCGCATCATGGACTGGACCGACCGCTCCACTTGCGTGCTCTTCGGCGACGGCGCGGGGGCGCTGGTGCTCGGGGCCAGCGACGGGACCGGCACCAATGCCGATCGCGGCATCCTGTCGGTCGATCTCAATTCCGACGGGCGCTACCGCGACATGCTCTATGTCGATGGCGGCGTGTCCACCACCGGCACCACGGGCAAGCTGCGGATGCAGGGCAACGCGCTCTTCCGGCAAGCGGTCGAAAAGCTCGCCGCCACGGCCGAGACGGCGCTCGGCAAGGTCGGGCTGGCGGCGGCGGATGTGGACTGGATCGTGCCGCACCAGGCCAATATCCGCATCATCCAGGGCACCGCCAAAAAACTCGGCCTGTCGATGGATCGCGTCATCGTCACCGTTCAGGACCACGGCAACACCTCCGCCGCCTCGATCCCGCTGGCGCTCTCGGTGGGGGTGGCCGAGGGCCGCATCCGCAAGGGCGATCTCGTCCTGTCGGAGGCGATCGGCGGCGGGCTGGCCTGGGGCGCGGTGGTGCTGCGCTGGTAAACCGCGCCTTGGCTTGCGAAATTCCGCGCTGAAACCCGCCACGGCGGGCCATCACGATTGACACGCCGCGGGCTTCGCCGCAAACTGGATCGCAAAAAAGCGGGGATGGTATGGCCAACAAGACGTTGACACGAATGGATTTGAGCGAGGCTGTGTTCCGCGAGGTGGGCCTGTCACGCAACGACGCGGCCCAGATGGTGGAGAGCGTGCTCGACCACGTCTCCGACGCGCTCGCGCGCGGCGAGACGGTCAAGATTTCGTCCTTCGGCACCTTCTCGGTGCGCGACAAGACCGCCCGCGTCGGCCGCAACCCAAAAACCGGCGAAGAAGTGCCGATAGAGCCGCGCCGGGTGCTCTCCTTCCGGCCCTCGCATCTGATGAAGGATCGCGTGGCGATCGGCAACAAGCGCTGAGGATGCCGCCGCCCATGGGCAAATCCGCCGACGCCTTCCGCACCATCAGCGAGGTGGCCGACTGGCTCGAGGTGCCCGCCCATGTGTTGCGCTTCTGGGAAAGCAAGTTCACCCAGGTGAAGCCGGTAAAGCGCGCGGGCGGGCGGCGCTATTACCGCCCCGCCGACATGCGGCTTCTGGGCGGCATCAAGGCGCTGCTCCATGATGACGGGCTGACCATCAAGGACGTGCAGAAAATTCTTCGCGATCAAGGCGTAAGCCACGTCGCCGCGCTCTCTCCCGACATCGGAGACGAGGACGAGGCGGCCACAGCACCCCGCGTCGCGCAGGTGCTGAGCTTTGCGCGCCCCGATACCCCGCCCGAAGCCCCCCTGCCGGACGAGGCATCGCCCGAGGCGTCGCACCCCGACGCGCCCGCCGCAGCCCCGCCCTTGCCCGCCGACGCGCCCGACACTTCCGCAGCCTCCCCCGGCCCGCTCGCGCGGCTTGCCGCCCTGCCCCGCCCGCTCTCGCCCGCCCTCGCAAGACGGCTTGCGGCGCTCGCCGACAGACTGCGCCAAACACATGCGCCAAAGGCATGACCGGCGTCATTTATTCGCATCATCCCCCTTGCCCCCGCGCTCAAAACCGGTATGAACGGCGCATCGTCGGGCTATGGCGCAGCCTGGTAGCGCGTCCGTCTGGGGGACGGAAGGTCGCAGGTTCAAGTCCTGCTAGCCCGACCAAATTTACCGACGAATCCACCGCCCGCCTGCCGCGCGGTCTTTGGCAGGGCCGGGGGGGCCGCGGATGACCGGCGTTCTGTCCTGCCAGCAAATCGCCGCCATGATCGGGGCGGGGCAGATCACCGCCGATGTGTCCATCACCCCCGATCAGGTGCAACCTGCCAGCCTCGATCTGCGCCTCGGCCCGGTGGCCTTTCGCGTGCGCGCCTCGTTCCTGCCCGGTGCCGGGCGATCCGTCGCCGACCGGCTCGGGGAATTCGGGATGCACCGGATCGAGCTTGGCCCCGGCGCGGTGCTGGAAAAGGGCTGCGTCTACCTTGTCCCGCTGATGGAACGCCTTGCCCTGCCGCCAGGCGTGCAGGCGGTCGCGAATGCCAAATCCTCCACCGGGCGGCTCGATCTGCTGACCCGCACCCTCACCGATGGCGGCACCGAATTCGACCGCGTGCCCCCCGGCCATTGCGGCCCGCTCTATGCCGAGATCTGCCCCCGCTCCTTCTCGGTTCTGGTGCGACCGGGGATGCGGCTCAACCAGATCCGCTTTCGCACCGGCGATACGCGGCTCGCGGATGACGAGATGCACGCGCTGCACGCCGAGACGCCCCTTGTCGATGGCCCGGCGGTGATCGATGGCGGGCTTGCCTTCTCGGTCGATCTGCGCCCTGCCGCGGGCACGCTCACCGGCTACCGCGCCAAGCCGCATACCGGCCTGATCGATCTTGATCGCATCGGCCATTACCACGCCGCCGATTTCTGGGAAGAGATCCACGCCCGCGATGGCCATATCATCCTCGATCCCGGCGCGTTCTACATCCTCGTCAGCCGCGAGGCCGTCCACATCCCGCCCCGTTTCGCCGCCGAGATGGCCCCTTTCGTAGCGATGGCGGGCGAGTTCCGGGTGCATTATGCGGGCTTCTTCGATCCCGGATTCGGCCATGCGGCGGCGGGGGGCGCGGGCGCGCGCGGCGTGCTCGAAGTGCGCTGCCACGAGGCCCCCTTTGTGCTGGAACACGGCCAGATCGTCGGGCGACTGGTCTACGAGCGGATGGACCAAGTGCCAGACCGCCTTTACGGCGCGGGCATTGCGTCGAACTATCAGGGTCAGGGCCTCAAACTGTCAAAGCATTTCCGCGCCTGACATCCCCAATCACCCATTGGCACCGCCCGCTCAAGCGGCACGAATCCCGCATAAGAGCGCACCCGCGAGCGCCCACGCACCGACCAAATCACCCAATCCGCTGCCGCTCAGAACCGCCCCATGCGGCGGCCAAGCCTCATCGTCTTGCGGGCATTGGCCACGCTCTTCTGCCCGTCCGGGCCGCTCTGCTTGCGCCCACGCGTTGCCATTCCGATCCCGGCATTGCCCCCGCGTCCGATCACCTGACGCATGATCATGCGGATCACCATGTTGATCATCTGGTTGGCGTTCATTGCGCCCTCCTCTCGCTACCTCCTTTTCTACATAGTCCCGAAACATGCCGATTTGAGGGCAGTTTGGCCAGAAAACCCTAAGAAATCGTAAAAAAGGCGCATGTTTTCGCACTTAATCCTCGAACAGATCGCTCTGGCCCGGCGCATCCACGCCCTCCTCGTCCTCATCCGCGCCCATGCGCAGCAAGCTCCCCGGCGGCGGGCGGTTGTCCAGAAGCCCCGCCGCGCGCAATTCCGCCAGCCCCGGCAGGTCGCGCGCGCTTTCCAGACCGAAATGGTCGAGAAACGCCTCGGTGACCACGAAAGTCACCGGACGGCCCGGCGTCATCTTCCGCCGCCCGAACCTTATCCATTCCATTTCAAGGAGTTGGTCCACCGTTCCCCGGCTGACGGAGACGCCCCGGATCTCTTCGATCTCGGCGCGCGTGACCGGCTGATGATAGGCAATGATCGCCAGAGTCTCGATCGCGGCGCGGCTCAGTTTGCGCGTCTCCACCACCTCGCGCCGCATCAGATAGCCCAGATCGGGCGCGGTGCGCATGGCCCAGCCATCGCCCACCTTTACCAGCGTAACCCCCCGTCCCTCATACCTTTTTCGCAAATGCACCAGCGCCTCCGCCGGGTCCGAGCCATGCGGCATCCGCGCCGCCATTTCGCGCACATCCAGCGGCTCGGTGGCGGCGAAAAGCATCGCCTCGATCATGCGCTCCTGCTCCGGGATCGACGGGGCGTCAAACAGGCTTTCCTTTTTTCTATCAATATCCTGCGGCACGATCTTAATCTTTTCGCCGAAGCTCGACCGGCGCATACAACCCCGATTGCCGCACCTCGGCGCGCCCCTCCTTCACAAGCTCCAGCGCCGCCGCAAAGGTCGAGGCGGTGGCCGAGCGCCGCCGTTGCGGATCACGGGTAAAGCCCTCGGGCAGAAACCCCGCGATATCAGACCATGTCCCGACCCCGCCGATCACCCCCCGCAACCGCTCAAGCGCTTGTTCCATCGTGAAAATCGCGTCACGGTCCAGAACAAAGGGGCGAAATTCGTCGCGCGTGCGCAGCCGCGCATAGGCCTGCATCACATCGAGCAGCGTCGCGGTATAGCGCGTCTCGCGGCGGCGCGTCACGTCCTCGGGCTGCCCGCGCGCAAAGAAATCCCGCCCCAGCCTGTCGCGCGCCATCAGCCGCGCCGCGCAGTCGCGCATCGCCTGAAGCCGCTCAAGCTGAAACGCCAGATGCGCCGCCAGATCCTCGCCCGAGGGCCCCTCCTCGGTGGGGTCGGGCGGCAGCAGAAGCCGCGATTTGAGATAGGCCAGCCACGCCGCCATCACCAGGTAATCGGCGGCCAATTCAAGCCGGAGCGCGCGCGCGCGCTCGACGAAGGCAAGGTATTGCTGCGCCAGATGCAGGACGGAAATGCGCCTCAAATCAACCTTTTGCGTGCGCGAGAGCATGAGCAAAAGATCGAGCGGCCCCTCGAACCCATCCACATCGACGATGAGCGCCTCCGCCGCCAGCCGCTCGGCCACGGGCACCGATTGCGCGTGATCGTCGAATATGTCCTCAGCCATGCTCCTGCCCGCCCGTCAGCGCCTCAAGCTGCGCCGATAGGCGTGCGATGTCAACCGGATCGGGGCTGCGGCGCGCGGCCAGAACCCGCTCGGCGCGCATTTGCGCGGCGGCGTGCATCGCGCCCGAGACCTCGGCCACCGCCTGCCGTTCGGCCAGCGTGCCGTTGCAATGCAGGATCACGTCACAGCCCGCCGCAAGCGCGTCGCGCGCACGCGCGACCAGGCTGCCAGACAGCGCGTTCATGCCGATATCATCCGTCATCAACAGCCCGTCAAACCCGATGGAGCGTCGGATTATCTCAATGACAACAGGCGACAAGGTCGCAGGCCGCGGATCAAGCGCGCGGTAGACCACATGCGCCGTCATCGCCATCGGCAGATCGGCCAGCGCCGCGAACGGGGCGAAATCGACCTCG
>DISF01000001.1:0-10302 GCA_002421985.1 Roseovarius sp. UBA6217 | reverse complement strand
CCGCCATCAGCCCGTCGGCCACTGCGCGGCCAAGAAGCGCCACCTGCCCCGCCGTCGCCCCGTAACAGCGGTCGCGCAGGAAGGGATGGGTCTCGGCCCCGGCCACATCCACCAGCGGCGCACAGTTGCTGTCGATCCCCAAGGATATCAGTTCCGCCGCGATGATCCGGTAACGCAGATACATCGCCTCTGCCGCCTGCGCCCCTGCCGCCGCCACATGATCCAGCGGCGCGGGCCAGTCGCGCCAGTGCGGCGCGCGCAGGCGCTGCACCCGCCCGCCTTCCTGATCTATGGTGATAACCGCGTCATGCCCCGCCGCCTCGCGCAGCGCCGCGCAAAGCGCGCGCACTTGGTCGGGATTGTCGATATTGCGCGCGAAAAGGATGAAACCGAACGGCCTCACTTCGCGAAAAAACGCTTTTTCTTCAGGGGTCAGGCGCAGCCCGTCAACCCCGGTAATCAGCGCACCGAAGCGTGTCACCGGGTGACCACGGGGATGCATTCGGCCTGTTCGGCCTGCAAGGCAGAGCAAAAGCGCCGTGCATCGGCCAGATCGTCAAAGCCCACCACCCGCAACCGGTAGAAGGTCCGCCCGCCACTCTCGGCGCGCTGCACCACGCGGCGCTTGCCGTCAAGAAGATCACCGAGCCGCGCATTCAGCCGGTCCCACTCGGTGCGCGCCACCTCGGCGGACTCGAACGCGCCAAGCTGCGCCAGCCGCGACCCCACGGGCAGGCTGTCGGGGTCAACCTCGCTGGCCGGGGCGCTCGTCGCGGCCGCGAGCGCATAGGCCACCGGGTCGGGCAGCGCCGGGCGCAGACGCGGGCGCAGCGATTGCCCAAGCCCGCCCTCGACACCCGCGCCGGTCTCCTCGGCCTCGGGGCCGGGCGCGGGCCGCGCTGCCGGGGCCTGCGTTGCCATCTGCTCCGGCTGCCGGGCCACGGCCAGATGCACACCATCGGCGCGCGCCGGGGCGGGGGGCTGTGTCGCGAGCCGTGGCGTGCGCGGCACATCTTCAAGCGCCAGATCAAGCGGCCGCGGCGCGATGATGACCCGCTCGGGCGGCTCTGCCGTCGCGCCCTGCGCCGCCACGCGGTTGACCGAAAGCCCCTGATGCGCGGCTTCGCGCCCGCCCGGCTCTACGGGCGTCTCACGCATCGGGCCGCCAAGGGCGCGCACCACCGGCACGCCCGACACGTCGCGCATCACGATCTGATAGCCCCACATGCCGATACCAACCAGAAGTGCCATAGACACAAGCGCGCCCGAGATATTGGTGACCTTCGCCACGGCGACCGTCCGGCCACCCTCGCCGGACTCTATCCGGGATCCCTGAATATTCGCCATGCTCTGCCTCTTGCCACCGGCGATACATAGCCGCCGGTTCCTGATTTCCTGCTCGACCCGGTGGCAGCGGCGTTCAGCGCATCTCGTCCACCGGTGTGACGCCAAGGATACCAAGCCCCGCGCAAATCACAACCGCTGCCGCGCGCACCAGCGCGATTTTCGCCGCCGATGTGGCCGGATCGCCCTCCTGAAGGAACCGCAGCGCAGGCTCGTCATGGCCACGGTTCCACAATCCGTGCAATTCCGAGGCCAGATCGTAGAGATAGAACGCCACCCTGTGCGGCTCTCCGGCGCGGGCGGCAATCTCGATCTGTCGCGGCCATTCGGCGATCTTGCGCGCCAGCGCCAGTTCCGCCTCGTGGGTGAGGATCGCCAGATCGGCCCCGGCAAGATCGGCATCCGCCACCGCGATCCCGGCCTCGCGCGCCTTGCGCAGCACCGAATTGACACGCGCATTGGCGTATTGGACGTAGAAAACCGGGTTGTCCTTGGATTGCTCCTGCACCTTGGCAAAATCGAAATCGAGCGGCGCATCGTTCTTGCGCGTGAGCATGACAAAGCGGGTCACGTCCGCGCCCACCTCGTCCACCACGTCGCGCAGGGTGACAAAGGTGCCCGCGCGCTTGGACATCTTGAACGGCTCGCCATTCTTGGTGAGCTTGACCAGCTGGCACAGCTTGATCTCGATCGGCACGCGGCCATTCGAGAGCGCCGAGACGGCGGCCTTCATGCGCTTGACATAACCGCCGTGATCGGCACCGAACACGTCGATCAGAAGATCATAACCTCTTGATATCTTGTCATAATGATAGGCGATATCGGGGGCGAAATAGGTCCAGCCGCCATCGGATTTCATGATCGGGCGATCCACGTCATCGCCATGTTCGGTGGATTTGAAGAGCGTCTGCTCGCGCGGTTCCCAATCTTCGGGCATCTTGCCCTTGGGCGGCTCCAGCACGCCGCGATAAATCAGGCCCTTGCCGCGCAGGTCGTCGATTGCCGCCTCGATCAGGCCGGTGCCGTAGAGCGATTTTTCCGAAAAGAAGCGGTCCATCTCGACGCCCAGCGATTTGAGATCGGCACGGATGAGCGCCATCATCGCCTCTGTCGCGAAGTCGCGGATCGGCTCGAGCCAGACCGCCTCGGGCTGATCGACATAGGCGTCGCCAACCTTGTCCCTGAACGCGGCCCCCACCTCGATCAGGTAATCGCCCGGATAGGTGCCATCGGCAAAGGCCACCTCCTGCCCATGCGCCTCGAGATAGCGCAGATAGACCGACCGGGCGAGCACATCGACCTGCGCGCCGCCATCGTTGATGTAATATTCGCGCGTGACATCGTATCCGGCAAAGGCCAGCAGGCTGGCCAGCGCATCGCCGAACACCGCGCCGCGGGTGTGGCCGACATGCAACGGCCCGGTGGGATTGGCCGAGACATATTCGACATTGACGCGTTGGCCCTGCCCAAGCGTGGCGCGACCGAAATCCGCGCCCTGCATCAGCGCCGCGCGCAGCACCCCGTGCCAGAGCACGGGCGCCAGCCGCAGGTTGAGAAAGCCGGGGCCCGCCACCTCGGCGCTTGCGATACGCGGATCGGCGGCGAGGTGGCCGGCAAGCGCCGTGGCGATATCGCGCGGCTTGAGGCCCGCCGGTTTCGCCAGCACCATCGCGGCATTGGTCGCCATGTCGCCATGCGCCGGATCGCGCGGCGGCTCGACCGTGACCGCCGCCATGTCGAGCGGCGCAGGCAAGGCCCCGTCGGCCTGCATCCGGCCCAGAGCGTCGAGAACAAGACCGCGAATATCGTCGAATAGGTTCATGACCCGCCTTTCCGTGTTGGCACGCGCGCCGGTTTAGCACCCGTGGCCGGGGCGTCAATCGCCTTGGGCAGGCAGGTCGATCACCGCGCCGCGCGGCCCGTCGCGCCCCTGCCCGGCCAGCCGCTGCACCGCCGCCGCCAGCGCCATGGTCCCCGCCCCCGGCCCCAGCCGCAGCAGGTTGACGCGCGCGTGCCCGCCCGCCTCGGCCTGCATGAGTGGGGCCAGCGCCATGAACGCTGCGTCAAAGGCGTGGACCTCGGGGGGCGCATCGCGCCTTGGTGCGTCGCAGACCACGAGCACCAGTCCCTCGCCCCGCGCCAGCCCAGCATCAAGCGCGCGCGTCAGCGCCGGGATCGCTGCCACCGCCGCGCCAAGACGGCGGGGGCTGCGCAAAGGATGCAGATGCACCAGCAGGTCAAGCGGCGTATCGCCCCAGATATCGCCGAACCGCCGGCATTGGCCGGGGCGCAGCGGATCGAGCGCCAGGCTTTCGACGGATAACGGCGCGCGCCGCGCCAGCGCCATCGCGCGGCGCTCCGAGTGATCGGCCACGATCACCTGTGCCCCTTGCGCCGCCAGCATCCCGGCCAATGCGCCACCCGCCGCACAGCCGGCCGCGACGATCAGAGCGGTTTTGCGCGATCCTTTCGCGTCCACATGACCCTCACCCACTCGATACGCATCCCGCCTCTCTCTAGCACTGTGGCGCACGCGCTTCAACGTGACGGGCGATCATGTGCCGCCAGCGGCCTCGCGCAGGCGCAGATGCGCGCATCTGCGCCGCCTTGACGGGCGGCAGCGCGTCGGGCGGGCGTCGCGCCTAGACCCCCTCGGGCAAATGCGGCAGCTCTGCGCCACCGACAAGGCGCGCATGGCTCTGGAGCGCGAAACGGTCGGTCATCCCGGCGATGTAATCGCCCACCAGACGCGCCAGCGCCGCGCGGTCGGGCGCGCGCGCCACATCCGCGCGCCATTCCTCCGGCAGATGCTCTGGCGCGTCGAGATAGACCGGGAACAGATCGCCGATCACCCGCGCCACCATGCGCCGCATCTCGTTGACCGCCGGGGCCCGATACATCCGGGCGAAGAGAAACCCCCGGATCGCCTGCAAATCCTGCCACATCGCGGGCGAGAACCGGATCACCGGCACGCCAAGATTACGCAGCGCCGCGACATCGGCGGGGGCGGTCTCTGCCAGCCGCGCGCCGCTGGTGGCGATCACGTCGCCCACCATCTCGCCAAAGACGCGGCGCAGCGCCTCGAACCGGCGGCGCTTGGGGGCAAGACCGGGATAGCGCCGGTCCACCTCGGCATAGCACGCCCCCACGATGGGCAGCGCGGCGATCTCGTCATCGTCAAACAGCCCGGCGCGAAGCCCGTCATGCAGGTCGTGGTTGTTATAGGCGATATCGTCGGCGATGGCGGCCACCTGCGCCTCGCCCCCGGCATGGGTGCCAAGCTCCAGCCCGTGCAGCGCGTCGCATTCGGCCAGCGCCAGCGGCAGGTCGCCCGTCACCGGCCCGTTATGCTTGGCCAGCCCCTCCAGCGTCTCCCATGTCAGGTTCAGCCCGTCGAACTCGGCATAATGGCGCTCCAGCACCGTCACGATCCGAAGCGCCTGCGCATTGTGATCGAACCCGCCATAGGGGGCCATCAGCGCCGCCAGCGCATCCTCGCCCGCATGGCCAAAGGGCGTGTGGCCCAGATCATGCGCCAGCGCCACCGCCTCGGTCAGATCGACGTTGAGGCCAAGCGCGCCCGAAATGGTCCGCGCCACCTGCGCCACCTCGATGGAATGCGTGAGCCGCGTGCGGTAATAATCGCCCTCGTGCGCGACGAACACTTGCGTCTTGTGCTTGAGCCGGCGAAAGGCGCTGGAATGGATGATCCGGTCGCGGTCGCGCTGAAAGGGCGAGCGGAACGCGCTTTCCTCCTCGGCCACGCGGCGGCCGCGGGCACGCAAAGGATCGGTGGCGAAACGGGCTGACATCGGCTTGGGTCCTTGTCGCGGCGCGCATGATTCATATATGTCAGACTGAGCAATAAGATGAAACCGCCAAGACAGCTTTGAGGACCACCATGAACCTGCCCCCCAAGGTTACCCCCCGCGCCTTTGCCCACCTCGCCGAGATCGGCGCGGGCGAGCAGGGCCAGGCGCTGCGCGTCGCGGTGGAGGGCGGCGGCTGTTCGGGGTTTCAGTATGACATCCGGCTCGACGCGCCCGCCGAGGATGATCTGATCCTCGAAGGGGACGGTCAGCGCGTGGTGGTCGACAGCGTGTCGCTGCCGTTTCTCGCCGGGGCGACCATCGACTTTGCCGAGGAACTCATCGGCGCGCGCTTTGTCATCGACAACCCCAACGCCTCATCGTCTTGCGGCTGCGGCACCTCGTTCTCGATCTGAGCCTTGCCCCCCGCCCGCCGCTGCGCGATAGAGGGGCGAAGCCCCGAAGGAACGCCCCATGCGCATCGCGTGTTTCAACATCAACGGCATCAAGGCGCGTCATGCCGCGCTTTGCGACTGGCTCGACGAGGCCAGCCCCGATGTGGTGCTGTTGCAGGAAATCAAATCGGTCGATGCGGCGTTCCCCCGCGAGGCGTTCGAGGAGCGCGGCTACAATGTCGAGACCCACGGGCAGAAGGGGTTCAACGGGGTGGCGATCCTGTCGAAACACCCGCTGGAGGATGTGACGCGCGGCCTGCCCGGCGACGAGAGCGACGACCAGGCCCGCTGGATCGAGGCCACGGTAATGGGCGAGCGCCGCGCGCTGCGGGTCTGCGGGCTCTACCTGCCCAATGGCAACCCCGCGCCGGGGCCGAAATACGACTATAAACTCAAGTGGATGGAGCGGCTTCGCGCCCGCGCGCAAGAGCTTCTGGCCTCCGAGGAGCCGGTGCTCATGGGCGGCGATTACAACATCATCCCGCAAGACGAGGACGCCGCCCGCCCCGAGGCGTGGCGCGAGGACGCGCTTGCCCTGCCCGAGAGCCGCGCCGCCTTTCGCCGGATCGTCCATCTGGGCTTCACCGAGGCGTTCCGCGCCCGCGTGCAGGGGCCGGGGCATTACAGTTTCTGGGATTACCAGGCCGGGGCCTGGGCGCGCAACAACGGGATCCGCATCGACCATTTCCTGCTGAGCCCGCAGGCCGCCGACCTGATGACCGATTGCGGCATCGACCGCGCCCTGCGCGGGCGCGACAAGCCCTCAGATCACGTCCCCGTCTGGGTCGAGATCGGTGCCTGAGGCACGCCTGCGTCAAAGGGCCAGTCGCGCCGGTAATGGCCATCCGCGAAACCGGGGCTGACGCGGCCCAGCCACGGCGCACGCCATGCCCCCCCCAGCATCCAGTCAAGTTCAGGCGCGCGCACGCGCTTGGTGCAACCGTTCGGCACAAGGCCGATCTCGCCCAGATAGATCTCGCCGCCGCGCAGGAACATATCCACGCGGATAAAATCGAAAAACTGCCCGATCGCCTCGGCGGCCTCCACCATCAGATCGAGCTGCGCGGGGGCGGCCACCGGCCTGGACAGCCCCTTGCGCACGTAAAGCTGCTTGTTCAGCCATGTGCCCGCACGGCTGTAGACGGTCTGCTGATGGGTGCCAGAGCGGTCTGCATCATGCTGATAGACCACCACGCGCCCGTTGCAGACATAGAATTTCCAGTCCGCCGCATCGCCCGCGCCCTCGCGCAGGTCTTCCTCGAGATAGACGCGCCGCTCCATCAGCTCATACCACCACAGGCTCAGCCTTGGGCTGTGCACCCGCCGCATCCAGCGCCGCGTGAGCGCCTGCACCTCGGCGCGCGTCGCATCGTCAAGCGGAAAACGCACCGGCAGGTTGGTGCCAGAGCCGTGATTGCATTTGAACCAGTAGGTGCCCGGCGCGATCTCGTCATTCAGCGGCACTTCGGCCTGGGCCGAACTCCACAGGATCGCGGGCCGCCGGATCTGCGCGCGCAGACGGGGCGGGAGCCAGTCATGCGCGCGCAGCTTGTCCGAGGGGGTAACGCAGGGCACCAGCCCGAAGAACTTGAACAAAAGCTGCTTGTTGCCAAAGGTTTGCGGGTCGATCAGATCGGGCCAGCTCTCGTGGTTTCTGTGATATATCTCGACCGCGCGCACCAGCCCCGGCGCGAATTCCTCGCCCAGCATCTCGACCCCGCGCAGATAGCGCGCGGGCAGCGGCTCGTTCATGCCGTGCAAGCCCTCGTCGATGATGCGCTGAAGCGACCGGCTGACGAACCTTTCGGCGCGCATGATCCGCCCCCTCCCCTGTTTCGGGTCCGATGCCCGTTCAGCCAGCCTTGCCCGCCCGCGCCGCCGCGTCAATCGCGTCATAGCGGTAAATCCAGTCGAATTGCCGCATCATCCGCGCAGGTGCCAGCCGCCCGCCTGCGCGCAGCGCGGTATGGGCAGCCCATCGCAGCGGCGGAAAGCTCAGATGGTATTTCCAGGCATTGCCGGTTGCCGCCGCGACCACCCGGCGCGCGCGGCTCTCGCGCAGCGCCTGATAGCGGGCAAGCCCGCCAGCCATGTCCCCGGCACCATCGAGCGACGCCGCCAGCACCCAGGCATCCTCGAGCGCAAGACACGCGCCCTGCGCCATGAAGGGCAGCGTGGGATGCGCGGCATCGCCAAGGATCGCCAGCCCGCCGCCATGCCAGACCCGCGCCACCGGGTGGCGGAACAGCCCCCACAGGTTCACCGCCTCCACCGCCGCGAGCATCGCGCGCACCTCTGATCCGAAATCGGCGAATGCCGCACGCAGCGCGTTCGGATCGTCGGTCTGGCTCCAGCTTTCGGCCGTCCAGGCGGCGCGCTCCTGCACCGCGACAAGGTTGAGTATCCGGCCGCCGCGCAGCGGATAGCTTACCACATGGCGCATCGGCCCCATGTGAACGCGCACCTCCGGCCCGCGACCCATGGTATTGGGGACAAGCGCGCGCCACGCGACCTGCCCGGTAAAGACCGGGGAAACCAGACCATTCAGCACCGGGCGCACCACCGAATGCAACCCGTCGGCACCGATCACGATATCGGCCTCGAACGTCGCCCCGTTGGCCAGATCGACGCGCGGGCGCGCCCCGCCAGTGACGCCCGCAACCCGTTGCAAGAGCCGGATACGCACCCCCGCCGCGCGCGCGCCATCGGCCAGCAGATCAATGAGGTCGGCGCGGTGGAGAAAGTGATAGCCGCCCTGCCCGGCCTCGCGCAGATCGAGCCGCAGCACCTCGCCGCCGCGGTAATCGCAAAGCTGCACGGCCTGCGCCGCCTGCGCGCGCGCGCGCAGCCCCGCGCCCAGCCCGAGCGCATCGAGCACCGCCGCGCCATTGGGGCTGATCTGAAGGCCCGCGCCCACCTCGGCGATCGCGGCGGCCTGCTCAAACACGGTCACATCGGCGCCGCGCCGCGCCAGCGCCTGCGCCACCGCCAGCCCGCCGATCCCCGCACCGATCACGGCGATCCTTGTTGCGTTCAGGCCCATCACTCCCCTTTCGGAAAAAGACGCGCGCCGAGGGGGTGCCCCGGCGCGCGCCTGTCCGTTCCCGTCGCCAGATGCATCGCCTCAGTCGTCGCGATGCACCTTCTCGCGACGCTCGTGGCGTTCCTGCGCCTCCAGCGTCATCGTGGCGATGGGGCGCGCGTCAAGACGCTTGAGGCTGATCGGCTCGCCGGTCACCTCGCAATAGCCGAATTCGCCATCCTCGATCCGGCGCAGCGCGGCGTCGATCTTGGCCACCAGCTTGCGCTGACGGTCGCGGGTGCGCAGCACCAGCGCGCGGTCGGTTTCCTCGCTGGCACGGTCGGCCACGTCGGGAATGGCCCGCGTGCCATCCTGAAGCGCCTCGATGGTCTCGCGGGTGCCTTCGAGCAATTCGAGCCGCCAGCGCACAAGCTTGCGGCGAAAATATTCCAGCTGCCGCTCGTTCATGAACGGCTCGTTCTCTGCGGGTGTGTAATCCTCGGGCAAGAACACTTCGGCTTTCATCTCGATCCTCTCGTCAAGGCCAGTGTCCGGCATCGTGAACTCCTCAGACTGACAGTGCCTTTGGTCGGTCACCTACACGCGGCACGGCGGAATGTCACTAGACAATCACGCCCTATTGATGTGACCCGATCAAGCGTCTAGTGTCCCGGCATTGCATCCATTTCCGCGCATGAAGGGGGCTCGCAGAGCAATGAAATTCGAGGGAACCGAGGCCTATGTGGCCACCCATGACCTGACTGTTGCCGTCAATGCCGCCGTGACGCTGGAGCGTCCGCTTCTGGTCAAGGGGGAGCCGGGCACCGGCAAAACCGAGCTGGCGCGGCAGGTGGCGCAGGCGCTGGGGATGCGACTCATCGAATGGCATGTGAAATCCACCACCCGCGCCGCGCAGGGCCTCTACGAATACGATGCCGTCAGTCGGCTGCGCGACAGCCAGCTTGGCGATGCGCGGGTGCATGACGTGGCCAATTACATCCGCCGCGGCAAGCTCTGGGAGGCGTTCGCGTCGGAAGAGCGCGTGGTGCTGCTCATCGACGAGATCGACAAGGCCGATATCGAGTTCCCCAACGATCTGTTGCAGGAGCTCGACCGGATGGAATTCCACGTCTACGAGACCGGCGAGACCGTGCGCGCGCGCCACCGCCCCGTCATCATCATCACCTCGAATAACGAAAAGGAACTGCCCGACGCGTTCCTGCGGCGCTGTTTCTTTCACTTTATCCGCTTTCCCGAGGCCGACACACTCCGGCGCATCATCGCGGTGCATCACCCCGGCATCAAGGAGGCGCTGCTCAGCACGGCGCTCACGCAGTTCTACGAGATCCGCGACATGCCCGGCCTCAAGAAAAAACCCTCCACCTCCGAGGTGCTCGACTGGCTCAAGCTGATCCTCGCCGAGGATCTGAGCCCCGAGGATCTGCGCCGCGACGGGACCGATGCGCTGCCACGGCTGCACGGGGCGCTGTTGAAGAACGAACAGGATGTGCACCTGTTCGAGCGGCTTGCCTTCATGGCGCGGCGGGGGCGCTGAGGGCCGACACCTGGCAGGGGTTGCCCGATGCGGTGCGGCCTGGCATGTCACGGAATGCGACGTGAAGGGCCTGAAGGGGACGTTCAGGGTGCCCCCCTTTGCGCGGAATCAAGGTGC
>DISF01000098.1 GCA_002421985.1 Roseovarius sp. UBA6217 | reverse complement strand
GCCGGGTTCAGGATAAGACAAGCCATTCGCGCAGCTGGCCCGCGAAGCCCTCGTCATCGAGCGCCAGCCAGCCCTCGTCGATGATCAGGAGCGTCGGGCGGCCACCCAGCCGGTCGCCGATGCGGTGGAAGAGATAGGAGAGGACTGCGGGTGCGGCGGCAGTACCGATCAGCCCTTCGATCTCGAAAGCCTGAACCGGGGCCGTGCCCAGATCCTCGATCTCGGCATCGAGGAGCCGCCCATGCGGGCCGCCGAGGCAATAGGGCCGCAGCGCCTGCTTCAGGTCGGAGGATTGCAGCAGAACAGCAAGCCCGGTGATCGTGCGTTCCCCGATGGGGGCAGAGGCGAGCGAAGTGAGCGCGGTCCAGAGATGCTCCTTGACCTCGGGTGTCACAGTGACGCCCTCGCGGGCAAGGATGGCGGCGATCCAGCCCGCGGCCCAGGCGCGCTCGGCCCCCTCGTCGATGCGGGCCAGGGGTTGCAGATAGACCTCGGCCTCTGCCCCCTCGGTCAGCGCGCCCCCCAGATCATGCCAGTCCCCGCCCATGGCAAGGATCGCGGCCCGGATCTAGCCCCCGAAATCGAAGGCGAAGACCTAGGCGCCCGGGTAACGGCGGAACTGTAGCGCCATGAGTGCCAGCAGCACGGATTTGCCCGCCCCGGTCGGCCCGATGACCATGGTATGGCCGACATCGCCGACATGCAGCGAGAGACGAAAGGGCGTCGAGCCCTCGGTCCGGCCGTACAACAGCGGCGGGCCACCCAGATGCCGGTCCCACTCCTCACCTGCCCAGACGGCGGACAGCGGGATCATATGGGCGAGGTTCAGGGTCGAGACCGGAGGCTGGCGGACATTGGCGTAAGGGTGCCCAGGCAGCGAGCCGAGCCAGGCATCGACGGCATTGACCGTCTCCACCATCGCCGTGAAATCGCGGCCCTGCACGACCTTCTCGATCAACCGCAGTTTCTCGTCGGCGCGGCGGGGGTCCTCGTCCCAGACGATCAGCGTGGCGGTGACATGGGCGAGCCCCGCGACATCGGCGCCAAGCTCCTGCAGCGCCATGTCGGCATCACTGGCCTTGTTCGCGGCGTCGCTGTCGACCAGCGCCGATTGCTCGTTGGTCATCACCTCCTTGAGGATCGCGGCGATGGATTTGCGCTTGGCGAACCACTGGCGGCGGATGCGCGCGACCATGCGCGTGGCCTGCACCTTGTCCATCAGGATCGCGCGGGTGGCCCATCGATAGGGGAAAGCCAGCCGGTTCAGCTCATCGAGAATCCCGGGCGTGGTGGCGGTGGGAAAGCCCGAGAGCGTCAGGATGCGCAGATGCGCCGCGCCCAGCCGGGGCTCCAGCCCCGTGGTCAGCGGCTGATCGGCCAAGAGCGCGTCGAGATAGACGGGCGTTTCCGGCACGCGGACGCGCTGCGCGCGGGTCGAGATGGTGGAATGCAGGTAGGTCAGCGTCTCAGCATCATCCAGCCAGCGGCATTCCGGCATGAACCCGTCGAAAAGCGCCAGCACCCGGTCGGTGCGGTCGATGAAGCCGCGCAGCACCTCGCCTGCGTCGATGCCCCGGGTCTCGCGGCCCTCATAAAGCCAGGTCTCGGCCCGCGCGGCCTCCTCGGGCGGCGGCAGGTAGAGGAAGGTCAGGAAATAGGCTGACTGGAAATGCGCGCCCTGATCGGCAAAGCCCGCGCGGCGCTCGGCATCCAGCAGCGCCGAGGCCGGATCGGGAAAGCGGCTGTCGGGATAGTCGGCGGCGGGCAGGCGCTGCGCCTCGACGAAGATCGCCCAGCCCGAACCGAGGCGGCGAAAGGCGCTGTTGATCCGGCCTGCCACGGCGACCAGCTCGGCCGCAACCGCGCTGTCGAGGTCCGGACCCCGGAACCGCGCGGTGCGCTGCAGGCTGCCGTCCTTGTTCAGCACCACACCGGGCGCGACCAGCGCGGCCCAGGGCAGGTAATCGGCGAGGCGGGCGGCTTTGCGGCGATACTCGGCAAGATGCATCATGGCGGCGCCCTCAGACCTCCAGATGGCCGGGCAGCCGCAGGTGCCGCCGTCCGACCTCGACAAAGAGCGGATCGCGCCGCGCGGCCTAGACGGCCAGCAGATGCCCGACCAGCCAGATCGCGATCCCTACGGCCCAAAGCTGCGGCCGAGCCCGATGGCACCCGCGAGCGTGCCGTTCAGGATCGCGAAGGCGCGCAGGGTGCCTGCGAGCAGGATCGGCTCGGTCAGCGCGCGGTGGACCGGGACGGTGAAGCCGGGGACGGCGTCAAGCTGCTCAAAAGCCCAGATCGCCGAGAGGAAATGTGACCATCCGGGATGGAACACACCAGAATGCGCCGCCCGTCCGACAGCGCGATATCCACGCGCTGCGCCAAAACAGCAGGGCCAGGATCGGCCGCCATATCGGTCATTGGCGCGGGAGCGGTGGGGCTTTCCAGCGCGGGCGTTTCAATCTCGACTGGCAGGAAAACGCCTTCAAGAGCGGTGCTCTCCTCGGGCGATGACCCACCCTCCACAGGCGCGAACCGGGGATCCTTCAGCCATTTGAAAATCAGGTTCGCGTTCATCGAATAGCGCCGCGCAACTTGTGCAACCGAAACGCCTGGCGTCAACGTCTGAGCGCAAATCGACCGCTTCTCGTCATCAGACCAGTTCCGCTTCTTCAAACCCTTTTTCCCTGCCATCACCGACCTCAAGATGTCCACTATCGATGGTGGACACTATCACCCACTCCTTCGCGCAGGCAGGGCAGTCAGACCGGACGGATACGATCGCTCCGGGGGACCGATTTTAGCAGGATCACCTCTCGACCGCCCGAGGGCGAGGGCGCCTGATGTTCTGACGCGGGGCCCTTGCCTCAGCCGCCGCCCAAGGCCCGGCTCAGCCACGCATCAAGCGCCTCGGGGGTCGGGTCGGGCCGCTCGGGCGTCTCGCCGAGAAATTCGGCGAGACGCGCGGCGTTGAGGCTGTTGAGCCCCATCACAACAGGCACATCGCGGGCCAACGCCTCGGCGATGAGGGTGCGAAAGCCACGCCCCTCGGCCTCGTGTTTGCCGAACTTGTTGACGATCACAAGATCGCACCCCGCCGCAAGCCGCGCCTCCGCCGCCGCCACCGCCTGTTCCAGCGCCTCCGGGTCGAGCCGACAGCCGCGCGCCTCGGCCCCGAGGCTCTGCGAAATGCGGATCACCGGCCCGTCGGGCAGCACGCGCACATCCATGTCGCAGGCCCGGCCCGGCCCGCAATCGGTGTTGACCTGAACCGTGCCGCAAAGCCGCAGGCCCCGCGCCGCGGCGCGATCCGCGAAATCATGCAGCAAATCATCGGTCCGGCCCGGCCCCTCGGCCATGATGCAGGCGATGTGCACGGCCCCCGCCCCCTATTCGGTCAGGCGGGTGATGACGACGCTGACCTCGGGGCGCTTGCCGATCTCGATCTGCGCGCTCTGGCGCGCGACCCGGCGCAACCCCTCCTCGAGCTTGTCATCGTCGCGCAGAATCTTGTCGCTCGCGCGGTTCATGAACTGCGCGAGAACGTCTTCGAGCACATCGACAAGAGGCCCGCGCGAGCGGCCGGTTTCGGGCACGCCCATCATCTCGACCCACGGATCGCCAAGCGGCGCGTCATCCTCGTCGATGATGACATTGATCATGACATGCCCGTTGAGCGCCATGCGGATACGGTCGCGCACGATGCCGTCCATCGCGCCGATCTTGACCGAGCCGTCAAGATAGGTGCGCCCGGTCTCGATATATTCGGCCACGGTGGGCGCGTTGCCGCCAAGGTCGATCATCATGCCGTTGACGGCCACGACCCCCTCGATCCGGTTGGCCTTGGCGAGCTTCACATGCTCGCGCAGATGGCGATGCTCGCCATGCATGGGGATCACGATCTGCGGGCGCAGGATCTTGTGCATCTGGTCAAGATCGGGGCGGTTGGCGTGGCCCGAGACGTGATAGCGGTCATCGCCCTCGATCACATCCACGCCCAGTTGGGAAAACTGGTTGATGATGCGGATAACGCCGCGCTCGTTGCCGGGGATGGTCTTGGAGGAAAACAGGACCGTGTCGCCCTCCTTGAGGGTGATCCCGTTATACTTGCCATTCGCAAGCTGCGCGCTGGCGGCGCGGCGTTCGCCCTGGCTTCCGGTGACGATCAGCATCACCTCGTTGCGCGGCAGCCCGGCGGCCTCCTCGGGCGGGATGGTGGCGGGAAACCCTGTGAGCACGCCGGTGGCCTTGCCCGCCTCGACCATGCGATTCATCGCGCGGCCCATCAGGCAGACCTTGCGCCCGGCGCGGATACCCGCCTCCGCGAGCGTCTTCACCCGCGCGACATTGCTGGCGAAGGTGGTGGCCACGACCATGCCGGACCGCCCGGCGATCAACTCGGTGATCGGTGCCCCCACGCTGCTCTCGGAGCGGCCGGGATGCTCGCTGAAGATATTGGTGGAATCGCACATGAACGCCTTGACGCCGCCCGCGCCGATGCTCTCCCACAGGGCGCGGTCAAACGGCTCTCCCACCACCGGATCGAGGTCGATCTTGAAATCGCCGCTATGCACCAGCCGCCCGGCGGGCGTGTCGATCACCAGCGCCGAGGCCTCGGGGATCGAATGCGAGACCGGCGCGAACCCCACCGTGAACGGCCCCGCCGTTACCGTCTCGGGCCAGGGAGAGACCACGCGCACCGCCTTGTCGGGATGGCCATGCTCGGCCATCTTGGCGCGCGCGATATTGGCGGTAAAGGCGCGGGCATGGATCGGCGCGCCGAGGCGGTCGTAATAATGCGCCACGGCACCGATGTGATCCTCGTGGGCATGGGTGATGAACACAGCCTCGAGCCGGTCACGCCGCTCGGCAAGCCAGGTGATATCGGGCAGGATCAGATCGATGCCGGGCGTCGTATCCATATCCGGAAAGGTCAGGCCCAGATCGACGAGGATAAGGCGTTCCTTGCCCGGCTTGCCATAGCCATACACATAGGCATTCATGCCAATCTCACCCGCCCCGCCGAGGGGCAGGTAAATCAGTCTGTCGCTGCTCATGGGGCGTCAGCCCTCCTTGTTATAAGCGTTTATCACGGTCAGCCCGTGCATTGTCAGGTCTTCTTCGAGGACGTCGAAAGCGGCGTCCCCCTGCTGGAAAAGAGGGGCCAGCCCCCCGGTTGCGATGACCCTCATGGCGCGTCCGCGCTCGGCCTTTATCCGCTCACATATCCCATTGACGAGCCCGACATAACCCCAGAACACGCCCGATTGCATACAGTCCACCGTGTTGGTGCCGATCACGCGCTCGGGCTTGGTCACATCGATATGCGGCAACGCCGCCGCCGCCTCGTGCAGCGCCTGCAACGACAGGTTCACCCCCGGCGCGATCACCCCGCCGATATAGGCCCCGTCGCGCGCCACCACGTCGAATGTGGTGGCGGTGCCGAAATCCACAATGATGAGATCGCCGCCATAAAGATCATGCCCCGCCACCGTGTTCACAAGCCGGTCCGGCCCCACCTGCGTGCCCGCATCCACCCGCACCTCCACCGGCAGGCGGCAATCAGACTTGCCCACCACCAGCGGGCGGCAGCCGAAATAGCGATCGGCAAAGACGCGCAGATTGAACACCACCCGCGGCACGGTCGAGGAAATGACGATATCGGTGATCTCGGCGCAGATGCCGTGATGCTGGATCAGCGTCGAGAACCAGACGAAATACTGATCCGCCGTGCGCTGATGCTCGGTCGCGGTGCGCAGGGTACACAGGAACCGCGTGCCGTCCCAGATCGAAAACACCGTGTTGGTATTGCCGCAATCTATCGCCAGAAGCATCCCCGGCCCTTTCAGAAAAACACATCCGCCGCCGCGATGGCCTGCCGCCCCCGCGCCGTCACCAGGATCAGGTTGCCCGCCTCGTCCACGGTCTCGAACCGGCCCTCATGGGTCTCGCGCGGGGTGCGCGCGACGATGGTTTCGCCCAATCTCGCCGCCCGCGCAAGCCAGGCCGCACGGATGGGGCCAAAGCCATAGGCCACGAATTGCGCCTCATGTCGGGCATAGGCGGCGGCCAGCAGATCGAGAAACGGCTCCGGCGCGATGGCGATGCCGGTCTCGGACAGAAGCGACACGGGCCGAATCGCGCCAGCCTCCACCGCCTCCGCATCCGGTGCCGCCACGAGGTTCACCCCGAAGCCAATCGCGAAATGGCTGAGCGCCGCGCCCGCCCCCGCGCTTTCCAGCAATATCCCCGCCAGCTTGCCGCCATTCAACAGCACGTCATTGGGCCATTTGAGCGCAAATCCCTCTGCCCGCCCCGTCGCCGCCACCAGCGCATCAAACAGCGCCAGCGCCGCCACGAAAGACCGCAGCGCCACCCGATCAGGGGCCTCCGAGGGGCGCATCACCAGCGTCGCCGCGAAATTCCCAGGCGGGTTTGCCCAGGCCCGGCCCCGCCGCCCCCGCGCCGCCGTCTGCTCCAGTGCCAGGATCCATTCCGGCCCCGCCAGCCCCGGCGCGATGCGCGCGGCCTCGATGTTGGTGCTGTCAACCCGCGCCAGCACCCGCCGCCCATAGCCCTCAGGCCAATCCGCGCCCCGCTTCATCTTGCCGGAAATACTCCCGCCGGAGGCCCCCCCCGGCCTAGTGCACAAGGGTCGCCGCCGCGTTGAGCGCCATCGTCTCGACACCGAACATGTTGACGATGCCGAACACCATCACCGCCGCCGACGCCATCAGGAACCCCCACTGCACGACCGAACGCCCGGTTTCCAGCGCCTCGCCCTCTTCGCCGAAATACATGTAATAGACGATCCGCAGGTAATAGAACGCCCCGATCACCGAGGCCACCACGCCCGCCACCGCAAGCCAGGCCAGCCCGCCCTCATAGGCCGCGCGCAGCACATAGAGCTTGCCGAAGAAACCCAGCAGCGGCGGCACGCCCGCAAGGCTGAAGAGAAGGATCAGCATGGCGAGCGCCCGCCCCGGCTCTGCCCTGGAATAGAGGTTGAGGCTGCGGATATCGGTCACCGGCTGGCCGCCGCGCTCCATCGAGAGGATAAAGGCGAAGGTGCCCACATTCATCGCCACGTAAATGGCCACGTAAACCAGCATCGCCTGCACACCAAACGCCGTGCCCGAGGCCAGCCCCATCAGCGCGAATCCCATATGCGCGATCGAGGAATAGGCCATCAGCCGCTTGATATTGGTCTGCCCGATCGCCGCCACCGCGCCGAGGAACATCGACAACAGGCTGAGCGCCGCCACCACCTGCTGCCAGTCGCCCACCACGCCGCCAAAGGCGTCATGCACCACGCGGGCGAAAAGGCCCAATGCCGCCACTTTGGGGGCGGTTGCGAAAAACGCCGTCACGGGCGTCGGCGCGCCCTCATAGACATCGGGCGTCCACATGTGGAACGGCACCGCCGAGACCTTGAACGCCAGCCCCGAAATCACCAGCACCAGCCCGATCAGCAGGCCCACGGGTGCCTGCCCGTCGGCCGCCGCAAGGATGCCCGAGAAAAGCGTCGTCCCGGCAAAGCCATAGACAAGCGACGCGCCAAAGAGCAGCAGACCCGAGGACAGAGCGCCCAGCACGAAATACTTCAGCCCGGCCTCGGTCGATTTCACGCTGTCGCGCCGTATCGACGCCACCACGTAAAGCGCCAGCGATTGCAGCTCCAACCCCATATAGAGCGCCATCAGGTCGCCCGCGCTCACCATCACCATCATGCCGACGACCGACAGCGCGATCAGCACCGGGTATTCAAAGCGCAGGATGCCGCGCCGCTCCATGTAATCCTGCCCCAGAACCAGCACCGCCGCCGCCGACAAAAGGATCACCACCTTGGCAAAGCGCGCGAACCCGTCATCGTTGATCATGCCGCCAAAACCCGTGCGCGTGCCGGTGCCGCCCATCCCGATCCAGATCGCGAGCAGCACCATAAGCCCCGCCGTCGCCCAGACAAGCGGCACGGCGAGCCGGTCGCGCCCGGTATAGACCGCCCCCAGAAGCGCCGCCATCGCATAGAGCGCGAGCACGATTTCCGGGAGGATGACGTTGAGATCAGCCTGCATGTTCAGGACCTCCGGGTCTCAGTGTGCGACCTGCGCCACAGAGGTCGCGGCACGCGCGACCGACTGGGCCAGATCAACATTGGAAATCAGCGCCTCGACCGAGGGGCCGGTGATGTCGGTGACAAGCCGGGGATAGACGCCCAGAAGCAGCGTCATCGCGATGAGCGGGGCAAAGATCGCGCGCTCGCGGCGGCTCATATCGGTGATGGTGCGCAGGCTTTCCTTGATGAGATCGCCGAACACCACCCGGCGATAGAGCCAGAGCGCATAGGCCGCGCTGAGGATCACGCCAGTGGTGGCCACCGCCGCCACCCATGTATTGACCTGGAACACGCCAACGAGCGTCAGGAATTCGCCGATGAATCCGCTGGTGCCCGGCAGGCCGACATTGGCCATGGTAAAGAACATGAAGATCAGCGCATAGGCCGGCATCCGGTTCACGAGGCCGCCATAGGCGTCGATCTCGCGGGTATGCATCCGGTCATAGATCACGCCGACGCAAAGAAACAGCGCGCCCGAGATGAAGCCGTGCGAGATCATCTGGAAAATCGCGCCATCCAGCCCCTGCTGATTGGCCGCGAAAATCCCCATCGTGACATAGCCCATATGCGCGACGGAACTATAGGCGATGAGCTTCTTCATGTCCTCCTGCGCCAGCGCCACAAGCGAGGTATAGACGATGGCAATCGCCGACAGCCACAGGATGAGCGGCGTCAGAACCTCCGCCCCCACCGGGAACATCGGCAGCGAAAAGCGCAGAAAGCCATAGCCCCCCATCTTCAGCATGATCGCCGCCAGCACGACCGATCCCGCCGTGGGGGCCTGAACATGGGCATCGGGCAGCCAGGTATGCANNCCACATCGGCATCTTGACCGCGAAACTGGCAAAGAACGCCAGGAACATCAGCGTCTGCGCCCCGCCCACAACGTAGATCCCCAGCACCGGGAAACTATCGGAGGCGAATTCATGCCGCATCAGCGCCGGGATATCGGTGGTGCCCGCATCCGCGACCATCGCCACCATCGCCACCAGCATCAGCACCGATCCAAGGAAGGTGTAGAGGAAGAACTTGAACGACGCATAGATCCGTTCCTTGCCGCCCCATATCCCGATGATGAGGAACATCGGGATAAGCCCTCCCTCGAAGAAGAGGTAGAACAGCACCAGATCGAGCGCCATGAACACGCCCAGCATCAGCGTTTCCAGCAGCAGGAAGGCGATCATGTATTCCTTGACGCGCACCGTCACGTTCCAGGACGCGGCGATCGTCAGCGGCATGATGAAGGTGGTGAGCATCACGAACAGCACGCTGATCCCGTCCACGCCCATCTTGTATTTCAGTCCCAGAAGCCATTCGCGCTCCTCGACGAACTGAAACCCGGTATCGGACGCGTCGAACCCGAACAGGATGAACAGCGACACCACGAATGTGAGCGTGGTCGCGATCATCGCCACCCATTTGGCATTGCGCTGCGCAGCCTCGTCCTCACCGCGCAGGAATACGGCCAGGATCGCCGCCGCCACCGCGGGAATGAAGGTCACAATGGAAAGAAGGTTGTCCATCACTTGGCCCCCCCGAACATCGTCATCCAGGTGACAAGGATCACGATCCCGATCACCATCGCGAAGGCATAGGTAAAGATATAGCCCGTCTGCGCCCGCCCCGCGAGCCGCGTGAGCCGGGGAATAAGCCCCATCGCCACACCGTTGAGCGTTCCGTCGATCACATCCCCATCGCCGCGCTTCCACAGCATATGGCCAAGCGCCTTGGCGGGCCGCACGAAGAGAAAATCATAGATCTCGTCGAAATACCACTTGTTGAGCAGGAACAGATATAGCGGGCGCTGCGCCTCGGCCACACGGCGCGGCATCGCAGGATCCCAGACATAGAACCACAGCGCGGTGATGAGGCCGATCAGCATGGCGATGAACGGGCTTACCTTGACCCAGGTCGGCGCATGATGCGCCTCGTCCAGCATATGATTGTCGGGATGCATGAAGATCGCGCCTGCCGGGGCCACGGGCACGGGGTCGTCGTGCATGGTCGCGTGGTCATGCCCCTCCTCGCCATGCGGCACCACCTCTTGCGCGGCCTCGGCATGGGCCTCGATCCCGAAGAAGCGGTTCACCTGCTCGTGGCTGCCGAAAAAGCTGTTATACCAGATCATGCCCGCAAAAACCGCGCCAAGCGCCAGCACGCCAAGCGGCACCAGCATCACGGTGGGGCTTTCATGCGCGTGTTCATGCGTGTGCTTGTCGCCGCGCGGCGTGCCGAAGAATGTCATGAACATCAGCCGCCAGCTATAGAACGAGGTGAAAAGCGCCGCGATGACCAGCATCCAGAACGCATAGCCCCCCGCCGTCCCGGCCCATGCGCTCTCGATCACGGCATCTTTCGACAGGAACCCGGCAAAGCCGATATGGGTGAGCGGGATACCAACGCCGGTAATGGCGAGCGTGCCGATCATCATCGCCCAGAACGTATAGGGCATCTTGCGGCGCAGGCCGCCATAGTTGCGCATGTCCTGCTCGTGATGCATCCCGTGGATGACCGAACCCGCGCCGAGAAACAGCATCGCCTTGAAAAACGCGTGGGTGAAAAGGTGAAACATCGCCACCGAATAGACCCCCACGCCGGCAGCCACGAACATATAGCCAAGCTGGCTACAGGTCGAATAGGCGATCACGCGCTTGATGTCGTTCTGCACCAGACCCACGGTCGCGGCGAAAAACGCGGTCGAGGCCCCGAGGAAGACCACGAAATTCATTGCCTCGGGCGCGTATTCCATCAGCGGCGACATGCGGCAGACAAGAAACACGCCCGCCGTCACCATGGTGGCCGCGTGGATGAGGGCCGAAACCGGCGTCGGGCCTTCCATCGCGTCGGGCAGCCATGTGTGCAGGAAAAGCTGCGCCGATTTCCCCATCGCGCCAATAAAGAGCAGCACCGCGATCAGGTTGGCCGCGTTCCACTCGGTCCACAGAAACGAAAGCTGCGTTTCGGCCAGCATCGGGGCTGCGGCGAATATATCGTCAAAGCGCACCGAGTCGGTCAGGAAATAAAGCGCCATGATCCCCAGCGCGAAACCGAAATCCCCCACCCGGTTGACCACAAAGGCCTTGATCGCGGCGGCGTTCGCGCTTGGCTTGCGGAAATAGAACCCGATCAGCAGGTAGGAGGCGACGCCCACCCCTTCCCAGCCAAAGAACATCTGCACGAGGTTGTCGGATGTCACCAGCATCAGCATGGCAAAGGTGAAGAAGGACAGATAGGCAAAGAAGCGCGGCCGGTAGCTCTCGTTCTCGCGGAAATTCGCGTCATGCGCCATGTAGCCCATGGAATAGAGATGCACGAGCGCCGAAACCGTATTCACCACGATCAGCATGATCGTCGTCAGCCGGTCCACCCGGATCGACCATGCGGCATCAAGCGTGCCCGACTGCACCCAATCAAGGATATGCACGGCCTGCGCCTCATGCGCGCCTTGCAGGAACACGACCCAGCTCAGGATCGCGGCGAGAAACAGCAGCGCCGTGGTGAGCCATTGCGCGCCCTTGTCACCGATGATCCGCCAGCCAAAGCCCGCGATGATCGCCCCGATGAGCGGCGCAAAAAGGATTATCTTGTAGATCATCGGGATCAGCCTTTCATCACGTTGACGTCTTCGACGGCGATGGTGCCGCGGTTGCGGAAGAAACAGACGAGGATCGCAAGGCCGATGGCGGCCTCTGCGGCGGCCACGGTCAGCACGAAGAGCGTGAACACCTGCCCCACCAGATCCCCCAGATGGGCGGAAAAGGCGACAAGGTTGATATTGACCGACAGCAGCATCAACTCGATCGACATCAAGAGCACGATCACGTTCTTGCGGTTCAGGAACAGGCCGAAAATGCCTATCACGAACAAGGCCGCCGCCACCGTCAGGTAATGTTCAAGTCCGATCATGTCTGTCCCTCCGGGCCTTGCCCGTTATCGTCTTTGCATCGTCCCGGCGCGTGGTCCGGGTGTTGTCTTGCGCGTGTCCGGGGCGCGCGCCTACAGCCCCTGCCCCGGCTTCACATCCCTGAGTTCCATCGCCTTGGCCGGATCGCGATACATCTGCGCCAGCACATCCTGCCGCTTGACCCCCTCGCGGTGGCGCAGGGTGAGCATGATCGCACCGATCATCGCTACCATCAGGATCAGCCCGGCAAGCTGAAACAGGACGAAATAGGTGTCATAAAGCAGCAGCCCCAGAGCGGCGGTATTCTCCACCCCCTCGGGCGTCACCGCTGCCCGCGCACCCAGCGCCCCCTCGGCCATCTGCCAGTTGCCAAAGACAAGGCCAAGCTGCATCAGGAGGATCACCCCGATGAGCAGCGCCAGCGGCATGTATTTCGCCATTTCCGCCTTCAACTCGGCGAAATCCACGTCGAGCATCATCACCACGAAGAGGNNTCAGCCAGAGCACCGAATGCACCGGGTTGCGGCTGATGACGGTGAAAAGCCCGCCCACCAGCAGCGCCGCCGCGAAGAGATAAAAGGACAGTGCCGCGATGGTCATTTCTCTTTTCCTTCTTCACCTGTCTCGTCCATGACCTCGCGCGCAAATCCCATCGCGCGGGTCATCGACGGGATGCCCGCGAACATCGCCATTTGCGCGATGGTCTCGGCGATCTCGTCTTTTGTGGCCCCCGCCTCGAGCGCGTGGCGCACGGTGAGGCGGATTTGCGTATCGCTCTGCGCGCCCAGCATGGTCAAGCCCGCCAGCGTCAGCAAAAGCCGCGTCTTGGCGTCAAGCCCCTCCTTGTTGATCCCGCGCCCGAAACTCATTTCCATGAATTCCTTGGGCATGGTCGGCCACAGCTTCTCGAACCCCTTGGGCGAAAAACTCTCGAGCGCCGGGTTCATGGCCTTGGCCATTTCCTGCGCCTGCCGCATCATCATCTCGAACGGGTTGGTTGGATCGCTCATCGGTAGGGGGCATCCATCTCAAGGTTGCGGGCAATTTCGGCTTCCCAGCGGTCGCCGT
>DISF01000075.1 GCA_002421985.1 Roseovarius sp. UBA6217 | reverse complement strand
ATGAAAAGGGCAACAAGATGTCCAAATCATTGGGCAATACCGTCGCCCCCGAGGAGGTCATCAAGCAATACGGGGCCGATATCCTGCGGCTCTGGGTGGCGCAGGCGGATTACACCGCCGATCTGCGCATCGGGCCGGAGATCCTCAAGGGAGTGGCCGACAGCTATCGCCGCCTGCGCAACACGATGCGCTTCCTGCTGGGGGCGCTCACTCATTTCTCCGAGGCCGACCGGGTGGCACCCTCCGAGATGCCCGAGCTTGAGGCTTGGGTGCTGCACCGTCTGGCGGAACTCGATCACAAGGTGCGCACGGGCTATGCCGCCTATGATTTCCAGGGCGTGTTTCAGCAGATTTTCAACTTCTGCACGCTCGATCTGAGCGCGTTCTACTTTGATATCCGCAAGGACGTGCTCTATTGCGATGGCGATACCGCGCGCCGCCGCGCCGCGCGCACGGTGATGGACCTGCTCTTTCATCGCCTCACCACATGGCTTGCGCCGGTGCTTGTCTTCACGATGGAGGATGTGTGGCTTTCGCGCTTTCCGGGCGACGAGGACAGCGTGCATCTGCACGACATGCCCGAGACGCCCGCCGATTGGCTGAATGAGCCGCTGGCGGCAAAATGGGCAGCGGTGCGCGCGGCGCGCCGCGTGGTGACGGCGGCGCTCGAGGTGCAGCGCAGCGACAAGGTGATCGGCGCCAGCCTCGAAGCCGCCCCGGTGGTGCATGTGCGCGATGCCGGGATGCTCACGGCGCTGAAATCGGTGGATTTTGCCGATATCTGCATCACCTCGGACCTGATCCTGACCGCCGATCCGCGCCCCGATGAGGCGTTCCGCCTGCCCGAGGTGGAGACGGTCGGCGTGGTCTTCGAGCGGGCCGAGGGGGCGAAATGCCAGCGCTGCTGGAAGATCCTGCCCGATGTGGGCACGCACAAGCATCCCGGCACCTGCAAGCGCTGCTCCGAGGCGCTGGGGTAGGGATCGACGCCTGAAACAAAGGGCTGGTGTTGCGCGGGGGGGCGTGTCTGGCCTGAAGGGGACGTTGGCACACCGCTTGAGGTGCCGCGCATTGGCACCAGGACCTGAACGACCGCTCAAGGCCCTCCACGACGCCGCCCCCACCGCATCGCGCAGAATGGCAGGCCGGATCATCCTCGGGCGCTCTGTGTCAGATGTCGAGCACGCGGGCCTCGCCGCCCTTGTCTCAGCCCCGCGCGCGCGCCCGGCCCGCGCGCCCGCCCCGGCGCTTTGCCAGCAGGCCCGCGCGGTCGGGCAGGGCGGTCATGATCTCGCGGCGCTCTTCGGCGGTCATCTTTGACCAGCGGGTGATTTCATCGACCGAACGCAGGCAGCCGGTGCAGATGCGCGCCTCGGGGTGGATCACGCAGATGCGCACGCAGGGGCTCTCTATCTCGTCGCGTCGCCAGACATCATCGGCCATCTGCATCCCTCATATGGCGCATCCGGTCGAGCGCCCCTTGCAGGATATAGGCCGCGGCGACCGCGTCGATCACCTCTGCGCGTCGTTTTCGCGACGTATCCGCCTCCAGCAGCGCGCGCTCGGCGGCGACGGTCGAAAGCCGCTCGTCCCAGAAGCCGATGGGCAGGTCGGTGATCTGCGCAAGGTTGCGGGCAAAGGCGCGGGTGGCCTGCGCGCGCGGCCCCTCGGAGCCGTCCATGTTGCGCGGCAGGCCAAGGATCAGCCCGCCCGCCTCGCGCGCAAGCGCGATCTCCATCAGGCGCGCGGCGTCGAGCGTGAACTTGCGCCGCTTGAGCGTCTCCACCGCGCTGGCCGAGGACAAAATCCGGTCCGAGAGCGCGATGCCGATGGTTTTCGTGCCCAGGTCAAGCCCCATGACCCCACGCGCCGGTGGCAGGGCGGCGACAAAAGCCTCGATCCCGTCGCAGATCATTGCGCCACGCCCGCGCCGCGCGCCGCCTCTCGCAGCGCCCCGAGCGCCGCGCCGTCATCGGCAAAATTGCGCTGCGCCTCGTGCCAGGCTTCGCGTGCCTTGTCGGTCTCGCCCAGAACACCATAGGCGGTGATGAGCCGCGCCCAGTCACCGGCCGGGCCGCCCTCGGCGGCGAGCCGCGCTGACAGGCCGTCCACCATGCCCCGGATCATCTCGGCGCGCGCCTCCGGGTCCATCCCGGCGGCGGCCTGCATATCGGCGGCAGAGGGGCCGGGGGCAGCGGCAGGGCTGGGCGGCTGATAGCGCACGCCCGCAAGCTGTGCGATCCGGCCGATCTCGGCGCGGATGGCGGGCACCCAGGGCGCGTCGGGGGTGCTTTCCTCCAGCAGGTCGCGCCATATGGGGAAGGCGCGGTCGGGCCGGTCGAGTTGCAGGTGGTAAAGCCCGAGATAGAACCGCGCGGTGGGCGCGCGCGGGTCACGCTCAAGTGCGGCGCGCAGCGCGTCCTCGGCCTCGGTGGAGATATAGCCGCCCGCCGCCTCGATCATCAATTCGGCGAGGGCGGCATGGTCGCTGGCGCTTGCCGTCTCGCCGCGCAGAGCAACAAGCCTGGCCTGCGCCTCGCGCGCGGCGCTCATGCGCCCCAGCGCGGCCTCGCTGCGCACCAGAAATTGCAGCCCCTGCTGATCCTCGGGCCGCGCCGCGACCACCTCGCGCAGGCGCTGGACAAGGGCAAGATGCTCCTCGGTGACATCCGCGGGCGGGGGCGGCGCAGACGGGCCGAACCGCGCCTCTGCCGCCTCTTGCGACAGGCGCTCTGCACGCGCAGCCTCGGATGCGGCGATGCGCATCGAGAGCGGCATGTCGCCATATCCGGGCGCGCCGACCACGGCATAAAGCGCAAGGCCGCCGCCCGCGAGCATCGTCACCGCCACAATCGCCCCGGCCCATCCGGCAAGGCGCGGCTGTCCGGCGGTGGCCCCGCCCGCGCGCAATTGCGCATCGGCGGCAAGGATACGGCGCGACACTTCCGCGCGCAGCCGCTCGGCCTCGTCCCCGGCGATCACGCCGCGCGCGGCGTCGCGGTCGATCTCGCCCAGCTGGTCGCGATAGACGCGCAGATCGTAGGCCGCGGGCGGCTCTGCCCCCGGTCGCCCGCGCAAGAGCGCCAGCGCCAGAATGAGCCCCGTTCCGACGGCCAGCGCCGCCGCGATGATCCAGAAGGTCATAAGCGTCATCCTCTCATCCCCTCATCTAAAGCGCCCTGCGCGCGGAAAAAAGGGGCAAAGCCTCGGTTCCCTGCGCGCCCCCCGCGCCGCGTTGTCGCAATGTCGCAATCGGGGCGGAAATCGCCGCCGCCAGTCACCTTTCCCCCGACCGTCCGGCGCATTACCATCAAATCCGCCATCGCCCCGCGAATCCCCGCCAAAAGGACAGCCCGCGCATGAAACGCTATTCCGTCTTTGCCGTCGCCCGAGAGGCCCTGCGCGACCACATGGGATGGGAGCGGGCCTGGGCCTCGCCCGAGCCGAAGAAGAAATATGATATCATCATCGTGGGCGCGGGCGGGCACGGGCTGGCCACGGCCTATTACCTCGGGAAAAACTTCGGCATCACCAATGTGGCGGTGCTGGAAAAGGGCTGGCTGGGCGGCGGCAACACGGGGCGCAACACCACGATCATTCGCTCGAACTATCTGCAAGACCCCTCGGCGGCGATCTACGAGAAGTCGCGCTCGCTTTACGAGACGCTCTCACAGGATCTCAACTACAACATCATGTTCAGCCCCCGCGGCGTCATCATGCTGGCGCAGACCGAACACGAGCTGCGCGGCTATCAGCGCACGGCGCACGCCAACGCGCTGCAGGGCGTGACCACCGAATTCATCTCGGCCCAGCGCGTCAAGGAAATCGTGCCGATCATCAATCTCGACGGGCCGCGCTATCCCGTGCTGGGCGGGCTCTGGCAGGCGCGGGCGGGCACCGCGCGCCATGATGCGGTGGCCTGGGGCTATGCGCGGGCCTGCTCTGCCATGGGGATGCATATCATCCAGAAATGCGAGGTCACGGGGATTTCCCGCGAGAATGGCCGCGTGACGGGTGTGACCACAAATCGCGGCGATATCGGCTGTGACAAGCTGGGGCTGGTCGTGGCGGGGCATTCGGGGCACTTGGCCGATATGGCGGGTTTCCGCCTGCCCATCGAATCCGTCGCGCTTCAGGCGCTGGTCTCGGAGCCGATCAAGCCCTGCATGGATTGCGTCGTCATGGCCAACACGGTGCACGGCTACATGTCCCAATCCGACAAGGGCGAGATGGTGATCGGCGGCGGCACCGACGGCTACAACAACTACACGCAGCGCGGATCGTTCCACCATATCGAAGAAACGGTGCGCGCCCTGATCGAGACCTTCCCGATGATCGCGCGGCTCAAGATGCTGCGCCAATGGGGCGGCATCGTGGATGTCACGGGGGACCGCTCGCCGATCCTGTCGAAAACGCCCGTCGAGGGCATCTTCATCAATTGCGGCTGGGGCACGGGGGGCTTCAAGGCCATCCCCGGCTCGGGCTGGGGCTTTGCCGAGCTGATGGCCAAGGGCCACTCGCCCCTCTGCGACCAGTTCGGCCTTGATCGGCTCTATCAGGGCCGGTTCATTGATGAATCCGTCGCCGCCGGCGTCGCCCACTAAGGAGGGACGAGACATGCTAATCCTCACCTGCCCCTGCTGCGGCACCACCGGCGAAGAGACCGAATTCCACCAGGGCGGCGAGGCGCATCTCGTGCGCCACGGCCCCGGCTCGACGGACGACGACTTCCACACCTACATGTTCGCCAGGGAAAACCCCAAGGGCGCGCATTTCGAGCGGTGGCGGCACAATTACGGCTGCGGCAAGTGGTTCATCATGGCGCGCGATACCGTCACGCTGGAGGTCTACGGCACCTATCCCGCCCAGACCCACGAGCCGCCCCAGCATATCCGCGAGCGCGTAACCGCCAAGCGCCCCGGCTGGACATGGCGAGACGTCGCATGACCCTTCATCTTGCCAAAAATACTCAATCGACGCCCGAAACGGGCAAGAGGGGCTGAGACATGAGCACCAGACTGGCCACAGGCGGCCGCCTTCTCGACCGTAGCCGCCGCTGCGACTTTACCTTCAACGGCAGGCGGATGCAGGGCCATCCCGGCGACACGCTCGCCTCGGCGCTTCTGGCCAACGGTCAGATGATGGTGGGCCGCTCGTTCAAGTATCACCGCCCGCGCGGCATTGTGGCCTCCGGCGCGGAGGAGCCCAATGCGCTGGTGGGGCTGGGCGAGGGGGCGCGCTTCGAGCCCAACCAGCGCGCCACGACGACCGAGCTTTTCGACGGCCTCACCTGCGTGAGCCAGAACCACTGGCCGAGCCTCGATTTTGATATCGGCGCGGTCAACACGGCAGTCGCGCGGTTCCTGCCTGCGGGCTTTTACTACAAGATGTTCATTCACCCGCGCCCGTTCTGGAAACATGTCTACGAGCCGTTCATCCGCCAGTCGGCGGGGCTGGGCCGTGCGTCCAATCCCGGCGACCCGGACCGGTATGAGCATTTCCATTTCTTCTGCGACGTGGCGGTGATCGGCGGCGGTGTGGCGGGCCTGCAAGCGGCGCTGACGGCGGCAGAGGCGGGTGCCAAGGTGCTCCTGATGGAACAGACCGCCCATTGGGGCGGGCGCGCGCCGGTTGATGGGGGGGACATCGACGGCCAGCCGGTCGCGGACTGGATCGCCGCCACCCTCGCAAGATTGCAGGCCATGCCCAATGTCACCCTGCGCAATCGTTGCATGGGGGCCGGGGTCTACGATCATGGCTATGCGCTTGGCTACGAGCGTGTCGCCGATCATACCCCCGGCACAGACGCGCCCCGCCACCGCCTGTGGCGCATCCGCGCGGGCCAGATCGTCACCGCCACCGGGGCCATCGAGCGCCCGCTGAGCTTTGCCGGCAACGACATTCCCGGCGTGATGCTTGCAGGGGCGGTGCGCGATTATGCCGTCGATTACGGCGTCTCCATTGGCGACCGCACCGTGGTTGTGACCAATAATGATGACGCCTACCGCACCGCGATCACGCTGAAAAAACTGGGGCTGGACATCCCCGTCATCCTTGACGCGCGCCAATCGGGTGGCGGTGCCTTGGCCGATGAGGCGCGCGGCATGGGTATCCGCGTCGAAAGCGGCAAGGGGATCGCAAAGGTCAAGGGGGGCAGGCGCGTGACCGGTGTCGCCATCTGCGCGCAGGCGGGCGAGGGCGCGGCGTTGGAGGAAATCGCCTGCGATGCGGTCGCCATGTCGGGCGGCTGGTCGCCGGTGGTGCATCTGTGGTCGCATTGCGGCGGCAAGCTCATCTGGGACGAGGCGCGCGCGCATTTCCGCCCCGACCCGGCCAACCCGCCGCGCGGCGCGCAGGGTGAGGCGTTTGTCGTCCCCGCAGGTGCCGCCAATGGCGCGGGAGATCTGGCCAGCGTCGTGGCGGATGCGCACGCCGCAGGGCAGGCGGCGGCCCGCGCCACCGGCCACAAACCCAGGGGCAAGGCCCCCGAGGCCGGCACATCGCCCGAGGCGGCGATGGAGCCGGTCTGGCTCATGCCGCAGGGCGCGGGTGTCAAGCTGCGGATGAAGGCGTGGCTCGATTACCAGAACGATGTGAAAGTGTCGGACGTGCAACTGGCCGCGCGCGAAGGCTACGAATCGGTCGAGCACGCCAAGCGCTACACCACGCTCGGCATGGCCACGGATCAGGGCAAGCTGAGCAATATCAACGGGCTGGCGATCCTGTCGGATGCGCTGAACCAGCCCATCCCGCAGACCGGCACCACCACCTTCCGCCCGCCCTACACGCCGATTTCGTTCTCGGCCATCGCGGGCGCGGCGCGCGGCCCGCTCTTCCAGCCCGTCCGCAAGACGCCGATGCATAGCTGGCACGAGGCAAATGGTGCCGATTTCGAGCCGGTCGGCCAATGGCGGCGGCCCTATTGCTACCCCCGTGGCGAAGAGGGCCGGGTTGAGGCCGTGGCCCGCGAGATCAGGCAGACAAGGCAAAGCCTCGGGCTGCTCGACGCTTCGACGCTGGGCAAGATCATCGTCAAGGGGCCGGATGCGGGCAGGTTCCTCGACATGCTCTATACCAACATGATGAGCACTTTGAGACCGGGCAAATGCCGCTACGGGCTGATGTGCAACGAAAACGGGTTTCTCATGGATGACGGCGTGGTGGCGCGGCTGGATGAGGACACGTTCCTCTGCCACACCACCACCGGCGGGGCCGAGGCGATCCATGGCCACATGGAGGACTGGCTGCAATGCGAATGGTGGGACTGGAAGGTCTATACCGCCAATGTCACCGAGCAATATGCGCAGGTGGGCGTGGCCGGGCCGAACTCGCGCAAGGTGCTGCAAAAGCTGACCGGGGATGATATCAGCGCCGAGGCGCTGCCCTTCATGGGCTGGAGCGAGATCACCGTTGCGGGCATCGCGGCGCGGGTGTTCCGCATTTCCTTTGCCGGGGAGCTGTCATTCGAGCTTTCCGTGCCTGCAAGCCATGGCCGCGCGCTGTGGGAGGCGCTGCTGGAGGCGGGCGAGGAATTTGGCGTCATGCCCTACGGGACCGAGGCGATGCATGTCATGCGCGCCGAGAAGGGCTTTATCATGATCGGGGACGAGACCGACGGCACGGTGATTCCGCAGGATCTGGGCCTTGACTGGGCGATTTCGAAGAAGAAGGCGGATTATATCGGCAAGCGCGCGCAGGAGCGTTCGCATATGGCCGACCCCAGCCGCTGGAAGCTGGTGGGGCTGGAAACGCTCGATGGCTCTACCCTGCCCGACGGGGCCTATGCCACGGCGGCGGGGCATAACGCCAACGGGCAGCGCCACGTGCAGGGCCGCGTGACCTCGACCTATCATTCGCCGACGCTGGGGCGCGGCATCGCCATGGGGCTGGTGCTGCACGGGCCTGACCGGATGGGCGAGGTGCTGGACTTTCCCAAACTTGACGGCGGGATCGTCAAGGCGCGGATCGTCGATCCGGTTTTCTACGACAAGGACGGGGAGAAGCAGAATGTCTGAGGCCGTCACCCCCCTCAACGGGGCCCGCTATGAGGGGCTTGCCATCATCGCCGATGCGGGCCTGTCCGGCATGATCACCCTGCGCGGTGACCTCTCGTCAAAAGAGGTCAAGGCGGCGGTGAAACAGGCCGTGGGCCTTGGCATCCCGGCGCAGCGTCAGGCGCTGACGGGGCAGGCAACCGCCGTGCTCTGGATGTCGCCGGATGAACTGCTGCTGATCTGCGCCTATGACGGCGTGGCCGAGACCATCGCCGCGCTGGAAGAGGCCCTGAAGGGCCAGCATTTCCTCGCTCATAACGTCTCGGACGCGCGCGCCTACCTGCACGTCTCAGGCGCAGGCGCGCGCGAAACCCTGGCCAAGCTCTGCCCGGTGGACCTTGCGCCGCACGCCTTCACCCCCGGCATGGTCCGCCGCACACGGCTGGCGCAGATCCCGGCCGCCTTCTGGCTGGAGGACAGGGGCGTGTTTCACCTGATCTGCTTTCGCTCGGTGGCCGATTATGCCTTCACCCTGTTGAAAACCGCCGCCCTGCCGGGGGGCGAGGTGGGCGTTTACCGATAGGCCACGCCATCGCCCTCAAACTCAGAGGGGCAGGTAATCGACCACATCACCCGCCGCGCGCGCCGGGTCGTGGGGCGGGCGTACCAGCAGCGCGTCGGCATGGGCAAGCACGCTCAGAAGCGCGCTGTCCTGCCGGTCCTCGGGCGTGATCCCCTTGGGGCCAAGGCGGGCGCGCATGTAATGCTCGCGCGGGCCGTTGGCGGGCAGGGCGGTGGCGAGGGCGATGGTGCGGCGCGGCGCGGGATGTGCCCCAAGCCCCAGCATGGCGCGGATCATCGGCACGACGAAAACCTGCCCGCAGACCATCGCCGAGACCGGATTGCCCGGCAGCCCGACCATCGCCACAGCACCCATGCGCCCCGCCATCAGCGGCTTGCCGGGGCGCATCGCGACCTTGTGGAAAACGCGCTCGATCCCAAGCCCGGGGCCAAGGCGCGCGACCAGATCGTGATCGCCCACCGACGCGCCGCCGATGGTCACGATGAGATCGCAGCCCTCGGCCAGCCCCAGCGCGGTTTCCAGCGAGGCGCGGCTGTCGCGGGCGATGGGCAGAAGCCGCGCCACCGCGCCCTGCGCCTCGAACATGGCCTTGAGGCCAAAGCCGTTGGAGGCGATGATCTGGTCGGGGCCGGGGGCCTCGCCGGGCATCACCAACTCGTCGCCGGTGGCGATGAGCGCCACCTCCGGGCGGCGGCGCACCGGCACGCGCGCGCAATTCATCGCCGCCAGAAGCGCCAGATCGGCAGGGCGCAGGCACCGGGGCGCGGGGATCGCCTCACCTTTGCGGAAATCGCTGCCTCTGGGGCGGATATTGTCGCCCGTGCCGATGTTTTCGCCAAGGGTGATCCGCTCGCCCGCGCGCGTTGCGTCCTCCTGCATGACCACGCGGCTGGCCCCTTCGGGCACCGGCGCGCCGGTAAAGACGCGCACCGCCTCGCCCGGCCCCACCCGACCGCCGAAACCATGCCCCGCCGCCGCCTCGCCGATAACAGTCAGCATCGCGCCGGGGGCAGGGTCATCGGCAATCGCATAGCCATCCATCGCCGAGGCAGCAAAGGGCGGCTGATCGCGCCCCGCCACCACGTCGCGCGCCAGCACCCGGCCCGCGGCCTGCGCCAGCGGCACCTCCTCGATATCGCGCGGGGAGACGAGGGTGAACAGGTGCTCAAGGGCTTGGGAAACAGAGATCATTGCGCCTCATACCGCCCGGATTTGCCGCCATCCTTGAGCACCACGCGCACCCCGCCGATTTCCATCGCGCGGTCCACCGCCTTGGCCATGTCATAGACGGTGAGCGCCGCGACCGAGACCGCCGTGAGCGCCTCCATCTCGACGCCGGTCTGGCCCGTGGTCTTGACCGTGGCCGTGATCTGCACGCCGGGCAGGGCGGGGTCGAGCGTGAGCTCCACCGCCACCCTGGTGACGGGAAGCGGGTGACACAGCGGGATGAGATCGGGCACCTTCTTGGCCGCCATGATCCCCGCCAGCCGCGCGACCGAGAGCACATCGCCCTTGCTGGCGCGCCCTTCGGCAATGATGTCAAAGGTTTCGCGCGCCATCCTGATATGGCCCTCGGCCACGGCGACGCGTGCCGTCACCGCTTTGTCGGAGACATCGACCATATGCGCATCGCCCTTGCCGTCGAAATGCGTCAGCTCCGTCACTCAGAAACCTCCGGCGGTCAGCGGATTGGCCAGAAGCGCGCGGGTGGCGGCGGCCACGTCCTCGGCGCGCATCAGCACCTCGCCGATGAGAAAGGCGCGCGCGCCATAGCGGGCTATCTCGGCAAGGTCTTCGGGGGTGGCCAGCCCGCTCTCGCTCACGATCATGCGCTCGGGCGGGACGAATTTCGACAATTGCCGCGTGGTGTCGAGCGAGGTCTCGAACGTGTGCAGATCGCGGTTGTTGATGCCGATCAGGTGCGAGGAGAGCGCGCCCGCGCGGTCAAGCTCTTCGCGATTGTGAACCTCGATCAGCGCATCCATGCCCCAATGCGTGGCCGCCTCCTCAAGCTCCCGCGCCTGCGCGTCCGACACGCTTGCCATGATGATGAGGATGCAATCCGCCCCCCAGGCCCGCGCCTCGGCGACCTGGTAGGGATCATACATGAAGTCCTTGCGCAAGACCGGCAGGTCACAGGCGGCGCGCGCCGCGCGCAGGTCGTCCGGCGCGCCCTGAAAGCTCGGCCCGTCGGTCAGCACCGACAGGCACGCCGCCCCGCCCGTCGCATAGGCCTGCGCCAGTGCGGCGGGGTCGAAATCGGCGCGGATGAGGCCCTTGGAGGGGCTGGCCTTCTTGATCTCGGCAATCAGGCCATAGCCGGTTTTCGACGCCTGCAACAGCGCCCGGCCAAAGGGGCGCACGGGCGGCGCTGTGCGGGCGGCCTCCTCGATCTCGGCTTGCGGGTGGGCGGCCTTGGCGGCGGCGATCTCGTCGAGTTTGTATGCCTTGATCTTCTCAAGAATGGTGGGCGTGGTCATTGGGCCTCCGATGTGGCTTTGGCGAGGGCGGTGAGGGTGGATTTTGCCGCCCCCGAATCGATGCTCCCGGCGGCGATCTCCACGCCCTCGCGCAGGTCATTCGTGCGCCCCGCCACCGTCAGCGCGGCGGCGGCGTTCATCAGCACGGCGTCGCGGTAGGCACCCTTTGCGCCGTCGAGAAGGGCCTTGAGCGCCGCGCCGTTTTCCTCTGGCGTGCCGCCTAGGATCGCCTCAAACGGGTGCACCGGCAGGCCGAAATCCTCTGGGTGAAGCTCTGCCTCGCGGATGGTGCCATCCTCTTCCAGCGCGGCGAGCCAGGTGACGCCGGTGATGGTCATCTCGTCGGTGCCGTCAGAGCCATGCACCAGCCAGGCGCGCTCTGACCCCAATTGCCCCAGCGTCTCGGCCATGGGGCGGATGAGATCGCGCGAGAATGCGCCGGTGAGTTGCCGCTTGACGCCTGCGGGGTTGGTCAGCGGCCCGAGGATGTTGAAGATCGTGCGCGTGCCAAGCTCGGCGCGCACCGGGCCGACATGGGCCATCGCCGGATGGTGCATGGGGGCCATCATGAAGGCGATGCCCGCCTGCGCCAAGACCTTTTCCACGGCCTCGGCACCGATCATCACCTTGACGCCCAGCACTGTCAGCGCATCGGCCGCGCCGGATTTCGAGCTGAGGTTGCGATTGCCATGTTTGGCCACCGGCACGCCCGCGCCCGCGACCACGAGCGCCGCCGCCGTCGAGATATTCAGCGTGCCCTTGCCGTCGCCGCCCGTTCCCACGATGTCGATCGCGCCCTCGGGCGCGCGCACGCGGTGGCACTTGGCGCGCATCACGGCGGCGGCGGCGGCGTATTCGTCCACCGTCTCGCCGCGCGTGCGCAGCGCCATGAGAAAGCCCCCCGTTTGCGCGGGCGTGGCCTCGCCCTCGAAGAGGATGGTGAACGCGGCCTCTGCCTCGGCGCGCGTCAGCGGGCGGTCGGCGGCGGCGGCGATGAGCGGGCGGATATCGCTCATGCCGGCACCTGCATCATGTCGAGGAAATTGCGCAACAGCGCGTGGCCATGCTGCGAGGCGATGGATTCGGGGTGGAACTGCACGCCGTGGATGGGATGGGCGCGGTGGCGCAGGCCCATGATCGTGCCGTCCGCCAGATGGGCGGTGATTTCGAGACAGTCGGGCAGGCTCTCGCGCTCGACCACCAGCGAGTGATAGCGCGTCGCCTCAAAGGGCGAGGGCAGGCCCTTGAACACGCTCGCGCCGGTATGGTGGATCACGCCCATCTTGCCGTGCACGATCTCGGAATGGCGGATCACCCGCCCGCCAAAGGCCTGCCCGATGGTCTGATGGCCAAGGCACACGCCCAGAAGCGGGATATGCGCCTCGGCCGCCGCCAGCGTCAGGGGCAGGCAAATTCCCGCCTGATCGGGATCGCACGGGCCGGGCGAGAGCACGATCCCGGCAGGGCGCAGCGCCAGCACGCCCGCCACATCCATCGCATCGTTGCGGATGACGCGCGTTTCGGCCCCCAACTCGCCCATGTAGTGCACGAGGTTGTAGGTGAAACTGTCGTAATTGTCGATCAAGAGCAGCATATGCGCCTGTCCTTCGGGGTAAAGGGGGCTGTTGGCCTCTGGGCCGGTCGCAGTATACTTGTTCAGGCTTGCGCCGGACCGTCAAGGGGCGCTAGGCCGGAAACAGCCGCAAACCGGCGGGCAAGACGCGGATCAAGACAAGGGGCGAGGGCGGCAATGCGCGGTATTCTGGCGGGAATGATAACGGGGTTTGTCGTGTCGGGGGCGGTGCTTGGCGCGGTTTCGGTGGGGATAGACCTTGCCGGTCGGTCGGCGCTGCGCGAGAGCGCCCCCGAGGCGAATGCCGTCGAGGTGCCGCCCGGTTCCGGCTTTGACGCGGTGCGCGAGGATCGCGCGGCGGCGCTGCCCGCGCCCGGTGACAGCCCCGAGGCCGGTGCCGGTGCCGCAGAGCGCGTGCCCGCGCCCGCGCCCGACGATACCCGTGGCCTGAGCAGGGCCGACACCGCCCCGCCCCCCGCGACCGGTGCCGCGACCACGCTCGGTGCGCCGCCCGCCGAGGGCCCGGACACAGGCACCGTTATCGTGCAGGGCGACAGCCCGGTGCTGCCCAGCCCGCAGGCCCCCGCCCCCGCCCGGCCCGAGACCGAGGCGCGGCTGTCGATCTCGACCGAACCGGCGCAGCCGCCGCTGCCCGATCCCGGCGAGAGCGCGGCCGGAGTGACGCGAAGCGCAGGGCAAGAGGCGGGCGCAGCCCCCGCCGAGGCTGGCCCCGACACTGGCCCCGACACTGGCCCCGAGACCAGCCCCGGCGACAGCCTGGCCGCCATCGCCCCCGACGAGGGCGCGCCCGAGGGTGCCCCCGCCCCCCGCCGTCTCCAGCCCCAGGGCGGCGGCGCGCCGGTCCAGAACCGCGCCGAGGGCGCGCGCACCGACCGCCTGCCGCGCATCGGCGCGCCCCCGGAGGGGGGAGCCGAGGAGGGCGCGACCGCCGAGGCGGACACTGCCGCCCCCGCCGCCCCCGAACCTGCGCTTGTGCGCAACGCGGTTGCCGCAGAGGTGCCGCCGGGCAAGCCGCTCATGGCGATCGTGCTGATCGACGATGGCAGCGGCGCGCTTGGCCGCGAGGCGCTCGCGGCGTTTCCCTACCCGCTGAGCATCGCCATTCCCGCCACCCGTCCCGATGCGGGCGCGGCGGCGGCGCGCTATCGCGAAGCCGGGTTCGAGGTGCTTCTCGATGTCGATCTGCCCGAGGGCGCAAGTGCGGCGGATGTCGAGGTGGCGATGGCCGCATGGCTTGAGCGCGTGCCGCAGGCGGTGGCGGTGATCGAGGGTGACGGCACCGGGCTGCAATCGAGCCGCGAGGCCAGCGCGCAGCTTGCCCCGATCCTGCTCGAGACCGGCCACGGGCTGGTGATGCGGCCCAACGGGCTTGATACGGCCCAAAAGCTCATCGCGCGCGAAGGCGTGCCCTCGGCGACGCTGTTTCGCGATTTCGATGCGCAGGGGCAGGATGCCGCTGCCGTGCGCCGCTTTCTCGATCAGGGGGCGATGCGCGCGGGCCAGCAGGAGGCGGGCGTCATCATGCTGGGCCGTCTGCGTGCCGACACGATCAGCGGGTTGTTGATCTGGGGCTTGCAAGACCGTGCCGCCAGCGTCGCGCTGGTGCCGGTCTCGGCGGTGCTGCGGCAGGGGGCGGCGGGGCAGGGCGCGCGGTGACGGGGCAGGTGGCGTGGATGGTCTGTTGCCGCCGTTCGCCTTCTGCCCCCGCGCGGAGTCAAGGCGCGCTTGCGCGCCGCCGCGCGAGCGCCCGACCGCCCGGACGGGCGGGCGCTTTTGCAACGGTGCAATCCGTGTAAGCGTTCAAGTATCTGGCACCATAAAACGCCTGCCACACCCGTTGCAGCGCCCACCCGCGGTCGGGCCCTCGCGCGGCTTATCGCATCATGTCGAATGGCAGCAACAGGCCCTGTAGGCCCTGTCCCGACATCGGGCACCTTGTGTCAGGTGTCGCCCGCTACTCCCCCGCCGCCTGTGCGGTGATCTCGTCGATCACCCGCAGCCACATTTCGGGCGGCTGGCAGCCCGGCACCGCGTGCTGGCCCGCGACGATGAAGGTGGGCACGCCGGTCACGCCCATCTGGCGGAACTGCGCATCGCGGGCGGCGATTTCGGCGCGGTCGGCATCGGAGGCGAGCAGCCGCGCGATGAGGGCGGCATCAAGGCCAAGGCTGTCGGCGAGATCGGCCAGCACCTCCGGGTCGGAAATGTCGCGCCCCTCGTGGAAATAGGCACGAAACAGCGCCATCGCCATCGGCGTCTGGCAGCCCTCGACCTCGGCCCAGTGCAAGAGGCGGTGCGCGTCGAGCGTGTTGGGCGTGCGCGGGATCGCCGCGAAATCGATCTCCAGCCCCGCCGCTTCGGCGCGTTCCAGCACCGGCGCATAGGCGCGCGCCGCCGCCTCGCGCCCGCCGAACTTGGCCTCGAGATAGGCGCGGCGGTCCATCCCCTCGGGCGGCATGTCGGGGTTGAGCTGAAAGGGCTGCCAGTGGATCTCGAACGGGTGGTCGGGGCGCTGTGCCAGCGCCTGATCGAGCAGGGTCTTGCCGATGTAGCACCACGGGCAGATCGGATCGGAGATGATGTCAAGCCGGACCATTGAGGGCCTCGTATATCGGCCGCAGGTCGCGGCGCAGGAGTTTTCCGTTGGCTCCCGTGGGCAGGCTTTCGACGTGAAAGAAGCCGCGCGGGCATTTGTAGGCCGCCAGCCGCGCGCGGCAATGCGCGTCGAGGCTCTTGGCGTCGAGCGGTTCGGGGCCAGTATAGAAGGCCATGATGACGCGCGCATCCTCTTTCACCTCGATATCGGTCACGGCGACCTCGGTGATGCCGGGATGGCCCGCCAGCGCGGCCTCTACCTCGATGGGCGAGACGCGAAAGCCGCCTGCGTTCATCATGTCGTCGGCGCGCCCCAGATAGCGGATCGCGCCTGATGCATCCATCGCGCCGCGATCACCGGTAAGAAACCAGTCGCCCGCGAATTTCTCTGCCGTCGCCTCTGGCGCGCCCATATAGCCCAGCATCAGGCCGGGATCGTCGCGATGCACGGCGATGGTGCCCTCCTCGTCGCGCGCCACCGGCGCGCCGTCCGCGCCGAGGATCGCCACGCGGCGGCCGCGCTGCGGGCGGCCCAGCGTGCCGGGGGGCGCGGGGCGGTCGGGGCTGGCCGAGATGAAGGTAGAGCATTCCGACATGCCGTAAGCCTCGTGGATCGTGGTGCCGGTGGCGGCGTGCCAGCGGGCGCGGATCGCCTCGGAGAGCTTTTCGCCCGCCGCGAGACCGTGGCGCAGGCGCGGCAGTGGCGGGATCGCCTCGGCGGCCAGCAGCTTGCGATAGACCCCCGGCGCGGCGGCGAAGAGCGTGGCGTCGTGACGCCTGAGCAAGAGCGGCAATTGCGCGGGCACCACCCCGGCCTCGGGAATGAGCGCGGTCGCCCCCACGCTCCACGGATCGAGCAGCCCGGTGCCGAGCGTGAAGGTCCAGTTGAAGGCACCCGCGTGGCAGAGCCGGTCTGATTCGGTCAGGCCATACCAGTCCTCAAACATCATCGCGCGGGCGATGATGGCGCGGTGTGCGTGCATCACCGCGCGCGGGATGCCCGAGCTGCCGGAGGTGTAGATGACATAGGCAAGCCGGTCGGGGTCGCCCATGTGCCAGTCGGCGGGGGGCAGATCGCGCATTGCGTCAAGGGCGGCCTCATTGAGGATCGGCAGATCGGTCTCGGGGCAGGCGATGCCCGCGCCGCGCAGGATCAGGCGGGGCGTGGTGGTGGCGATGATGCCCGCCACCTCGGGGGCGGTGAGCAGGCTCGACGTGGGCACCGGCACCAGCCCGGCGGCGATTGCGCCGAGATAGGCAAGCGGGAATTCCACCGTGTTGCCCAGCCGCATCAGCACCCGGTCGCCGGGGGCAAGCCCCTGCGCCAGAAGCCCCGTCGCCGTGCCGCGCACTGCCCGCTCCAGCCGCGCATAGCTCCAGCGTTCGGCCCCCGACAGCCCGATGACGGCGAGCGCGATCTTGTCGGGCAGGCGCGCGGCGGGCCCGAGCACATGCGCGGCCAGATTGAAGGGTGCAGGGCAGGGTGGCGGCGGCCCCTCGTCGAAGATCGCGGTCATGCAGGGGGATTAGGCAGCAGGGGCGCGGGATGCAAGGGGGGGCGGGGGATCGGCATGATTTCGCCGGTTTCGCGGTCAGGGGTTGTGTTGTCAAAAAACTTTTGCGATCAGGGGGCTACCCGAAAGGGTAGGGGCCGCGCCGGACACCGACCGTGAGATTCTGGAAAAAATCTACCTGTGGTTGCATTTTTAAGAGGGAACTCTCTTTCCGGGGTGGCTGTAAGGTGGTAGGATGAAACCGAAGATGAAGATGCTGAAATCGTGATGTGCCGTATTGGTCGCGATGTCCGGGGGACGTGTAGTTGAAGTACGAGATTGTAGAAATCGACCGGCCGCGCCCCGTCGCACGACCCAGGCGGTTCGGCAAGGTCTACCGCCGCTGGGGAAAACCGGTCTTCGATGTCGCGATGAGCCTGGTTTTGCTGCCCTTGCTCGTCGTGGTCGCGATGCTGCTGCTGGTGCTCAACCCGTTTTTCAATCCCGGCCCGCTGTTTTACATGCAGCCCCGGATGGGCCGTGGATGCCGTGCGTTCACCGCCATCAAGTTCCGCACCATGACGCCGGCCGCGCGCATCACGCGCAGCGCCGAGGACCCGCTCGAGCATGACCGGATCACCCCGCTGGGGCGGATCATGCGGCGCAGCCGGATTGATGAGCTGCCGCAAATCCTCAACGTGCTGCGCGGCGACATGAGCCTGATCGGCCCGCGCCCGGATTATTTCCACCACGCGCGGCGTTATGTGCGCAGCGTGCCCGGCTATCGCCGCCGCCACGATGTGCGCCCCGGCATCAGCGGGCTGGCGCAGACCGATCTTGGCTATGTCGATTGCACCGAGGGCACGCGCCGCAAGGTCGCGCTGGATCTGCGTTATGTCGATGAGATGAGCCTCCGGCTTGATCTTTACGTGTTCTGGCGCACGCTGGTGACCGTGTTTTGGCGCAGGGGCTGCTGAGAGCTCAGAGCTTCAGAGCGCCTCTGCCGCCACCGCCTGCCAATGCCGCATCCGCGCGCGAAACCATGTCCGCTGTCGCTTGGCGTATTGACGCGTGGCGATGATCGCGGCTTCGCGGGCCTCGGCGAGCGTCATCTCTCCACGCAGATGGGCGATGAGGTCCGGCGCGCCGATGGCCTGCGAGGCGGGGCGCGCGGCGTCCCATCCCTTGAGATTGGCCCGCGCCTCGTCGAGCGCGCCCGAGCCGAGCATGGCATCGAACCGGCGCGCGATACGCGGGGTGAGCCAGTGTTTCGGGGCTTCGACCACAAGCGCCGTGCAGGCCCCGAGCGGCAGAAGCGGCGGCGGCGTGGCGTCCTGCCATGCGGCCAGCCCGCGCCCGGTGGTGGCCCAGACCTCCCAGGCGCGCTGCACCCGGCGGGGATTGCGCGTGTCGATGCGCGCGCGCGTCGCAGGGTCGAGCGCGTCCAGAAGGTCTGCGGGCGGCAGCCGGTCGGCCTCGGCGCGAATCGCGGGCGGGGTGGGCGGTATCTCGGCCAGCCCCTCGGTCAGCGCCGAGAAATAAAGCCCGGTGCCACCCACGATGATCGGGCGCGGCCCGGCCCCGAGCAGAGGCGCCACCTCGCGCAGCCAGTGGCCGACGGAATACGCCCGGTCCGGGGCAACATGACCATAGAGCCGGTGCGGTGCTGCGGCCTCGTCCTCGGGGGTGGGGCGCGCCGACAGGATGCGCCAGTTGGCATAGACCTGAAGCGCGTCGGCATTCACGATCACGCCGCCCTGGGCGCGCGCGATGGCCAGCGCCAGCGCAGATTTGCCGCTGGCGGTGGGCCCGGCGATCAGCACCGGGCGCGCCGGGTCGATGGCATCAAGGTCGATCATGGCGCGGGCATAGCCGAAGGGCGCGCGATTGGCGAGGGCGCGCGCTATCGGCGATTGCACCCGCCGCCCATTTGCGACAGTTTGCGCGCAAGTTCACGAGAGCAGCCGCGGAGAGCGCCCATGACCCCCCCCGACACCCAGAAGCCCCGGTTTGACCGCGTGATGCTCAAGATATCCGGCGAGGCGCTGATGGGCGATCAGGGCTATGGCCTGCATCCGCCCACCGTCGAGCGAATCGCGCAGGAAGTGAAATCGGTTCACGACATGGGCGTGGAAATCTGCATGGTGATCGGCGGCGGCAATATCTTTCGCGGCCTGCAAGGCAGCGCGCAGGGGATGGAGCGCACCACCGCCGATTACATGGGGATGCTGGCCACGGTGATGAACGCGCTCGCCATGCAATCGGCGCTCGAGCGCATGGGCGCGTTCTGCCGCGTCATCACCGCCATCCGCATGGACGAGGTGGCAGAGCCCTATATCCGCCGCCGCGCCGTGCGCCATCTCGAGAAAAAGCGCATCTGCATTTTCGCCGCAGGCACCGGTAACCCCTATTTCACCACCGACACGGCGGCCACGCTGCGCGCCAATGAAATGGCCTGTCAGGCGATCTTCAAGGGCACCAAGGTGGATGGCGTCTATGACAAGGATCCGGTGAAACACGCCGATGCAAAACGCTATGACCGGGTGAGCTATGACGAGGTGCTGGCGCAGCATCTGGGCGTGATGGATGCCAGCGCGATCGCGCTGGCGCGTGACAACAACCTGCCGATCATCGTGTTTTCCCTCGACGAGCCGGGCGGCTTTCGCGGTATTGTCTCGGGCGAGGGCACCTATACAACCGTGCACGCCTGAGGTTAAACAGGGCCGACAGCGCGCGACAATGACATGGGAACGACAATGGCCGACGACATAGAGATAGACCTCGACGACCTCGAGCGCCGGATGCAGGGCGCGATGGCCGCGCTCAAGACAGAATTCGCCTCGCTGCGCACGGGCCGTGCCTCGGCCTCGATGCTGGAGCCGGTGATGGTCGAAGCCTATGGCCAGATGACCCCGATCAACCAGGTGGGCACCGTCAACGTGCCCGAGCCGCGGATGGTCACGATCAATGTCTGGGACAAGAGCCTTGTCAACAAGGTGGAAAAGGCGATCCGCGAAAGCGGTCTCGGGATCAACCCGCAGACCAACGGCCCGATCATCATGCTGCCCATCCCCGAACTGAACGAGGAGCGCCGCCGCGAGCTGACCAAGGTTGCCTCGCATTATGCCGAGCACGCCCGCGTGGCGGTGCGCAACGTGCGCCGCGACGGCATGGACAAGATCAAGAAGGCCAAGGCCGACGGCATGTCAGAAGATGACCAGAAATTCTGGGAAACGGCGGTGCAGGAGCTGACCGACAAATTCGTCAAGCTGGTCGATGAGGCGCTTGAGCACAAGCAAGCCGAGATCATGCAGGTCTGATGAGACAGGAGGCGCGCATGGCCGCAACCGGTGCCCTGACAAGCGGGCCGCGCCATGTGGCGATCATCATGGATGGCAATGGCCGCTGGGCGCAGAAGCGCGGGCGGCCACGGCTTTTCGGTCATCACGCGGGCGCGCGCCGGGTGCGCGAGATTGTCGCCGCCTGCCCCGATCTGGGGGTGGAATATCTGACGATTTTTGCCTTTTCCACCGAGAACTGGAAGCGCACACAGACCGAGGTGGCGGGGCTGATGAACCTCTTTCGCCGCTATATCATGAAGGAAATGCAGGAATTCGTGCGCGAGGATGTGCGCGTGCGCTTTATCGGTGACCGCTTTCGGCTGGAGCCGGGGCTGCGCGCGCTGATGAGCGAGGCCGAGGAAATAACCGCGCATTGCACGCGGCTCAACCTCACCATCGCGATCAATTACGGCGGTCGCGACGAGGTGGCGCGCGCCATGCGCCTTCTGGCGTGCGATGTGGCCGCAGGGCGGCTCGATCCCGAAACGGTGGACGAGCAGACCCTGCCGCGTTACCTTGATACCCGCGTGCTGCCCGATCCCGATCTGGTGATCCGCACCAGCGGTGAGGCGCGCATCTCGAATTTCCTGCTCTGGCAATCGGCCTATGCGGAATACGAATTCATCGACACGCTCTGGCCCGATTTCACCCCCGAGATATTCGCCCGGCTGCTGGCGCAATACGGCGCGCGTGATCGCCGCTTCGGCGCGGTGGGCGCATGAGCGCGGGGGCGCGCTGGTCCGATCTGGCCCCGCGCGCGGCCTCTGGCGTGGCGATGGCTGCCGTGGGCGCGGGCGCGATCTGGGCGGGGGGGCTGATCTTTGCCGCGCTGGTCTGCGTGCTGGGCGGGCTTCTGACATGGGAGGCGGCGCGGCTTTTCGCCTCAAACGCGCCGGAGCGCGCAGGGATCGCCGGTGCCGTGGCGCTGGCGCTGGCGCTGTGGCTGCCGGGGCTTTTCGTGCTGCCGCTGTTGGTGGCGGCGGTGCTGGTCGCGGCCGAGACGGTGCCGCGCGCGCGCGCGCCCTTTGCCGCGCTGGCGCTCTGGGCGCTCATCGGGGCCTGGGTGATCGGCGTGTTGCGCAGCGATGCGGGGCTTTTGTGGGTGCTGTGGCTGGTGCTGGTGGTGATCGCGTCGGACGTGGCGGGCTATTTCGCGGGCAAGGCGCTTGGCGGCCCGAAATTCTGGCCGCGCATCAGCCCGAAGAAAACATGGTCGGGCACGGCGGCGGGATGGGTCGGCGCGGGCCTTGTGGGCGCGGTCTTTGCCGGGCCGCTCGGCGCGGGCGCGGGGCTGATCGCGCTGTCGGTCGCCGTGGGCTTTGCCGGGCAGATGGGAGATATCGCCGAAAGCGCGGTCAAGCGGATGCAGGGCGTGAAGGACAGCTCAAACCTCATCCCCGGTCATGGCGGCGTGTTCGACCGGTTCGACGCGATGCTGGGCGCGGCGCTGGCGGTGGGCCTTTTGCGCGCGTTCGGGCTGGTCTGAGCGATGCGGCGGATAAGTATCCTCGGGGCGACCGGCTCTGTCGGGCAAAGCACCATCGACCTCATCCGGCGTGACCGCGACGCCTATGACGTGGTGGCGCTCACCGGCGGCGCGAATATCGCGCAACTGGCGCGCGATGCGCGGGAGTTGCGCGCCGATGTGGCGGTGACGGCGGATGCCGCGCGGCTGGGTGATCTGCGCGCGGCGCTGGCGGGATCGGGCGTGGCGGCGGCGGCGGGGCGCGCGGCGCTGATCGAGGCGGCGGCGCGGCCCGCCGATTGGGTGATGTCGGCCATTGTCGGCGCGGCGGGGCTGGCACCGGGGCTGGCGGCGCTGGAACAGGGCGCGACGCTGGCGCTTGCCAACAAGGAATCGCTGGTCACTGCCGGGCCGCTGGTGATGGCGGCGGCCCGCGCGTCAGGTGCGCGCATCCTGCCCGTAGACAGCGAGCATTCGGCGATTTTCCAGGCCCTCGTGGGCGAGGAGATGAGCACCGTCACCCGCGTCATCATCACCGCCTCGGGCGGCGCGTTCCGCGACTGGCCGCTGGAGCGGCTGGCGCAGGCCACGGTGGCCGAGGCCTCATCGCATCCCAACTGGGACATGGGGCAGCGTATCACCATCGATTCGGCCTCGATGTTCAACAAGGCGCTGGAAATGATCGAGGCGCGCGAATTCTTTGGCCTCACGCCCGCGCAGATCGAGGTGCTGATCCATCCGCAATCGCTGGTGCATGCGCTGGTGGGCTTCAACGATGGCGCACTGATGGCGCATGTCGGCCCGCCCGACATGCGCCATGCCATTGGCTATGCGCTGCACTGGCCCGAGCGGCGCGCGCTGCCGGTGGCGGCGCTTGATCTCGCCGCCGCGGGGGTGCTGGAATTCCGCGCCCCCGACGAGGCCCGCGCGCCCGCGCTGCGGCTGGCGCGGGTGGTGATGGAGGAGGGCGGGCTGGCCGGCGCGATCTTCAACGCCGCCAAGGAGCGCGCGCTCGATCATTTCATCGCCGGGCGGATCGGGTTTCTGGACATGGCACCGCTGGTGGAGGCGGTGCTGGAGCGGCTGCTGGCGGGGCCGGATGCGGCGGGCGGCGATCTGACCCTTGATCGGGTGGCGCATGTGGACCATCTGGCAAGAGAGTGCGCCGACGCGGTGGCGCGCGACATCAAACAACAGGGGTAAGGCGTGGATCTGGGTATGCTTCTGCCGCAATTCGGCAGTCTTTTCATGACGATACTGGCCTTCGTGGTGGCGCTTTCGGTGATCGTGGCGGTGCATGAATACGGCCATTACATCGTCGGGCGCTGGTCGGGGATCAAGGCCGAGGTGTTCTCGCTCGGCTTTGGCCCGGTGCTGTTCTCGCGCCGCGACCGGCACGGCACGCGCTGGCAACTGGCGGCGCTGCCCTTTGGCGGCTATGTGAAATTTCTGGGCGATGCCGATGCCGCGAGCGGCAAGGACGGGGCCGCCATGGCCGCGATGCCCGAGGAACGCCTGCGCCAGACCATGCACGGCGCGCCGCTCTGGGCGCGCACGGCAACGGTGGCGGCGGGGCCGGTGTTCAATTTCATCCTGTCGATCGTGATTTTCACCGCCGTGATGATGGCGGGCGGCAAGACCGCCGAGCCGCTGACCGTGGGCGCGCTCACGCCCCTGCCGGTGGAGGGGGTGGCGCTGCGCGAAGGCGACGAGATCCTCGCCATCGCGGGCATGGCCCTGCCCGACCGCGAGGCGGGCGAGGCCTATGACGATTTCCTCGACGCGCTGCCTGCCACGCCGCTGCTTGACTACACCGTGCGGCGCGAGGGCGCGCGGCTGAGCGTGCCGGGGCCGCAGCTCATGCCGCCGCTGGTGGGGGGGCTGTCGCCGCAATCGGCGGCGTTTGACGCGGGCCTCAAGGCGGGCGACGTGATTACCGCCGTGAACGACCGCCCGGTGGTGGCCTTTTCACAGTTGAGGGAGATCGTCGAAACCTCGAACGGCGCGCCGCTGGCGCTCGAGGTGTGGCGGCCGGGCGAGGAGGGCAGGCTTGCCCTCACGCTGGTGCCGCGCCGGGTGGACGAGCCGCAACCCGGGGGCGGCTTTCGCACCGAGTGGCGGATCGGCGTGGCGGGCGCGATGGCGTTCGAGCCTGCGACCGTGGCGCTCGGGCCCGCCGAGGCGCTTGGCCAGGCTGTGGCACAGACCTGGGCGATCATCGAAAGCTCGCTTTCGGGGCTGTATCACATGGTTACCGGGGCGATCAGCTCCTGCAACATGTCCGGCCCCATCGGCATCGCCGAGGTTTCGGGCGCGATGGCAAGTCAGGGCGCGCAGAGCTTCATCTGGTTCATCGCGGTGCTCTCGACGGCGGTGGGGCTTCTCAATCTCTTCCCGGTGCCGGTGCTCGATGGCGGGCATCTGGTGTTTTACGCCTACGAGGCCGTCGCGGGCCGCCCGCCGAGCGAGCGCGCGCTGCGGGTGATGATGAGCGTGGGGCTGACGCTGATCCTGTCGCTGATGCTGTTTGCGGTGTTCAACGACCTGTTCTGCCCCTGATCCGGGCGCGGGCCGTCGCGCGCGGGGGATTTGAGTATTTATGGCAAGATGAAATGCGGGCGGGGGCTGTTGCGGGCCGCCCGTTGGCGCTATCGTGGCGTCCAGAGACCGGAGACCGGCGGATGAGCAGTTTGGTTCGGACAGGGCTGGCCGTGCTGGTCGCGCTGGCCCTTGCAGGGGCGGCGCGGGCCGAGGGCGCGGGATTTTCCGCGCTGGCGCGGTTTGAGGCAGGGGCGAGCACGATCACCCGCGACGGTGCCGGGGTGGTGCTGCGGCTCGCGCTGTCGCAGGGGGTGCCGTGGCGGGTGTTCACGCTTGACGGGCCGCCGCGTCTGGTGCTCGATTTCCGCGAGGTGGACTGGCGCGGCGCTGAGGCCGCCGGTATCGTCGCGACAGAGCGGGTGCGCGGCCTGCGCATGGGGCAGATCCGGCCCGGCTGGTCGCGGATGGTGGTGGATCTTGCCGGGCCATACCCGCTCGACGAGGCCGGGCTGACGGTCGATCCCGAGAGCGGCGCGGCGGTGCTGCGGGTGCGGCTGGGGCGCGGCGCGCCCGAGCGCTTTGCCGCCGCCGCGGGTGTGCCCGACATCCCCGGCTGGGACCCGGACCCGCCTGCGGCTACCGACGCCGTCGTCCCGAGTGACGCGGATGGGGTGCTGCGGGTGATGATCGACCCCGGCCACGGTGGTATCGACCCCGGTGCCGAGGTGGAGGGGCTTGACGAGAAGACGCTGATGCTGGTGCTGGCGCGGGAATTGCGCGACGCGCTTGTGCGCGCGGGCGGCTTTCGGGTGTGGCTCACGCGCGAGGGCGACGAATTTGTCAGCCTCGAGCGCCGCGTCGCGCTGGCGCATGAGGTGGGGGCGGATGTGTTCATCTCGCTTCATGCCGATGCGCTGTCGGATGCGCGCGCGCGGGGCGCGTCTGTCTATACCCTGTCAAAGACCGCCTCGGATGCCGCAAGCGCGGCGCTGGCCGAGCGCCACGACCGCGCCGACCTGTTGGCGGGGGTGGATCTGAGCGACAGCGACGACGTCATTGCCGGTGTGCTGATGGATCTGGCGCGGCTCGAGACGCTGCCGCGCGCCGAGGCGCTGGCCGGCACGCTGCTCGAAAGTTTTGCCGCGCGCGGCATCCCGGTTCTGGGCCGACCCTTGCGCCGGGCCGGGTTTTCCGTGCTCAAGGCCGCCGATATCCCCTCGGTTCTGGTCGAGACGGGGTTTCTCTCGGATGCGCGCGACCGGCGCAACCTGAGTGACCCGGAGTGGCGCGCGGGGCTGGTGGCGGCGCTGCGCGCGGGGCTGGAGCAGTGGCACGCGTCCGATCGCGCGCGTGCAGGGCTGGCGCGGCAATGAGGGCGCGCGCGAAAACCCGCCCCCGTGCCCCGGCTTTGGTTTTGACCGTGGCCCCGATCATCCCTATATCGGGCGCATCTCTTGAAGGGAGCGATCCGTGCTGCGTCCTGTTCTGAGCCTTCTGGGCACCGTGTTCAGCCTGATGACCCTCTTGGTCATGATCTGCGGGCTGTCCATCGGGGCGGTGCTGCATATCTATGGCAAGGACCTGCCGAGCCACGAGAGCCTGGCCACCTACACCCCCCCCACGATCAGCCGGATCTATTCCGCCGAGGGGCGCATCATCGACGAGTTCGCCCGCGAGCGCCGCCTGTTCACCCCCGCCGAGGATATCCCCGATCTGGTAAAACAGGCCTTCATCAGCGCCGAGGACAAGAATTTCTATAGCCACGGCGGATTTGATGCGATGGGCATTGCCGCAGCGCTTTACGAGGCGGTTCAAACGCGCGGGCAAAGCGTGCGCGGGGCCTCGACCATCACGCAGCAGGTGATGAAGAATTTCCTGCTCTCGGGCGACCGGCAGATGGAGCGCAAGATCAAGGAGATCATCCTTGCCACCCGCATCGAGGAGACGCTGAGCAAGGAGGATATCCTCGAGCTTTACCTCAACGAGATTTTCCTTGGCCAGAACAGCTATGGTGTGACCGCCGCCGCGCAGACCTATTTCAACAAGTCGCTGCGCGATCTCGCGCCGCACGAGGCGGCGATGCTGGCCTCCATGCCCAAGGCGCCGAGCGATTATCACCCGGTGCGCGAGCGCGAACGTCTGCTTGCCCGCCGCAATTTCGTGCTGCGCGAGATGTGGGAGAACGGCTATCTCGACGAGGCGGCCTATCTCGCCGAGCGCGACATGCCGCTGCGCTCGGTCCAGAATGGCGATTTCGCACCGTTCAGCGCCGAGTTGCCGCCGCGCGACTATTTCACCGATGAAATCCGGCGGCAGTTGAGCGGGGTGTTCGGCGAGACCGAGTTCTTTGCCGGCGGTTTGGCCGTGCGCGCCACGATCGACCCGCAGATGCAGCAGGTCGCCGCGCGCGCCCTGCGCCGCCAGCTCGAGGCCTATGATCGCGGGCAGGGGCGCTGGCGCGGCACCGGGCTGGTGCTGCCCGAGGAGGCGCTCGGGGCCGAGGCCGACTGGCAGGCGGCGCTGGCGGAGTTGCGCATCGCGCGCGATATCGACCTGGACGGGCAGTGGTATCCGGCGGTGGTGCTGGAAACCGGCGATCAGGCCATGCGCATCGGAATCGAGGGGATCGCGGGCGTGCAGGAGGTGCCGCGCAGCGATATCAAATGGCTGTCCGGCGATTTCGGCGAGACCTTTGCCCGCGGCGAGGTGGTGCATGTCCGCGCCGTCACCAAGGATGGCACATTCGCCCATTGGAGCCTGCGGCAGGTGCCCGAGGTGCAGGGCGGGTTCATGGCGATGGATGTCAATACCGGCCGGGTGATCGCCATGCAGGGCGGGTTTTCCTACCAGGATTCGGTGTTCAACCGCGCCACGCAGGCGATGCGCCAGCCGGGATCGAGCTTCAAGCCCTTCGTCTATGCGGCAGCGCTCGACAGCGGCTATTCGCCCGCCACGATCATCATCGACGCCCCCATCGAGATCGACACGCCGCAGGGGCTTTGGCGGCCGCGCAACTCGTCCAACAAGTTCTACGGGCCGACGCCGCTGCGCACCGGGATCGAGCAATCGCGCAACCTGATGACCATCCGCCTTGCCCGTGAGGTCGGCATGGATATCGTCGCAAGCTATGCCGAGCGTTTCGGCGTCTATGAGAACATGGGCACCTATCTGGCCAATTCGCTGGGGTCGGAGGAGACGACGCTTTACAACATGGTGGCGGCCTATGCGATGTTCGCCAATGGCGGCGAGCGGGTGCGCCCGAGCCTTGTTGACCGGGTGCAGGACCGCTATGGCCGCACGATCTACCGGCAGGACACGCGGACCTGCGTGGATTGCAACGATGCCTATCTGCCCGAGGGGCGCGGCCCGCGCATCGTGTCGGATCGCGACCGGGTGATGGATGCGATCACCGCCTATCAGCTTACCTCGATGATGAANNCGCGACGTGTGGTTCATCGGCTTTACCAGCAATATCGCGGCGGGCTGTTACATCGGCCATGACCAGCCGCGGGGCCTTGGTCGCGGGGCCTATGGCGCGTCCCTGTGCGGGCCGGTGTTTCAGGAATTCATGACGCAGGCGGTCGAGAAATTCGGCGGCGGCCCGTTCGAGGTGCCCCCCGGCGGGCAATTCATCAAGATCGACCGCTTCACCGGCGCGCGCCTTGGCGATGACGAGGAGGGCCCGCATGTGGTGGCCGAATATTTCCGCGACGGCGAGGAGCCGGTCTTTGGTGTGAGCTTGGACGGTGGATTCGCGATGGGCGACGATCTCGATTTCTACCAGCCCGGAGAGCGCGAGGCGGTGCAGGATGTGACCACCGCCACCGGCGAGACCAAGCAGGTGGGCGACAAGGCGACATTCGGCTCGATGAGTTCCGGCGGGCTTTACTAGGGTCTGTTGACGTTCATCGCCATCGCGGCAACACTCATTCGATTGAGGCAAACGTCAACAGGCACCAAGTGAAGGTATCAGGAAGATACCATTGGGGGCGCATTCCCCCCCAAGCATCGGGACAAAGTCGGCTGGCGTGTCCAAGGTCTTGTTGCTATGTCTTGTTGCTATGAGGGAAGATATCCAACACGGAGCCCAGACCAGTTCCGTATCGAGCAGCGGAGTATCGTTGTCTTTGAAGCCCCGTGAAATCCTCGTCGTTGATCTGGACGGGACGCTGCTGCGCAGCGACATGCTCCTCGAGAGTTTCTGGTCGGCCTTCGGCCGGGACTGGCGCAGCCCGTTCCTTTCTGTTGCTGCGCTGACTGGCGGCCGGGCATCCCTCAAGCGCCATCTTGCCGCGGCTTCGGCTGTCGAGGCGGCCACTCTCCCCTACGATCCCAAGGTGATCGCGTTCGTGCAAGAGTGGCGCGCATCTGGAGGAAAGACGGCTCTCGTCACAGCCAGTGACCGCGATTTTGCCGCCGCGATCGCAGCGCATCTGGGCATCTTTGACGAGGTTCACGGCTCTGATGGCAAAGTGAACCTGAAGGGCAAACGCAAAGGGCAGTTTCTGGAAGAGCGCTTCGGATCGAAGGGGTTCGCCTATATGGGCGATGCCAAGGCCGATCTGCCGGTCTGGGAGCGGGCGGCCAGGGCGATTACCGTCAACGCGCCTGACGCGCTGCGCCGCGAGGTCGAGCGCGTCTGCGATCGCGTCGAGCATCTGGTGACCGATACCAAATCGGTCAAGCCCTACATCAAGGCGTTGCGACCCCATCAGTGGCTGAAAAACGCGCTTGTCTTCTTGCCCATGCTGACAGCGCATCATCTGGACAGTCAGACCTTCCTTCTGTCGTTGCTCGCCTTCGTCTGCTTCTGCCTGGTCGCGTCGAGCGTCTATGTGCTGAACGACCTTCTTGATCTCGCTGCCGACCGCGCGCACCCGCGCAAGAGACTGCGGCCCTTTGCTTCTGGCAGCATTCCGATTGCCCACGGCACATGGATGGCGGCAGGGCTGCTGATCCTCGGAGCCCTGCTGGCGATCAGCATCAGCCCGTCATTCCTGCTGACAATGGTGGCCTATTATCTGATGACCACGGCCTATTCGCTGCATCTCAAACGCCGGATCGTCATCGACATCTGCGTGCTGGCCGGGCTCTACACGGCCCGGATCGTCGCGGGCGGCGTTGCCACCGGGATTCCGCTATCGGTCTGGCTGCTTGCCTTTTCGGTGTTTTTCTTCCTGTCCCTGGCTGCGGTCAAGCGCCAGGCCGAACTGACCGACAGCGCCGGACGTGGCAATCTCAAGGCCAGCGGGCGCGGCTACGATGTGGATGACCTGCCAATCATCTCGATGATCGCGATCGGGGCTGGCTATGTCTCCGTGCTGGTGATGACGCTCTATGTCAATTCGCCCGCGGTGGTCGAACTCTACGCCCATCCCCAAGCCCTGTGGGGCGTCTGCGCCGTCCTGCTTTACTGGATCACCCGGACCGTGATGGTTGCGCACCGCGGCCAGATGCTTGACGACCCGGTCGTTTACGCGGCAAAAGACCGGACCAGCCAGATATGCCTGCTGATTATTCTGGGTTTTGTGCTCGGGGGGGCGCTGGCATGACGCTACCGACGCTCATCCTGAGATACGCCGCCTTCGCAGTCGTGGCGACGATCGCCAACCTCGCCAGCCAGCGCTTGATCCTGCAATTCGGGGAGAGTGGTGGTTATTTCGCGGCTGCCGTGGGCGCGGGAACCATTGTCGGCCTCGTGATCAAATATGCCCTGGACAAGCGTTGGATCTTCCATGACCTTGAGGCCGGCGTGAAGAACCACAGCCGGAAATTTTCGCTCTACACGGCCATGGGGCTGATCACGACGGCGATCTTCTGGGGCACGGAAACGGCCTTCTGGCTGATCTGGCAGACGGAGATGATGCGCGAGACAGGAGCGATCCTGGGGCTCTCGGTGGGCTATGTCGTGAAATACAACCTCGATCGGCGGTTTGTGTTCACCGACCGGCAATTGGCGGCCTCGGCATGAAGCTGTCGGGATGGGGGCGATATCCGGTGCTCGAGGCACGGACGCATCGGCCGCGCAGCGTGGACGCGCTGCGGGATCTGCTCCTCTCCGAGCCGCACCTCATCGCCCGCGGCAATGGCCGCGCCTATGGCGATAGCGCCATCAACACGTCTGCCACCATCGAGACGCGATACCTCAACCGGATGATCGCCTTTGATCCTGCCTCGGGTCTGCTGGCCGCAGAGGCCGGGGTGCTGATTGGCGATATCATCACCGCCTTCCTGCCGCGCGGCTGGTTCCCGATGGTCACGCCGGGGACGAAATTCGTGACGCTGGGCGGTGCCATCGCGGCAGACGTTCACGGCAAGAACCACCACAAGGACGGAAGCTTCCGAAGCTGCGTCGACTGGATCGATGTCATGGGGCCAGATGGTGCGGTGCGTCGCTGCTCCGCGACGGAGGATGCAGCCCTGTTCGACCATACTCTGGGCGGCATGGGGCTGACCGGTATCATCCTGCGCGCCGCAATTCGTCTGCGGCCGGTCGAAACCGGCTGGATCCGCCAGACGACCATCGCGGCACCCGATCTCGAGACAGCGATGTCCGCCTTTGAGGAGACGCAGGACGCGACCTATTCGGTGGCCTGGATTGATTGCCTCGGCACCGGTGCCAATCTCGGGCGCTCACTTGTAGTGCTCGGAGAGCACGCGGCCCGTGCCGATCTGTCACCGCAGCAGGCGCAGATGCCCTTGCGGATCAAGCCCAAACGAAAGCTTTCGGTCCCGATTGATTTCCCGGCTTTCGCGCTGAACGGTCTGACGGTGCGCGCCTTCAACGCCCTCTACTACCGGGCTGGAGCACGCAAGACCGGCACGCGACTGGTGGACTGGGACAGCTACTTCTATCCGCTCGATGCCATCCTGGGGTGGAACCGGATCTACGGGCGCAAGGGCTTTGCGCAGTTTCAATGCGCCTTGCCGCTGGACAATTCCGAATCCGGTCTCAGGGGTCTCCTGGCCGAGATCGCAAAGACCGGGTCCGGGTCCTTCCTTGCCGTTCTCAAGCGCTTCGGCAAACAAGACAGCGCCTTTTCCTTCCCGATGGAGGGTTACACGCTGGCGCTCGATTTCCCGGTATCGCCCAAGACCCTCGCGCTGCTGGAGCGGCTCGACCGGATCACGATCGCACATGGCGGCCGCTTCTACCTCGCGAAGGACAGCCGGATGAGCGCTGCAACGCTCAGTGCATCAGACACGCGCGCCGCTGATTTCCACGCCCACCGCGACAGCCATGGGTATACAAGCCGGTTCAGATCGGCCCAATCCGAAAGGCTGGCCCTGTGACAAAACCCCCCGTTCTCATTCTCGGAGCCCGGTCGGATATCGGCAAAGCTGTGGCACACAAGTTCGCCGCGATTGGCCATCCGATCCAGCTTGCTGCCCGAAACGCCCCGGCCCTTGAGTCTGACAAGACTGACATGGGGTTGCGCTACGGGGTGTCGGTCAGCCTGCATGAATTCGATGCGCTGGCTGTGGACACGCACGAAGCCTTTGTTGCGGCACTTCCCGAACTGCCGCAGATCGCGGTCTGTGCTGTCGGGCTTATGGGGCAACAAGCGGATAACGAGCGCGACCTTGCGGCGGCGGCCCGCGTCATGCGGAGCAACTACGAAGGACCGGCCAGCATTCTGGCAATCCTGGCAAACCATTTCGAAGAGCGTGGCAATGGCAGCATCGTCGGCATCAGCTCGGTCGCAGGCGACCGCGGCAGGGCCACGAACTATGTCTACGGCTCCGCCAAGGCAGGCTTTACAGCGTTCCTCTCGGGCTTGCGTAACCGCCTTGCGACACGCGGCGTTCACGTCGTGACCGTGCTGCCGGGCTTTGTCGCAACGCAGATGACCGAAGGCATGGACCTGCCAGCCAGGCTCACGGCCGAACCGGGCGAAGTGGCCGAGGCCATCGCGCGCGCGGTCGAACGCAAGAAGGACGTGATCTACGTGCGCCCGATCTGGCGCCTGATCATGCTGATCATCCGGAACATTCCGGAGCGGATTTTCAAGAGGATGAAGATTTGAGCTTCCTTCGCGATGTGTGTGGGTTGATGCGCACCGGGTTTTCAGGCTGGCCCCGGATGCTGAGGTCGCGACGTGAGGCCCGGCTTGGCGGGCCGGAACATCATCGGGCAATATCTGTCAGGGGGCGAACACTGGCGGCGGTCATCTCGGGGCGAATCCCGTAGCGTGCGCGCTTGTCGTGGAAGGCCTTGCGCCAGCCCGAAAGCAGGCGGGGGGCAGGGCGCAACATGGCACCAAGTCTGGCCTGCCTGCCCGCGTGCCTGGCCAGAGCGCGCGCTCTCGCGCGGTCAGGCGTGGCCTGCCTCTGCCGAGAGCGTCAGCGACGAGATCCCGAGCCGCGACAGCGCCGCCTCCCATTTGTCGCTGTCAGCGGTATCGAAGACCAGCCCGGCATCGGCCTCGCAGGTGAGCCAGCCATTTTGCGCGATCTCGGATTCGAGCTGATAGGGCCCCCAGCCGGCATAGCCCAGCGCGAGGATTGCCCGATCCGGGCCGCGGCCCTGTGCCAGGTCTTCGAGAATGTCGAGCGTCGCCGTCATCCCGAACCCCGCCGCCACGCCAAGCGTCGCGATATCCGAGCGGTAGCCGTCATCGTGCAGCACGAAGCCCCGGCCATGTTCGACCGGGCCGCCGAAATGCACCGGCAGGTCGCGCATGGCAGGCCCCGGCGTGATCGACAGGTGGTCGAGCAGGTCGCGCATCCGCATGTCCTGTGCGGGCTTGTTGATGATGAGGCCCATCGCGCCCTCGGGGCTGTGGGCGCAAAGATAGATCACCGCATGGGCAAAGCGCGGATCGCCCATGCCGGGCATCGCGATCAGGATTTGCCCGGTCAGATCGACCGGCGTGGAGGGGGGCGGGGGCATGTTCATACCCCAGAGAATGGGGAGCGAGGGCGGGCTGTGCAAGCGGCGTATGCGCGCGAATGCAGGAATTCTCGCCGGTTTGTGAGTTGGCTTTGATCGCGAAATGGCCCATTTGGGGGGCATGTGGTCAAAACTCTTCCTTTCGCTCGTCTTTGTAGCGGCCTCTGCGGTGGTGCCGGGCGCTGCGCGCGCGGCCCCCGATATGGTCACGGTCAGCATCCTGCCGGGCTGGCGCATGGCCGATGGCTCGCAGATGGCGGCGCTGCGCTTCGTGCTTGCACCGGGGTGGAAGACCTATTGGCGCGCCCCCGGCGAGGCGGGCATCCCGCCGCGATTCGACTGGCGCGGCTCGCGCAATGTCGCCGCCGTGGAAATTCTGTGGCCGACACCGCAGCAGACCACCACCAACGGGCTGCGCACCATCGGCTATGCGCATGAGCTGGTGTTGCCGGTGCGGATCACGCCTGCACGGGCGGGGCGGCCCGTCGTGCTCTCGGGGGATCTCGAGATCGGCGTGTGCAGCGAGATATGCGTGCCGGTGGAAACGCAGGTGCGCCTTGATCTGCCCTTGAGCGGCGATGACCGCGATCCGCGAATCGCGGCGGCGCTTGCCGCGCGGCCCTATACCGCCGACGAGGCCGGGGTGGGCGATGTGCGCTGCCGGGTGGCACCGATCGAGGGCGGTATGGAATTGCGCGCCGAGATCGAGATGGCGCAACGCGGCGCGCCCGAGATGGTCGTGATCGAAAGCGGCGATCCCGATCTGTGGGTGGCGCAGGCCGACACCGCGCGCAGCGGCAACCGGATCAGCGCGCGCACAACCATTTACCACGTTGACGGGCGGGGATTCGTTCTGGATCGCGGGGCGTTGCGGTTCACCGTGCTCAGCACCGGCGACGCGGTCGATATCCAGGGCTGCGCCGGCGGCTGAAGCACAGGCCCCGCTTTCCGCCGCAGCCTATCCCCGGCGGCGCACCGGCCGGGTATCGGGCAGCGAGATATTGGCCACCTGCTCGGCAATCGGATCGTTGACCAGCGGGTGCGCATGGGCGCGAAACGCCTCCGGGTCGCGCATTTTTTGCCAGCGCCCCCCGGCATGGACCTCGAGCCCGGAAAACCCCGCCTTGTAGCCCATCTTGTCGCTGCCCGGCACCCAGTAGCCGAGATAGACGTATGGCAGGCCGCTTTCGCGCGCGATCTCGACATGGTCGAGGATCAGATAGGTGCCAAGCGAGGCCCGCGGCATGTCCGGCTCGAAGAAGGAATAGACCATGCTCACCCCGTCATCGAGGATGTCCGAGAGGCAGGTGGCGATGAGCGCGCGGCTCTCGGGGTCGATATATTCGACAACGCGGGTGCGGATCGGCGTTTCCTCGATCATTGCGGCAAATTCGAACGCGTCCATATCGGCCATGCCGCCCGTGGCGTGGCGGCTTGCGAGGTAGCGGCGAAAAAGCGCGTATTGGTCCTCGGTGGCCCAGGGCGAGGCGATCTGCCGCGCCAGCCCGGCGTTGCGCCGCGCGATGCGGCGCTGCGTGCGCGAAGGGGCAAAATCCGCCACGTCGATCCGCGCCGACAGGCACGCCGCGCAATCGGCGCAGGACGGGCGGTAGAGCACGTTTTGCGACCGCCGGAACCCCTGTTTCGACAACCCGTCATTGAGCCGCTGCGCGCCCTCGCCCTGAAGCGCGGTAAAGAGCTTGCGCTCCATCCGGCCGGGCAGGTAGGGGCAGGGCTGCGGTGCCGTCACATAGAATTGCGGCGCTACGGGAAGCGTGTGTCTCATGCGGGTGTCCAGTTGGCCTCTATGGCAACGATAACAACGATATCACGGCCCGCCAAGAGGAACGTCACAGCCCTGTCACATCGCCGCACGCCGGTTGATCGCGACGCTGCCAAGCACCAGATCGCTCAATCCCTCGCCGCGCGGGCGGGTGAGCATGAGCACCACCGAGACCACCTGTAGCAGCGGCAGCGCAAAGGCAATCGTCAGCCCCAGCGTATGAGCAAAGGCAAGCCCAAGATCAAAGCGGCGGCCATCGGCGGCGCGAAACTCGATCGCGACAAGGCGCATCCCCCATGTGGCCGAGTCGCGCGCGATCGTCACCACCCGGTAGGCAAACCCGATCACCGCCATCAGCACCGGAAAGAAAAACAGGCCGGTAAAGGCGGTGAAGGGCACCACCAGAAGGCTCAGCACGAGGATGATCGCGGTATCCACGACAAAGGCCACAAGCCGCTTGGCCGGGACATCGGCATAGAACTCGGGCTGCGTTTCGGGGTCGGGCAGGGCCCATGTGTCATGCATCATCATGACCCATAGCTTGGCAAGGGGGGCACCGATTGCAAGGGGTCAGACGGCGAAATCGGCGCGCATCGCGCCGGAAATCTGCATCAGCCGCGCGGGCGCGATGCCGAACAGGTGGCGCGGCGTGCCCGCCGCCGCCCAGACCTGCGCAAAGCCCAGCAAGGCGGGATCGAAGAAGGCGCGCGGCGGCGTCAGGTGCCCCACGGGCGACACCCCGCCAATGGCAAAGCCGGTCTGCGCGCGGATGAGCGCGGCATCGGCGCGCCCCAGCGGCACGCCCGCCACGGCGCTGGCGGCGTCCGGGTCCACCCGGCGCGCGCCCGACGTGACAAAGAGGATCGCCGCGCCGCTTTCCTCGTCGCGCAGCATCACCGATTTGGCGATCTGCGCCACGTCGCAGCCCAGCAGCTCGGCGGCCATTTGCGCGGTGGTGGCGGGGCCAAGCTCCACCGGCTCGATCTCCAGCCCCGCTTCGGCGAGGGCACGGCGCACGCGGGCAACGCTCTTGCTCATCTCCATCCTCCGATTTTTTCGCACTGTTTCACGGGGGCGCGGCATTGACCAGACCGGCGGCACCTGTATCACTCTGGCCATGACACTAGAGCAACGCCTTACCCGATCTCCGCGCGCCTTCGACCCCGATGACGGCGCGATGGCGCTTGCGCACGCGCCCTGGGCCAGCGGCGCGATGGCCGATCTCATCGCCGGGGCGGGCGGGTGCAGCCCGTTCCTGAAATCGCTGATCGAGCGCGAGGGCGGCTGGCTTGAGGGCGCGGTGGCGGCCCCCGAGGAGGCGCTCTCTGCGCTTCATGCCGGGCTGCGCGAGGTGGCCCCCGACCGAATCGGCACCGAGTTGCGCCGCGCCAAGGGCCGCGTGGCGCTTTTGATCGCGCTGGCCGATCTGGGCGGCGCGTGGTCGCTCGACGAGGTGACCGGCCACCTGACGGATTTCGCCGATCTGGCCTGCGATCTGGCGCTGCGCGCGGCCCTTGGCGCAGAGATACGGCGCGGCAAGCTGCCGGGCATGACCGAGGCCGATCTGGCGACCGGCGCGGGAATGGTGATCTTTGCGATGGGCAAGATGGGCGCGCGCGAGCTGAATTACAGTTCCGATATCGACCTGATCTGCCTTTTTGACGAGACCCGGTTCGAGCGCGGCGATTTCCATGAGGCGCGCGCCAGCCTGGTGCGCGCCACGCGCAAGATGTCGGCGCTGCTTAATGACCGCACCGCCGAGGGCTATGTGTTCCGCACCGATCTGCGGCTGCGCCCCGATCCCGGTGTCACGCCCGTCTGCATGGCGATGGCCGCGGCCGAGACCTATTACGAGAGCCTTGGGCGCACATGGGAGCGCGCGGCCTGGATCAAGGCGCGGCCCTCTGCGGGCGATCTTGAGGCCGGCGCGCGGTTCATCGCCACGCTGCGGCCATTCGTGTGGCGCAAGCACCTGGATTTCGCGGCGATCGAGGACGCGCATAACATGCGGCTGGCCATCCGCGAGCACAAGGGCCTGGGCGGCGCGTTCTGCCTTGCGGGGCACAACATCAAGCTGGGGCGCGGCGGCATCCGCGAGATCGAGTTTTTCACCCAGACCCGGCAGCTTATCGCCGGCGGGCGCGACCCCGATCTGCGGGTGCGCGGCACCGTCGAGGGGCTGTCCGTGCTGGCGCAAAAGGGCTGGCTGCCAGAGACGGCGGCGGAGGTTCTGACGCAGAATTACCGCCACCACCGCGAGGTCGAGCACCGCGTGCAGATGCTGCGCGATGCCCAGACCCACCTGTTGCCCGCGTCAAAGGCCGAGTTTGAGCGGCTGGCCGCCTTCATGGGCTGCGATACCGCCGCATTGCGCGCCGCGATCACCGAAAGGGTGGGCGTGGTCCATGACCTGATCGAGGGTTTTTTCCGGCAGGATGCACCGGGCGGCGCGGTGGCGGCGGAGGGGCCGGAGGCGGCATTCGACGAGGCGGTGATCGCGCGCTGGCACGGCTATGCGGCGTTGCGATCCGAGCGCGCGCAGCAGATATTCAAGCGCCTGCGCCCCGAGATCCTCGGGCGGCTGGCGCGCGCGGCCAATCCCGGCGATGCGCTGCTGGCCTTTGATGGCTTTTTGCGGGGCTTGCCTGCGGGGGTGCAGGTCTTCGCGCTTTTCGAGGCCAACCCGCATCTGATCGACCTGCTGGTGGATATTGTCGCCACCGCCCCCGCGCTGGCGCAGTACCTGTCGCGCAATGCGAGTGTCTTTGACGCGGTGATCGCGGGCGATTTCTTTGCCGACTGGCCGGGGCGCGCGGTGCTGGAGGGGGATCTGGCCGCGCATCTCGCGCAGTTTACCGATTACGAGCGCGCGCTCGACGAGGCGCGGCGCTGGCACAAGGAATGGCATTTCCGGGTGGGCGTGCACCACCTGCGCGGCCTTGTCGGCGCGTCCGAGGCCGCCGCGCAGTATGCCGATCTGGCCGCAGCGACGATCACCGCGCTGTGGCCGCGCGTGGTGACGCAATTCGCCGAAAAGCACGGGCCCCCGCCGGGGCGCGGGGCGGCGGTGCTGGGCATGGGCTCGCTCGGAGCGGGGCGGCTTCATGCGCGCTCCGATCTCGATCTGATCGTGATTTATGATGGCGACGGGGCCGAGGGCTCTGACGGGCCAAAGCCGCTTTCGGTGCGGCCCTATTATGCGCGGCTCACGCAGGCGCTTATCACCGCGCTCAGCGCGCCGATGGCCGAGGGGCGGCTCTACGAGGTGGATATGCGGCTGCGGCCCTCGGGCAATCAGGGGCCGGTGGCGACAAGCTGGCCCGCCTTTCAGGACTATCAGACCGGCGAGGCCTGGACCTGGGAGCATCTGGCGATGACGCGCGCGCGGGTGATCGCCGGGCAGGCGGGGCTGGCGCGCGATATCGAGGCGTTTCGCGTGGCCCTCATCGCCGACAAGGGCGCGCGCGGGCAGGTCTTGCGCGCCGTGGCCGAGATGCGCGCCCGCGTGGCCGAGGCCAAGCCGCCCGAGAGCCGCTGGGATGCCAAGCTCGGGCGCGGGCGGTTGCTCGATCTGGAGCTTGTGGGGCAGGCGGGCAATCTTCTGGCCGGTCATGGTGCGCGTGATGTGGTCTCGGGGCTGCGCGGGGCTGTCGCTTCGGGTTGGCTCGATGCCGCGGGCGGCGCAGCGCTCGAGGCGGCATATGCGCTTTGCTGGAAATTGCAGATGGTGTCGCGGCTTTTGGGCGACGGGGCGCTTGAGCCGGACCGGATCGGGGCGGCGGGAGTGGCCTTTGTGCTGCGCGAGACCGGGGAGGAAAGCATTGACCTGCTGGAGCGCCGTCTGGGCGAGACATGCACCGCCGCCGCCGAGGTGATCGACGCGGGCCTTGGCGCGGTCGGGGAGGGAGCAGGCGATGGCGCGCGGTGACCCGATCGACCCCAGGGGCGTGATCGCCGAGGCCTACCGCATCGACGGCATCGGCGAGGGCGAATGCCGCTCGATCTTTCTTGACTGGGCGCTGTCGGTGCCCGATGGCCAGGAGGTGCACACCGTGCTGGAGGCGCTGATCGTGCGCCACGCGCCCGCCAACCCGGATCATCCGATGACCACCGTGCTGCGCGCCGGGCTGGCGCGCGCCGAGGCCCCGCGCCGCCGGGGCGGCTGGCGGTCGCGCCCGCGCGACTGACCTGCGCGGCGGGTGGGCCTGCCGCGGTAATGCACGGCATTTGTCTCAAATGAGCCTCAATCCGGGTAGAGATTACACACCGGATAAGAGGCTCTGCCCGAGGAGACGATCATGCGATTTGCCAAACTCACCGCCGCGCTGCTGCTCGGGGTCGGATTGTCGGCCTGTGCCAGCATCGACACCGCCACCCGCAACGCGCCCGTCGATGCCCCCGCGCTGCGGGCCGCCGCGCTGCCGCTCGATGTGCGCGAGGTGCGCGTGAGCGTGCCGCGCAGTCTCAAGGTGTCGGAGGCCAACCGCTACCTGCCCGGCGGCGATATCGTCTGGCGCGAGGATGCGCCCGGCGACCGTCACGCCCAGGTGGGGGCGATTCTCAAGACCGCACTGGAGCAGGGCGTGGCCGGGCTGCCCGAGGGCGCGGTGCCGGTGGTGCTCGATGTCGAGCTGACCCGCTTTCACGCGCTGAGCGAGAAGGCGCGCTATACGATCGGTGGCGTCCACGCAATCCAGTTCACCTATACGCTGCGTGACGCCGAGACCGGCGCGGCGCTGACGCCGCCCAAGTTCGTCAAGGCCGATTTCAAGGCGCTGGGCGGGCAGGCCGCGATCGATGCGGAACGGCAGGGAATCACGCAAAAGGTGCGTATCACCGCGCATCTCGCAGAGGTGATCCGCACCGAGCTGGGCACCCCCGATGGCTATCGCGCGCAGGCCACCGGGCTTATCGGTGCGCTCAACCAACTCTGAGCTTTTCGCGGCAATCGAAACGGCGTAAGGGGGCGGCATGACAGCCGCCCCCTATCCCGTTATCCGCCTGCGCCCCAAGGCCGAGGCCCGCGCCATCCGCCATGGCAGCCCCTGGGTTTTCGAGGGCGAGATCGTGACCGACCGCCGCACCCGTGCGTTGCCGCCCGGCAGCATCGCGGTGCTGGAGGATGCCGAGCGCGCGCCGCTGGGGCTGGTGGCGGTCAACCCGAAATCGCGGATCATGGCGCGGATGCTCGACCGCGACACGCGCGCGCGGATCGACGGGGACTGGCTTGCCGCGCGGATCGGTCATGCCCTTGCGCTGCGCACGCGGCTTTATGAGGCACCGTTCTACCGGCTGGTTCATGCCGAGGCCGATGGCCTGCCCGGCGTGGTGATCGACCGTTTCGGCGATATCGCCGTGATCCAGCCCAATGCCGCCTGGGCCGAGGCGCTGTTGCCGGAAATGGCGGCGGCGGTGCAATCGGTGACCGGCGTGGCCTGCGTGCTCAAGAACGCGTCGGGGCGGGTGCGTGCGCTTGAGGGTCTGGACGGCGAAAGCGGCACTCTGGCGGGGGTCGCGCCCGATGGCGCGGTGCCGGTGCCGATGAACGGGGCCACCTATATGGCCGATCTTCTGGGTGGGCAGAAGACCGGGATTTTCTATGACCAGCGCCCCAACCATGCCTTTGCCGCGCGGCTGGCGCGGGGCGCGCGGGTGCTTGATGTCTTTGCCCATGTCGGCGGGTTTTCGCTGGCCGCGCTTGCCGGCGGCGCGGAGGGTGCGCTGGCGGTGGACAGCGCGCAGCCCGCGCTCGATCTGGCGGGCGAGGGTGCTGCGCGCAGCGGCGTGGCCGCGCGGCTCTCTACCCGCCGGGGCGACGCCTTCGAGGTGATGGAGGCGCTGGCCGCCGAGGGCGCGCGGTTTGATCTGGTGATCTGCGACCCGCCCGCCTTTGCCCCGTCGAAACCGGCGCTGGAAAAGGGCCTGCGCGCCTATGAGCGGGTGGCGCGGCTGGCGGCGGCGCTGGTGGAGCCGGGGGGCTATCTGGGCCTCTGTTCGTGCTCGCACGCCGCCGATCTCTCGCGGTTTCGCACCGCCTGCACCCGTGGCATCGGGCGGGCCGGGCGCGCGGGGCAACTGATCCACACGGGCTTTGCCGGGCCGGACCATCCGCTCCATCCGAGCCTTGCCGAGAGCGGCTATCTCAAGGCGTTGTTCTACCGGCTGTGAAGGTGCTGCTGGATACCTGCGTGATCTATCCCACGGTGATGCGCGAAATGCTCCTCGGGGTGGCGGCGGCGGGGGCGTTCACGCCGCTCTGGTCGGCGCGGATCATCGGCGAATGGCGGCACGCGGCGGGCAGGCTGGGGCCAGAAGGGGCCGCGCAGGCCGAGGCCGAGGCGGCGCTGATGGCGGCGCGCTGGCCGGGGGCAGGGGTGGAGTATGCGCCGTCGCTCGAGGCGCGGCTATGGCTACCCGATCCCACCGACACCCATGTTCTGGCCGCCGCGATCGCGGGTTCGGCGGATGGCATCATCACCCTCAACACGCGCGATTTTCCGCGCGCCGTGCTGGCCGAAGAGGGGCTGTGGCGGGGCGATCCCGACGGGTTCCTGCACGGTATCTGGCGCGCGCAGCCCGGCCTTGTGGCGGGCGTGGCGGGCGAGGTTCTGGCCCGCGCGCGGCACCTGTCAAAAGGCGCGTGGGAGATGCGGCCGCTGTTGAAAAAGGCGCGCCTGCCGCGACTGGCCAAGGCGCTTGGCGGGGGGTGAGGCCACCCCGCCCTCAGATCGTCTGGTCGTAATCGCCCACCGACGGCTCTGTGCGGATCACCGCGTCGATATCGGCAAAGATCGCGCGCATCTCGGCCTCGCTCTCGCTGCTTTCGCAGACCACCACGAGGTTTGGCGTGTTCGAGGATGCCCGCACAAGCCCCCATGACCCGTTGTCGAGAATGACGCGCGCGCCGTTCACCGTCACCACCTCCTTGATGGCCCGGCCCGCGATCTGCTCACCCGCGTCCTTCTTCGCCACCAGCCGCGCCACGATCCGCTCCAGCACCTGGTATTTCTCGGTATCGGCGCACCAGGGCGACATCGTCGGTGTGCCCCAGGTCTGCGGCAGCGCGCGGCGCAGGTCGGACATGGACAGATCCGGGTTGCGATCCATCAGCTTGCACAGTTCCACCGCCACGCGCAGCCCGCAATCATAGCCGCGCCCGATGGGCTCAGCCAAGAAGTAATGCCCCGATTTCTCGAACCCCGCCAGCGCGCCGAGTTCCTTGACGCGGCGCTTCATGTGGCTGTGCCCGGTTTTCCAGTAATCGGCCCTCGCGCCGTTTTTCCGCAACTCGGGGTCAGAGGCGAAGAGGCCAGTCGATTTCACATCCGCGACAAAGGTCGCATTGGGGTAAATCTTCGACAGGTCGCGCGCCATGATGACGCCCACCTTGTCGGCAAAAATCTCCTCGCCCTCGTCATCCACGACGCCGCAGCGATCGCCGTCGCCGTCAAAGCCAAGCGCGAAATCCGCCCCCGTGGCGCGCACCGTCGCTGCCATGTCATGCAGCATTTCCATGGCTTCGGGGTTGGGGTTGTAATGCGGGAATGTGTAGTCGAGCCGGTTATGCGAGGGGATCACCTCGACGCCGATGCGCTCGAAGAGCTCGGGCGCAAAGGCCCCCGCCGTGCCGTTGCCGGTGGCGCAGACCACGCGCAGCTTGCGCGTCATGCGGAAATCGCCCGCCAGATCATCAAGATAGGCCTCTCGTACGCCCGCCACGAACTCGTAAGATCCGCCCGGATGGGCCTGCCCGCGCCCCTCCAGCACGATATCGCGAAGCTCTGCCATCTCGTCGGGGCCATGCGTCAGCGGACGATCGAACCCCATCTTGACGCCGGTCCAGCCATTGGGGTTATGCGAGGCCGTCACCATCGCCACAGCAGGCACATCAAGGTGGAATTGCGCGAAATAGGCCATGGGCGAGAGCGCGGGGCCGATATCCTTGACGTGGATGCCTGCCTGCATCAGCCCGAGGATGAGCGCGTTCTTGATCGACAGCGAATAGTCGCGATAGTCATTGCCGACCGCGATCACCGGCGCGATCCCGCGCGCCCGGATCTGCGTGCCAAGGCCAAGGCCAAGCGCGGTGATGCCGGGAAGGTTGATCGCGTCGGGATACTTCCAGCGCGCGTCATACTCGCGAAACCCCGTCGGCGCGATCATCGCATCGCGCAGGAATTCCCAAGTGTTGGGGGTGACGGTCGAAAGCGGTTTGGTCATGAAAAACTCGTTTTTGGTCAGAGAGTAATGGGATGTGCCTTGGCCAGGCGGTCGAACGCCATCAGCGTGTCGATGAGCGCGGCCATCTGCGACAGCGGGATCATGTTGGGCCCGTCCGAGGGGGCGTTGTCGGGGTCTTCATGCGTCTCGATGAACACCGCCGCCACCCCAAGCGCCACGGCGGCACGCGCCATGACGGGGGCGAATTCGCGCTGCCCGCCGCTGCTGCCGCCGCGGCCGCCGGGCTGCTGCACCGAATGGGTGGCGTCCATCACCACCGGATAGCCGGTCGCGGCCATCTGCGGCAGGCTTCGCATATCGGCGACAAGGGTGTTGTAGCCGAACGAGGTGCCGCGCTCGGTCAAGAGGATACGGTGGTTGCCGGTGGCTTCGATCTTGGCCACCACGTTTGGCATGTCCCAGGGTGCCAGAAACTGGCCTTTTTTCACGTTGATCGCCGCCCCCGTCTCGCCCGCCGCGAGCAATAGATCGGTCTGGCGGCACAGGAAGGCGGGGATTTGCAGCACATCGGCCACCTCGGCCACGGGCGCGCATTGATCGGGCAGGTGGACATCCGTGAGCACCGGCACACCAAGTGCCGCCTTCACCGATTGCAGCACCTTCAGCCCTTCGTCGAGCCCAAGCCCGCGCCGCCCCGCAAGCGAGGTGCGGTTGGCCTTGTCGAACGATCCCTTGAAGATCAGCCCCGCCCCCGCCGCGCGGCACGCCTCTTGCAGGGTGCCCGCGATCATCTGGGCGTGATCGGCGGATTCGAGCTGGCATGGCCCTGCGATAAGGGTGAGCGCCCGGTCATTGCCAAGCGTCACGCCGTTCAGATCGACATGTTGCATATCAGGAAGACACCTGTTCGCGAAGGATGGACGCGGTGAGCGAGATCATCAGGTAGATACCAGAAAAGATCAGGAAGGCCAGAACGGTGTTCTCGAAGACCTTGGGATAAGAGGCCTCTTGCGGGGCGACGGGGCGGGCGCTGACGGTGAGATAGCGCACCTGCTTGTTGGCCTCGACCTCGGACATGCGCATGGTCTCGAGCGCGGATTGCATCACCATGTCGGCGGTCGCAAGATCGGCCTGCGCCATCTGGATCGCGGCGGTCTTGGAGGCAAGCGAGCTTTCGCCGGCGGTGGCCTCGGTCAGGCGGTTCTTCTGGCGGCCAAGCTCGGCGCGCAGAACCGCGATCTCGCTGCGCAGGGCCTCGACCCTGGCGCTGTTGGGGCGCGGGTTGTTGAGCTGGATGCTGAGCGCAAGCTCTTTCTCCTGAAGCTGCAATTCGACGGAGTTGATGAGGCTGCGGATACCGGCGATTTCGCCCTCGGGGTCGAGGATGCTGCCCTCTTGCAGCGCAACAAGGCGTTCTTGGGCCGCGCGCCGCTCGGCCTTGGCCTGCTCGAGACTGTCGGCGGCGACCTTGACAGCGTCGTTGCGCTTGTCGCGGCTCAGCTCGTCCACGCGTTCCTCGGCATAGGCGATAAGCTGCTGGTTGAAGCGCAGGCTGGTTTCGGGATCGGCGGCGATCACCTCCATGCGCATCACGCCCTCGATCGGATCATAGCCGATTTTCACATGTTTCTTGTAAAGCCTGTAGACCTCTTCGTTGCTGGCCTCGGGGTCGAGCCGCTGAATCGGGTCGATCGCGGGGTCGCTGAAATGCCCGCGATAGTCCATTTCACGATCAAGCCGCAGCATCGCATCCTTTGATTCAAGATATTCCTGCGTCGCGATGGCGTCCTGGCCGGTGGCGAACTGGCTGGGCAAAAGCGCGCCAAGCCCGCCCTTGCCACCGCTGCCGCCGCCATCCGCCGACAGGATCAGAAAGGCCGAGTTGGACGCATACATCGGCGTTGCCATAACCGCGAAATAATACCCGGCGAGAAAGGTGGGCAGGAACACGAAGGCCGCAAGCCGCGAGAACAGAAGCAAGAGTTTGCGCCGCCGCCGCTTGGCAATGTCGCGTTGAATGCCGGTGATCTCGGCGGCGCGGCGCGCGGCCGGGCTTTGCTCGGGCGCGGGCAGGTTATGGCCCGGCGCGGGCACGGTCTGGGGCAGTTGCACACGGCCCTCGCCCTGCGTCTTGCCACCGGTGCCTTTGCCCGCCACCAGCTCGAGCACGGTGGTGCGCTGGAACGGGTCGATGCCGCGCGCGCGCAAGAGCCGCACCGCGTCGAAATCAGAGGTGGGGGCAAGCCCGTGTTTCTGCGCCACACGCCGCGCCATGCGCAATTCGCGCCCCGTCAGCCCCTCGCGGCGGATGTCGTCGATGCTGGTGCCCGGCGCTTCGGCGCGGGTCTGGTCGATCTGGCCCTCGCGGGGCTGCTCGGGGTGGTGAGTCGCGTCAGGCATGGCCTCTGGCACAGCCGCGAGATGCGCCTCGGCGGCATTGCCATATACCCCGGCGCTGGCGGCGGCGGGCGCGCTGCGGCGGATGCGGAATTTGCTAACCTTGGGTTTCGTAGTCATAAAGCTCTTTTGCCTCTTCCAAGGTATCATACATGTAAAGCTTGCCGCCCATCAGAACAGCGGCGGAACTGACGAATTTTTCAAGCGTCTTGGGGTCGTGGGACACGATGATGATGGTGGTGGTGCGCAGCCGCTCCTGCAATATCTCGCCGGCCTTGCGGTTGAATTCCACATCCGTCGTGCTGGGCATCCCCTCGTCGATCAGATACATGTCGAAATCCAGCGCCAGCATCAGCGCAAAGCTGAACCGTGCGCGCATCCCCGAGGAATAGGTGCCAAGCGGCTGGTCGAAATACTCGCCCAGACCGCAGAGCCAGCGGCAATAGGCCTCGACGTAATCGGGGTCGATCCCGTAAAGCTGGGCGATGTAGCGGGCGTTTTCCTTGGCCGAGAGGCGCGAGACCACGCCCCCCATGAACCCCAGCGGAAACGAGATGCGACAGCCGCGCCGGATCACGCCCTCGTCGGGCTTCTCAAGGCCCGCCATCATGTTGATGAGCGTCGTCTTGCCGGTNNCTCGAGGATCACCTTGTGCTGTGTTCCCGTCCAGAAGGATTTGGAGACGTTTTCGAATTCGAGCATTGCTGCGCCTCGTTGATTGCCCGCGCATGGCTCCCCCCGTGATCGTCAAGGGGGGCGGGCCCGGTCATTATTCCCGATCCGGGGACAATATGCCATTCGAACCGGGCAACAATATGCCTTTTTGCACAAGATTTGCGGCCATAGCAGGGCAGGCGTGGCACTCAGGTGACGGCGCGGTGGCATTCGGCGCGGCAATTGCCGCCGCAGATTGCCCGCAGCGCACCTCTGGGCTAGGGACGCCACAGACAGACCCGAACGGGAACACGCCATGAACCGCATTTGCCATATCGACCTCGACGACGCCAACCTGCCGCCGCCCACGCCCGAGATCGAGCAGGAACGCAAGGTTGCGATGTATGACCTGATCGAGGAGAATTCCTTTGCGCTGCCCGCGCGCGAGGGCCGCGCAGTGCCCGATGGCCCCTACCGGGTGGGCCTTGCGATCCGCGACAAGCGGCTGGTTTTCGATATCCGCACCGAGGCCGGTCAGCCGGCGGCGGAGTTTCACCTGTCCCTGTCGCCGTTCCGGCAGGTGGTCAAGGATTACTGGGCCATCTGCGAGAGCTATTTCGACGCCGTCAGGAACATGCCCCCCTCCCAGATCGAGACCATCGACATGGCCCGGCGGGGCATCCACAACGAGGGCGCGCGGGTGCTGGAAGAGCGGCTGGAGGGCAAGGCGGAGGTGGATACCGACACCGCGCGCCGCCTCTTTACCCTGATTTGCGTGCTGCATTTCGGGGGCTGAGCACATGCCCGAGGCGCTGCCGCAATCGGTGCTGTTTTGCTGCGATCACAACGCCGTGCGCTCGCCGATGGCCGAGGGCATCATGAAGAAATTCTACGGCACCGAGACCTATGTGCAGTCGGCCGGTGTCAAGAGCGAGATGGATATCGACGGCTTTGCCATCACCGTCTGCCGCGAGATCGGGGTGGAACTGGAGCGCCACCGGGTGCGCAGCTTTGACGAGATGGCGGAATGGGGCGACGACCTGTCGTCGTTCGATCTGATTGTCGCGCTCAGCCCTGCAAGCCAGCGCCGCGCGCTTGATCTGACGCGGTTCTTTCACCTCGATGTGGTCTATTGGCCGATCATGGACCCGACCGGCCTTGCCCAGACCCGCGAGGCGCGGCTCGACGCCTACCGCCAGACCCGCGACCAGATCATCGGCCACCTGATCGCGCGATGGGGCCCGCCCGTCGAGGACGGGACCGCCTGAGCGGGGGATGTCACTTGGGGGGCGCGCTGCGGCAGGAGGCACCGTCATCCCCGAGAAAGCGGAGACCTTTTGAGGCCGGCTGTCCCTTTTGCCATGAGATCCGGGTGTTCGACACCTGACACAAAGCGCCCGATGCTGTGCCGGGGGACGCTCAGGGCCTGTTGCGGCCATTCGACATGATGCGACAAGCCGCGCGAGGGCCCGACCGCGGGTGGGCGCTGCACCGGGTGTGGCAGGCGCTTTATGGTCCCAGATACCTGAACGATTACTCGGATATGCACCGTTGCAAAAGCGCCCGCCCGTCCGGGCGGTCGGGCGCTCGCGCGGCGGCGCGCAAGCGCGCCTTGTTCCGCGCGGGGGAAGAAGGCGAACGGCGGCAACAGGCCATTTACGGTGCTTGCCTCCCTGCATTCCGCAAGATGGCAGGCTGCATCACCATCGGCAAGACCTGTCGGATGTCGAACGCCTGCGCGCGGCCCGAGGGCGGCTGGGCTGCGCAATGCGGAAGTTGCCGCAAATGCCCCCTCCTTGCCACGGTTTCGCTGGAAATCCGCCCTTGGCGGGTGCTATCCCGGTCCTGCCCGGGGGGGCATGGAATAGGAGCGCGCGCGATGGTGCGTCTTTTGGGTCTGGCCCTCGGGGTCTGCCTTGTCGGCACGAGCATGGCGCAGGCCGAGGGGCGTTCGCGCGTAGGGTATGGTGTTGTCTTCACAAATGATATCATCGGCGATGGCCGTGATCGCTGGCGCAGTGGCTCGGTCGCGTCGAGCCGCGTCTATGCCCCCGACTGGACCGGTGCCGCGCCTGCCACCTTGGGCGAGATGCTGGAGCTTCGTTTCAACGGCGAGACCATCGCGCCCGAGGATATTTCCAAGCCTGCGCCGGGGGACCGTCCCTTTGCCGGGGCGCTGAGCCTCGGGCTGCACAGCCACATGACGCGCGGGCGTATGGAATATGCGCTGGGTGGCGATCTGGTGGTGACCGGCCCGCAGACCGGCATTGATGATTTTCAGGGCTTTCTCCACGATATCGTGGGCGGCGATGACATGTCAGGGGCGGTGCGGCGCAACCAGGTGGGCAACGATTTTCATCCCACGGGCGTGATCGAGGCCGGGCGCAGTTTCGAGTTTGGCGCGCTGCGGTTGCGGCCCTTTGCCGAGGCGCGGATCGGGGTGGAGACGCTGGTGCGCGCGGGGGCCGACATCACGATCGGCCGCCTGACGCAGGGCGAATTGATGGTGCGCGAGCCGGTGACCGGCCATCGCTACCGGGTGGTGCGCGAGGATGTGCCCGGCCATGCCTTCGTGCTGGGTGCCGATATCGCCTATGTCGAGGATAGCGAATTGCTGCCCGCGCGCAGCGGCCTGCGGGTGGAGGAGACGCGCACGCGGGTGCGTGGCGGGATGCACTGGGAGGGGCGCGGCGGCGGCTCGGTCTTCTACGGGGTCACCTGGCTTGGCGAGGAATTCGAGAGCCAGCGCGAGGGGCAGGTGGTCGGCTCGCTGCAATTTCGCCTGCGTTTCTGAGAAAATGACCCCGCCGGCGCGCGGGGGCTTTTCAGGGCGAATCGCTTTTGCTACTGTAAATCCAATAAAAAAAGACAAGAGGCAGGTATCAGGGCATGGGAACGGGCTTTCGTGGCACGTTTGTCATTTCCTGGTCGCAAACGGAACTGGATGGTCAGGGCGCATTGCCGCCACGGGCCATGACTGTCGGGATGACATGGTCCTGGCAGGGAGAGGCGGTGCGCGTGGACGGGCCGCAGAACCTTTTGCGGCTGGGCGTGGCGGATGGCGAGGCGGTGCAGCGCAGGCGCGCGGCGCGTATGGTGCGGCGGCTGGTGGGCGCGGCGATGAGCGGTCGGCGCGATCTGGAGCGGATCGAGGTGGATGAGCCGCTCACCGATCCGGGATTTGTCGTCACCGACGGGTTGCGCAGCTATACCGTCACGGTGATCGAGCTTGAGGGCGGCGCGGTGCCGCTCTTGATGTTTCTCGATGAAATCCCGCCGCAGCACACGGAAATGTGGGTGGTGCATCACGCGCTTGACGGGCTGCACGGGGCCGCGACGAGCCCGGCCTCGGGCGGCGTCATCTGTTTCACCCCTGGCACCCGGATCGAGACGCCTGACGGCCCGCGCCTGGTGGAAGATCTGCGCGAGGGTGACCGGGTGCAGACCCGCGACAGCGGCGCGCAGGAGATCCGCTGGATCGGCAGCCGCCGCTTGACCGGTGCGCGGCTTTTCGCCACGCCGCGGCTGCGCCCGGTGCGGCTTCGGGCGGGGGCGCTGGGCCAGGATGTGCCCGATGCGACGCTTGTGGTCAGCCCCGAGCACCGCGTGCTGGTGCGCGGGGATGTGGCGCGCGCGCTCTTCAACACGCCCGAGGTTCTGGTGATGGCGCGCGATCTGGTCAACAATGACAGCGTCGCCGTCGATCTGGCCTCGCGCGAGGTAACCTATATCCACCTGTTGCTGCCCGGCCACGAAATCATCTGGGCCAATGGTGTGGAGACCGAGAGCTTTCACCCCGCGAGCGCCGCGCTCTCGACCCTGACCGAGACGGACCGCGCGCGGCTTCTGGCGCTCGATCCCAACCTGGCACATGAGCCGCATCTTTATGGCGGGCACGCGCGGCGCTGTCTGAGCGCGTCGGAAGCGGCGATCTTGCGGCATGAGGCGGCCTGAGGGGATCGGGGGCGCTGCCCCCGTCGCCGCAAGCGGCGACTCCCCCGGGATATTTTGGGCCAGAAGAAACCGGGCCCTTGCGTGCCTCTTGATAGCGGGGCCGGGGCGCTGTATCTGGTTTGCATGATCCGGGTGTTCGACATGGATGATCGCGCGCGCCTGCCGTGGCGATTTTTCGGGGCGCAGCACAGTGTGCTGGCGCGCCGCTGAGCGCGCGACCACCCTCCGTTCAGACCGCAGCCAATCAGCAACGGGAGAGGACGCATGTCCGCCAAGACACTCTATGACAAGATCTGGGATGCCCACGTGGTCCACGAGGCCGAGGACGGCACCTGCCTGCTTTATATCGACCGCCACCTCGTGCACGAGGTGACAAGCCCGCAAGCCTTCGAGGGGCTGCGGATGGCCGGGCGCAAGGTCCATGCCCCCGACAAGACCATTGCCGTGCCCGATCACAACGTGCCCACCACGCTGGATCGCACCAATGCCGCCACCATGACCGAGGACAGCCGCATTCAGGTCGAGGCGCTGGATACGAACGCGCGCGATTTCGGTATTCACTATTACCCGGTGTCGGATATCCGTCAGGGCATCGTGCATATCGTCGGCCCCGAACAGGGCTGGACATTGCCGGGCATGACGGTGGTCTGCGGCGACAGCCACACCGCGACGCATGGTGCCTTTGGCGCGCTCGCGCATGGCATCGGCACCTCGGAGGTGGAGCATGTGCTGGCGACGCAGACGCTGATTCAGCGCCGCGCCAAGAACATGAAGGTCGAGATCACCGGCAAGCTGCGCCCCGGCGTGACCGCCAAGGATATCACGCTCTCGGTGATCGGCGCCACCGGCACGGCGGGCGGCACCGGCTACGTGATCGAATATTGCGGCGAGGCGATCCGCGATCTGAGCATGGAAGGCCGCATGACGGTCTGCAACATGGCGATCGAGGGCGGCGCGCGCGCAGGGCTGATCGCGCCGGACGAGACGACGTTCGAGTATGTCAAGGGTCGGCCTCATGCCCCCAAGGGCGCGCAATGGGAGGCGGCGCTCAACTGGTGGAAGACGCTTTATTCCGATCCGGACGCGCATTGGGACAAGGTTGTGACGCTCAATGCCGAGGATATCGCCCCCGTCGTGACATGGGGCACCAGCCCCGAGGATGTGCTGCCGATCACCGCCGAGGTGCCCGATCCGGCGAATTTCTCCGGCGGCAAGGTCGAGGCGGCGCGGCGCGCGCTCGATTATATGGGCCTCAAGCCCGGCCAAAAGCTCTCGGAGGTCGAGATCGACACGGTCTTTATCGGCTCCTGCACCAATGGCCGGATCGAGGATCTGCGCGCCGCCGCCGAAATCCTCAAGGGCAGGAAAATCGCCGTGAAACGGGCGATGGTTGTCCCCGGCTCGGGCCTTGTGCGCGCGCAGGCCGAGGAAGAGGGGCTGGCGGATATCTTCATCGAGGCGGGCTTTGAATGGCGGCTTGCGGGCTGTTCCATGTGCCTGGCGATGAACCCCGATCAGCTTTCACCGGGCGAGCGCTGCGCGGCCACGTCGAACCGCAATTTCGAGGGCCGTCAGGGCCGCGGCGGCCGCACGCATCTGATGAGCCCCGCCATGGCGGCGGCGGCGGCGGTGACGGGACGGCTTACGGATGTGCGGGAGATGATGTGATGCGTATCCATTCCGTTCGCGTCAAGAACTTCAAGAGCTTAAGGGATGTCCACATGAAGGAAATTCCCAATTTTGCGGTTCTTATTGGCGCGAACGGAACGGGCAAAACCACGTTCATTGATGTGTTCGGCTTTTTGCGAGATTGCCTTGAACACAACGCGCGCACTGCAGTTCAAAAGCGGGCCGGTTTCGCGCAACTCGTGTCTCGGGGCCAAGAGGAAGAAACCATCGAGATTGAATTGAAAGTGGAACTGGACTTTTCATCGGGACGGCAGCGGCGTGTTACATACGCATTGGGCATTGGCGAAGTCGGCCGAAAAATCATTGTTCGTTACGAACGGTTGAGTTGGAAGCGCGGGAGTTATGGGCGACCTTATAATTTCTTGGATTTCAAGGATGGGCAAGGTATGGCCGTTGTTGAGGCCCAAGATAAAGACGAAACAGACCTTGATCGCAATTACGAAACCCTCGATTCCCCGGATATTCTCGCATTAAAGGCACTTGGAAACCTGAAACGCTTTGATGCCGCAAGCCAGTTGCGTGAATTGATCGAAGGCTGGAGCGTCAGCGATTTCCATATCGAGAAAGCTCGGCCCGAACCCGATGCAGCCCCGGCCGAGCATTTGAACGAGGACGGCTCAAACCTCGCATTATATGCACAATTTCTCGCCGACGAGCACCCCGAGATATTTGCATCGCTTCTGGAGAAAATGCAGGAACGCATCCCGGGCATCAGCGAGGTAACGCCGGAGGATACCGGGGACGGACGAATTGCTCTGCGCTTTCGGGATGCTGCTTTCGACAAGGGTTTTCTGGCGCGCTACGTCTCTGATGGAACGATCAAAATGTTCGCCTATCTCGCCCTTCTGGCTGACCCCGACCCGCATCCGCTGCTTTGCATCGAAGAACCGGAGAACCAGCTTTATCCAAACCTCCTTCCGATCCTCGCTGAAGAATTCGCAGCTTACACGCAGGCGCGTAGAGCCAAGGCCCAAGTCTTTGTCACCACACATTCTCCCGACTTCCTGTCTCATGTTCCGCTCGAGTCCGTCTACTGGCTTGAAAAATCAAGTGGCTTCACAACGATCCGCAAGGCAGCAGACGACGAAACTTTGGTCAATCTGGTAAATGAGGGGGAAAAACCTGGCTGGCTGTGGCGTCAGGGGTGGTTCAAGGGTGCTGATCCGTCATGACCCTCGTGATATTTACGGAAGAGCCTTCGATGAAGGAGGCGCTCAATGCGATTATGCCAAAGCTTGGGATCGAGATGCGGTATGTTCGCATCATATGTTTCGATGGTGTTGGCAACATGGAAAAATCATTGCCAACACAACTCAGTGTACTGTCCAAGGATGGAAGCAACAGAATTCTGGTTTTGCGCGACAATGATAACGGGTGCTGCCAAGCGCATAAGACTAGGATCAGGAATATGACCAGAGCTGCCAACATCGACGAACGATCGAAGGTCCGCATTGTGTGTCAAATGCTTGAGGCATGGTTCATAGGCGACAGCAAAGCATTGTCCGCCTCACGCCATTTTGAAAAGCCGGTTCCGAAACGTCTGACAAAGTGTGACCCAGACACCCTCGGGAATCCGAAAGCGGAACTCAGAAAACTGCGGGATGGCTACACTGAAATCAAAGGAGCGAGGGCAATAGCACCGCATATTACGGTGGCAGCCAACCGCTCTAAAAGTTTCCAACACACCATTCAGGCCATTCGCGACCTGACAAAAGCCTGAGGAGAAACCGTAAATGGAAAAATTCACCAAACTCAGCGGCATCGCAGCGCCCTTGCCGCTCATAAATATCGACACCGACATGATCATCCCCAAGCAGTTCCTCAAGACGATCAAGCGCTCGGGGCTGGGGGTCAATCTCTTTGACGAGATGCGCTATGATGACAATGGCAATGAAATCCCCGATTTCGTGCTCAACAAGCCGCAATATCGCGAGGCGCAGATCCTTGTGGCGGGTGATAATTTTGGCTGCGGGTCGTCGCGCGAGCACGCGCCCTGGGCGATTCTCGATTTCGGCATCCGCTGCATCATTGCGCCCAGCTTTGCCGATATTTTCTACAACAACTGTTTCAAGAACGGCATCCTGCCGATTGCCCTGCCGCAAGAGCAGGTGGATGTGCTGATGCGCGAGGCCGAAAAGGGGGCCAATGCGCGCATCGAGGTGGACCTTGAGGCGCAGACCGTCTCCACCTCCGATGGCGAGGTGTTTTCCTTCGAGGTGGACGCGTTCAAGAAGCACTGCCTGCTCGAAGGGCTCGACGATATCGGCCTGACGCTGGAGAAATCCGCCGCCATCGACGCGTTCGAGGCGCGGGCGGCGCAGGCCCGGCCCTGGGTCTGAGCGGAGGCTGCGGCCCTTGTGGCAGGGCCGCAGCACACCACAACATGATGTAAAAGCCCGAGACTGCGTCGAAATTTTTCGGCGCAGTCACGGTGCATTGATGCATTCCTGCACCAGTTCTGCCACGAAATCGCCCCAACTCTCTCGTTGGCTCGGCCTTGGCCCTTGCGACAGTGCGGGGAACGCGGCAAGAATTGGGCAGGATTGAGGCGGACCGCCACATTTGGCGGTATCACATCGACACAAGGGCGCGGCATTGCATCGCGACCGGTCGGGATGAAGGGGAAGAGCGGTGGTCTCCCAGACACCTGGCGCGCTTGCGCGGGCACTGTTGTTGGCCATGCTGGTGGCGACGCCGGCCTTGATGCTGCCGTCGACCCAGCCGGCGACCGCGCAGATCGTGCTGGTGCTGGCGATTCTGGCCGCGACCTTTACCGCGCTGGAATACAATTCCCGCTATCCCGGCCTGCTCGAATTCCGCTTTGCCCCGCCCTATAACCGGCTGCGGTTCTTCACCCTTGCGATCATTCTCGTGTGCCTGTCGATCATGCTTCGTGGCGAGGTGATGCCGTCGGCCGTGTCGGTCTGGCTCGATCAGGTGGCGGGGCGCGTGGCCGATATACTCGATTTCCCGTTTTCGCCCGTGCGTTTGATGGTGCTTCTGGTCCCACCAGAGGCAGGGGCGGCGCTGCCGGGGTTGCTGCGCCGGGCTTCGGCACTGGCCTATGTTCTGTCGCTTGGCATGGTGGTTGTGTTCGCGATCTTCGTGCGGCTTCTTGGCTGGCCCACGCGCAGCGGGCCGTTCAACGTATGGATCAACCTGCCGCTGTTCGATCCCACTGGGGGCGGCGATGTGCTTTACCGGCTGCGGCGCGATGCGGTGCTCAACCTGGTGCTGGGGATCGCGCTGCCCTTTGCCATTCCGGCCATCCTGCGGCTGTCATCGGCGATCATCGGACCGGTCTCGCTGGACGATCCGCAAACCCTGATCTGGACGGTGAGCGCCTGGGCGTTTCTGCCGGCAAGCCTGTTGATGCGGGGCCTTGCCATGCAGCGGATCGCCGCGATGATCGAGGGCAAGCGCCGCCGCTCCTACGCTGCGGCGCGCTCTCCCGTCGAGGAGGGCGGCGCGCTTCAGGGCGCATGAGGATGCGTGCCGCCCTCGTGGTGGCCTTCATGGCCGCCGCCTTTGCGGCCCATGCCGGCACGATCAGGATTGCAACATGGCATCTGGAGCTTGATCGCGCGGGGCCGGGGCTGTTGCTGCGCGACATCGGGCGCGGGGATGATCCGCGTCTTGCGGCCATTGCCGGGGTGATCGGCGCGGTGGCCCCGGATGTGCTGGTGGTGCAGGGGGTTGATTACGACCTGCGCCTGCGCGCGCTTGCGGCGCTGCGCGACCGGATCGCCGAGGCCGGCCCCCATTATCCGCACATCTTCGCGCGGCGGCCCAATAGCGGCTGGCCCACGGGTCTGGATATGGATGGCGACGGGCGGCGCGGCGGGCCGGGCGATGCACAGGGTTATGGCCGGTTTTCGGGGCAGGGCGGCCTGGCGATCCTGTCGCGCTATCCGCTCGATGAGGCGGCGGCGCTGGAGTTCAGCGCCATGTTGTGGCGCGACCTGCCCGGCGCGCTGCTGCCGCGCTGGCCGGATGGGCGGGCGTTTCCGTCGGAGGAGGCGCAGGCGGTGCAGCGGCTTTCCTCGGTGGCGCATTGGGCGGTGCCGGTGGTGCTTGGCTCGGGGCCGCTCGTGCTGCTCGCGTTTCACGCCACGACGCCGGTTTTCGACGGGCCGGAGGACCGCAATGGGCGGCGCAACGCCGACGAAATCCGCTTCTGGCAGCTTTATCTCGACGGGGCGTTCGGCCCTGCGCCCGCCGGGCGCTTTGCGATCATCGGGGATGCCAATCTTGACCCGGAGCGCGGCGAGGGGCGGCGCGGGGCGATCCGTGCGCTGCTCGATGATCCACGGCTGCGCGATCCCTTGCCGGGGCGCGCCACCGTGGAATGGGAGGCGACAGGCCCGCTGCGGGTAAGCTATATCCTGCCCTCGGCGGATCTGACGGTGGCGGGCGCGGGCATCTACTGGCCCGAGGAGGGCGCGCCGGGGCACGCGGCGGCGGTGACGGCGGGGCCTCACCGGCTGGTTTGGGTCGATCTTGCGCTTGAGTGAATGCCGCCTTTCCTGACGCGGCCTTTCTTGACGCTGCCGCGCGCGGGCGCTAGGCCACCCTCGCAACCTTAGCCCCAAGAGGACAGACCCCATGAGCAACCCCTCGCTTCTTATCCTGCCCGGTGACGGGATTGGCCCCGAAGTCATGGCAGAGGTGCGCCGCCTCATTGACTGGCTCGACGTGAAGCGCGGCATCACCTTTGACGTGAGCGAGGATCTTGTCGGCGGCTGCGCCTATGACAAGCACGGCACGCCGCTGCATGACGACACCATGGCGCGCGCGCAAGAGGTGGATGCGGTGCTGCTGGGCGCGGTCGGCGGGCCGCAATATGACCGCCTCGATTTCAGCGTGAAACCCGAACGCGGCCTGTTGCGCCTGCGCAAGGAGATGGACCTTTTCGCCAACCTGCGGCCCGCGCAATGCTTTGACGCGCTGGCGGATTTCTCGTCGCTCAAGCGCGAGGTGGTGGCCGGGCTCGATATCATGATCGTGCGCGAACTGACGAGCGGCGTCTATTTCGGCGAGCCGCGCGGCATCATCCGCGAGGGCAACGAGCGCGTCGGCATCAACACGCAGCGCTATACCGAGAGCGAGATTGCCCGTGTCGCGCGCTCGGCCTTCGAGTTGGCGCGCAAGCGCTCGAACCGCGTCTGCTCGATGGAAAAGGCCAATGTGATGGAATCCGGCGTGCTCTGGCGCGAGGTGGTGACCGAGGTGCATCAGGCGGAATACGCGGACGTGGAGTTGAGCCATATGTATGCCGACGCGGGCGCGATGCAGCTGACCCGCTGGCCCAAGCAGTTCGATGTGATCGTGACCGACAACCTCTTTGGCGATCTGCTGTCCGATCTCGCGGCGATGCTCACCGGCTCTCTGGGGATGCTGCCCTCGGCCTCGCTCGGGGCACCGATGGCCAATGGCCGGCCCAAGGCGCTTTACGAGCCGGTGCACGGCTCCGCCCCCGACATCGCAGGGCAGGGCAAGGCCAACCCGATCGCCTGCATTCTCAGCTTTGCCATGGCGCTGCGCTATTCCTTCGACATGGGCGATGAGGCCGCGCGCGTGGAGGCGGCGGTGGAAAAGGTGCT
>DISF01000087.1 GCA_002421985.1 Roseovarius sp. UBA6217 | reverse complement strand
AATGGGGCGTAGCCGTCGCATACACTTGAAGGAACAAACCGCGGGAGTCCGACAGCTTCTGAACCTTTGCGGCAGGCTTGGCGGCGCGGCATTGGGCATCGGTCAGGGGCATGGCTGCGACTCCGTTTGTTGGTATCGCAGCCATCATACCAACAAATCATACCAACAAAAGACGGGACGCATGGGGACGCATCGGGCAGCATAGGGACACAAGAATGAGGTAACCCACTGTTTTAAAGTGGATTACCGTCGATCTGGGATGCATGGGGATGAATTTTTGGTAGGCCCGGAGGGACTCGAACCCCCAACCAAGGCGTTATGAGCGCCCTGCTCTAACCAATTGAGCTACAGGCCCGACCTGACCGTACGCCTTGGTAGCATGTCGCGGGGCTTGGTCAAGAGGCGCACGCGTGCCAAACAAGGCGCGGCTGCCGAAGAATGCCGCCGACACCCATAATCTCATCGTCCGCACGCTGTGCTCATGCTGCCCGTGCGACCTGCCGGGCCTGCCGCCCAACAGGTATAAAACCCGCGTCTATCGAAGCCGCGCCGTGCCGCGTATTGCGCAAGTTTGGCCTCACCCCGCCCGATCATGTCACCCTGCGCGTCCATGACAGCACCGCCGACACGCGCGATATCCTGCCGCCAGCCTGCCCCTGCGGGCACGGAAGGATTGAGCGAGGCGGCGCTGGCGCGGCTGGTCACGCGCGATCCGATGATCGGCGCCGGGCCGCCGCGCAGGCCATGACCGGCTTGTGATCGCGCTTTGGTCCGCGTATCCCTGTGCCACAGCAGCACGAGACCACATCATGAGCGATGACACCCGCCCTTCCCTTGCCGCCCGTGCCGCGGATACCGCGCTCGGGATGGCGATGTATGCGCCGATCGCGCTGTCCAAGGCGCTGCCCTATCACTGGCGCATCCCGGTGATGGGCTGGCTGACGGCGCGGGTGGTGGCCCCGGTGGCGGGCTATCATACCCGCGTGCGCGAAAACCTTGCCCATGCCATGCCCGACCTGCCCGAGGACGAGGTGCGCCGCCTGATGCGCGCGGTGCCCGACAATGCCGGGCGCAACATGGCCGAACTCTTCTCCACGCGGGAATTCATCGCCCGAACGCGGGGCGCGCGCGTACATGGCCCCGGCCTCGACACGGTTCGCGCGGCCCAGCGCGACGGGCGGCCGATCATCTTTGTCACCGGCCATTTCGGCAGCTTCAACGCCGCGCGCATCGCCATGATCGAGCAGGGCGTCTCGATGGGCGTGTTCTATCGCAAGATGCACAACCGCTGGTTCAACCGCCGCTACGTGGCGGCGATGGCGGCGCTCAGCGAGCCGATGTTCGAACAGGGGCGGCGCGGCATGATACAGATGGTCAAGCATCTCAAGCGCGGCGGTGTGCTGGCGATCCTGACCGATCTCAATGCGCATGACGGCGTGCCGCTGTCGTTTTTCGGCAAACCGGCCCTGTCGCCGCTGGCCACCGCAGAACTTGCGCTCAAATTCGATGCACCGCTGGTGCCGGCCTGGGGAATCAGGGCCGAAAACGGGCTCGATTTCGACATTCTGGTCGAAGAGCCGGTACCGGCGACCGACCCCGTCACCATGACACAAGAGGTCAACGACCGGCTGGAGCGGCAGGTGCGCGAGCGGATGGATCAGTGGCTCTGGATCCACCGCCGCTGGAAGGATGGCACCGGCCCGATGGCGGATCGCGGCGCGGCGCAGCTTGACGAGATGCGCCGCAAGGGCTGAACTCAGCGCTTGCGGTCGCGGCGGCTCGACATCGGCTGAAAGGCCACGCCGACATGCGCCTCGCAATAGGGCTTGCCGGTCTGCACGGGCAGGCCGCAGAACCAGAAATCCGGCGTCGCCGGATCGCCCACCGGCCATTTGCAGGTCCGCTCGGTCAATTCCATCAGCGACAGGCGCTTGGCCTTCTTCTCGATCTCGGTGACCTTGGCAAGCGCCTCGGGGTCGATCTCGTTGGCCGAGGGCTGCGGCGGCAGCGGCTGGCCTGCGGGGATGATCGCCTTGACCCGGACCGACACCGCAACCGGCGCGGCCTCTTCCTCGACCGGCTCTGCCGGGGCTGCGGGCGCTGCGGCGACCTTGGCCGCTGGCCTTGCCGCGGGCTTCACGGCCTCGGTCTCGGCCTCGGGGGCCTGCGCGGGCGCATCGGCAGGGGCGGCGTTGGCGGCGTTGGGTGATCCGTTGCGGTTGGACAGGCCAAGCCGGTGCACCTTGCCGATCACGGCATTGCGGGTAACACCGCCAAGTTCCTTGGCAATCTGGCTGGCGGACTGGCCTTCGCCCCACAGCCTTTTCAACAGATCGACGCGTTCATCGCTCCACGACATATCGGGGCTTCCCTTGCATTTAAAGGCGGCAAAGGCCCGCACGGCCCGCCGCCTTGTCATCTGGATCGGTCTCCTATTCTAATCACTCGGCGATGAGTTACAAGGCGTCGAATCACACCGCGACGCGCAGAGACAGGAGCCACCATGCCCGAGACCGCCCCAAACGCCCCACTGCCGATGGGCGCACGCCGCTTTGGCCGGGTCAACTGGCTTGGCCTGATAACGCTCGCCGAACGCGAAAACCGCCGCTTTCTCGCGGTCTGGACCCAAACGCTCATGGCACCGCTGATAACGGCGGGGCTGTTCATGGTGATCTTTTCCATCGCCATCGGGCCGAGGCGGGGCGATGTGATGGGCGTGGATTTCACCACCTTCATCGCGCCCGGTATCCTGATGATGACGGTGATCCAGAACGCTTTCGCCAATACCTCGTCGTCCTTGGTCATTTCCAAGGTGCAGGGCAATATCGTCGACACGCTGATGCCGCCGCTTTCGGCCACAGAGCTGCTTCTGGGCTATCTCGCGGGCGGGGTGGGGCGCGGTGTGCTGGTGGCGGCGGCGATCGCGGCGGGCCTGTGGCTGGTGCTGGGGATCGTGCCCGCGCATCCCGTCTGGGCGGCGGGCTTCGTCGTGCTCGGGGCCACCCTCATGAGCGGCGTCGGCATCGTCGCGGGGATATTCGCCAACAAGTTCGATCAGATGGCGGCGATCACCAATTTCGTGGTGACGCCGCTGGCGTTCCTCTCGGGCACGTTCTACTCGGTCGAGGCGCTGCCGCCGGGGCTTTATGCGGTCACCCATGTCAACCCGGTCTTCTACGTGATCGACGGGATGCGCTTTGGCATGATCGGCACCTCCGACAGCGCGCCCGCGCTTGGCCTTGCGGTGAGCGGCGTGGCCACCCTCGCGGTCTGCCTCGCAGCCTGGATCATGCTGGCGCGCGGCACACGGCTCAAGGTCTGAGGCGCGGCCCAGGGCGGCAGGGTGCCCGGACCACCAAAAACCCCGCTTATGCGCAAACCCTCTCGGCGCGCTCGGCATAGGCGGTATAGGCCGCCCAGAATCGCTTATCGCCCGCGCGCTGCGATTGCCGGATGTCCTGCGCCGATTGCAGATCGCGGTAGAATGCCACCGCGCGGCGCTGATCGGCCCCGTTCAGCGTGTCATTGGCCACCGCCTGGATACAGCCACAAAGCGCCGGCGAGCGCGCCTTGCGATCCGAGCTGAGGCAGGCATCCGAAATCGGCCCCGAAGCAACGGGCCGCCCGCCCCGCGTTCCACCGTCAAAGCGGCCCGGCCCACCACAGGCCGCAAGCCCGAGAACAAGCCCAAGAAAAACGATCCGTTTCATTGCCCTGTGCCTCTTGCGTTTCTTGGCCGTCTCCATGCCGCAAATGGCCCGGCATTTCAACTCGCATCCGCCGCCATCACGACGGCGCGAACCGGATCACCTGCGCGCCCTCGGGGGTGGTGCTGCGATAGACCACCCGCGCAGGCAGGTGCAGGCGCAGCCGCTCGCGCGCAAGCACGGGCTGCCAGCCGAGGCCGGTATCAAGGCAATTCGCGTGTGCCCCGGTGTAATCGTCGCGCGCGCGCACCCGGCGCAAATCGCCGGGATCAACCGCGAGCCTGCGCCCCCCAAGCGTGGCATGGGCCTCGCGCAACAGCGCGCGCCCGACCGCCTCGGTCTGCGGCACCTGGCCGGGCAGCTCCGACCATACGCCGCACAGATGCGCGCGCCCATTTACCGGCACGATCTCGGCGGCCACGCGCAGCCCGCCGCCGCTGCTGTAACGGCCCCCGGCGACGGTGGCACCGGGGGACAGGCGCACAAGGCGGCTCTGCCGCGTGAGAAAGGGCACGATCTCGAACGCCTCGCCCTGCGCGCCGGGGCCGGTCTGGCGAAAGTGCACGCTCTGGCCACCATCGTTATGCCCGCCTGCCGAAATCACCGCGCGCGGCAGGAACACCTCTGGCACGGCGCCCGCGCGCCAGGGCATATCGACGGCCACGCAGCGCGCCGGAGCCCCCGCATAATCAAGCCGGGGTTCGATTTTCGGCATGAACCCCAGATCAGAGGCTATCCGCCGTCCCGCCACGTAAACGCTGGCATGGGCAACAGCGCGCCGCGCCTCGCCCAGGGTATAGACCGATTGGCTCTCGCTCTCGGCCCAGGCACCGCAGAGCGCGGTGCCGCCCTGCGCGGTGCGCCGCAACTCGGTCGCCACGGTGACCCCGCCACCGGTGCTGAAACTGCCCCGCGCAAGGCTCAGGCCGGGGCCAAGCCGGACATCCAAGGCAAGGGCCGGGCCGCCAAGGGCGGCGATCACGGCAATCATCAGGGCAAAACGCATGGCGACACCTCCGGTCGGGAACACCCGCTGGAGCGTAGCAGACCCGCGCCCCCGGCTCAATTCAAGCCCGCATCACCCCGCCTTGTCGAGAAGCATCTCCTCCACCATCCGGTCGGCGATCACGGCGGGGCTGGCATCCTCGCCGACGGCCCGCTCCAGAATGCGCGCCATGGTGGCCCCGATGGCATCAAGCCGCGCATCCACCCACGCCGCCCGATCCGCGATCTCAAGGATTTCCGCCGAGACGTTGATGATCCCGCCACCATTGGCCACGTAATCGGGCAGGTAGAGGATCCCCCGCGCATGAAGCGCCTCGGCATCACCCGGTGCCGCCAACTGGTTATTGGCCGCGCCGCAGATCATCGCCGCGCGTATCTCGGGGATGGTCTGCGCGTTCAGCACAGCGCCGATGGCACAGGGCGCGAGGATATCCGCCGCCACGGCGTGGATGGCGTCGGGGGCCACCACCTCGGCCCCGAACTCGGCCGCCGTCGCCTTGGCGCGCGCGCCGTCCATATCCGCCACGCTCAGCCGCGCCCCCGCCTCGTGCAAGAGCCGCGCAAGGTGCCGGCCGACATGGCCCAGCCCCTGCACCGCGACATGCCGCCCGCGCAGGTCATCGCTTCCCCAGACCCGCGCCGCGCCCGCGCGCATCGCCGCGAACACGCCGCGCGCCGTCACCGGCGACGGATCGCCGCTGGCGTGCTGCCCCTGGTCGCGCCCGGCCACATAGCGCGTGGCGTGCGCGATCTCGGCCATGTCGGCGGGGCTCATGCCCATATCCTCGGCGGTCCAGTATCGGCCCTTCAGCGCATCAATGGCCCGCCCCATCGCGCGCAGCAGACCGGGCGTCTTGTCGGTGGCCGGGTCGCCGATGATGACGGCCTTGCCGCCGCCCAGCGGCAGGCCGGCGGCGGCATTCTTGTAGCTCATCCCGCGCGACAGGTTGAGCACATCCTCAAGCGCCGCCTCGTCGCTGCGATAGGCGCGCATCCGCAGCCCCCCCGCCGCCGGGCCGCGCCGCGTGGAATGCAGCGCGATAAAGCCGCGCAGCCCTGCCCCCGCATCCTCGACGCGGTAAACCTCTTCGTGCGATGGAATCGAAAGACGTGTCAGCATGTTGGACTCCTCCTCTCATCAAGGATAAGAGCAATCAGACGCGAAAAAACGCCAATTATGGCTCACGGAACCGCAAGTTTTGGAGATCAACACCAAAAAGGGCCACAATCTTGGTGAAAATGGACCGGATCGACCGCAAGATCATCGCCGCCCTGCAACGCGACGGACGGCAGAAGCTCGCCGATCTGTCGGCGCAGGTGGGGCTTTCGCCCACGCCGCTCGCGCGGCGTATCGCCCGGCTCGAGGCAGAGGGCGCGATCACCGGCTACGGCGCGCGCGTGGATCAGGACGCGCTTGGCCTGCCGCTCAACGCCTTCGTCTTCGTCGAGCTGGATCAGCACAGCCGCGACGCGATCCGCGCTTTCGAGGCGCGGCTGCGGCAGTTCGACGAGGTGATGGAATGCTATCTCATGACCGGCACGCGCGACGTGCTCTTGCGCGTGGTGGCCGCCGATCTCGCGGGGTTTGACCGGTTTCTGGAGGACGGGTTGATGCAAACCCCCGGCATCCGCGCCATGCGCACGAGCTTTGCGCTGCGCACGATGATCCGGCGCGACGCGCTGCCCGAGATCTGAGCAGGGTTAAAGCAGGTTGCGGATGCGCGCCATCGCGGCGCGGATATTCTCCTCGGAACTGGCATAGGAAAACCGCAGGAATCCCTCGCCCCCGGCACCAAAGGACGTGCCCGCGATGCAGGCCACCCCCGCCTCCTCCAGAAACCGGGTCTGCGCCGCCATCGCGCTCATCCCGGTGCCGCCGATATTGGCAAAGGCATAGAACGCCCCGCCGGGATCGGTGCAGCGCATCCCCGGCAGGTCGTTCAGCGCGCCGACAATGAGCCGCCGCCGCGCATCGAACGCGCGCATCATCGCCTCCACCGCATCCTGCGGCCCGCGCAGCGCGGCGATGCCAGCCTGTTGCGCCGCCGCATTGACGCAGGAATGATCGTTGATGCAAAGCCGCGTGACATGCGGGATCAGGCTCTCGGGCCAGACGGCAAAGCCCAGCCGCCAGCCGGTCATCGCATAGGTCTTGGACCAGCCATCAAGCACGATCACCCGGTCGCGCAGCTCGGGATAGTGCAGGAGCGAGACATGTTCACGCCCCCCGTATAGCATCCGGCTATAGATCTCGTCCGACAGCACCGCCACATGCGGATGATCCGCCAGCCCCGCCACCAGCCGATCCACCTCGCCGCGCGGGGTGACACCGCCGGTGGGGTTGGCGGGGCTGTTGAGGATGATGAGCCGCGTTGCAGGCGTGATCCGCGCCAGCACCGCCTCGGCCTCGAAGGCAAACCCGTTTTCCTCGCGCAGCGCATAGGGCACCGCCCGCGCGCCGCTGTAGTCGATCACCGAGCGATAGATCGGAAAGCCCGGATCGGGATAGAGGATCTCGGCCCCCGGCTCGCCGAAGATCAGCCCGGCAAAGAACAGCACCGGCTTGCCGCCCGGCACCACCACCACGCAATCGGGGTTCACCTCCGCCCCGTGCCGCGCGTGCAGATCGGCGGCCACTGCCTCGCGCAGGGCCGGAATGCCATTGGCGGGGGTATAGCCGTGATGCCCGTCGCGCAGCGCCTTCACGGCGGCCTCCACGATATGCGGCGGTGTCGGGAAATCCGGCTGCCCGATTCCGAGATTGATGATGTCGCGCCCCCCGGCCGCCAGCGCCTGCGCGCGCGCCAGCACGGTAAAGGCCGATTCGGTCCCCAGCCGTCCAAGGCTTTTTGCAAGGATCATGCCGCTCATGCCCGCGCGCGCCTCATCCCTGTCGCAGGATATTGGAATAGAGCAGCAGGCCATGCGCCCCCAGCTCCCGTTCCACCGGGGCCCAGAGCGCCCCCAGGGCGATGGCGTCGATTCCGGCCCGCCGCCCGATCTCGGCCAGGCTGCGCCGCCCGTCCACCCCGGCAATGAGCGGCGCGGCGGCGCGCGGCAAGTCGGGCCGCGCCTCGAGCCCATCCATGCGCAGCACCGGGCGCCGCCCCTCGGCCACGGCCCGCGCCAGATCGGCGGCGCGCACCCCCTTGAGATGCGGCACCAGCCCCGGCTTCGTCCCCTTCGCCGGGCCGCGCGCCTCCGTGCCGCGCACCGCGTATCCGACATGGGTCTTGATCGTGCCGACAAGCTTTTCGGCCAGCGCCATCCGCGCCACCGGCCCGAGATGATCCGGCACCTCCGTGATCCGCCCCAGGTCATAGAGCGCAGGCATGGCAAATCCCGACAGCGCCCAGCCGGTCGCCTCCAGCATCTCGATAAGTGCGGCCACGTCGAACGCCCGGTCCTGGCTATGCAACAGCAGGTCATAGAACCCGGCATCGCTGTCCTTGTGATCGCCAAGGTTCGGGTTGCAGCGGAACGGATGCCCCTCGGGCAGCGCCGCCACCAGTTTGCGCGCCGCCCTGAGCCGCACCTCGGGTGGCTGGCCCTCGAACAGCGCCCCGAACGCCTCCTGCAACGGGTAGACGCCCGACCGGCCATAGGGCGCATAAACCATGAAGCCCATGCCGCCCCCCGGTGCCAGCGCCGCGAGCAGCGCGGCAAACCCCGCCGCCGGGTCGGGCAGGTGATGCAGCACGCCGCAACAGTCGATATAGTCGAATTCGCCCAGATCGGCGGCCTCCATCAGGCTGCCGGTGACAAAACGGATACCGTCAAGCCCGCGCACCCGCGCCCGCGCCTCGGCCACCTTGCGCGCAGCGCTCGACAGATCGAGATAGGTGATCTCGGCGGCGCGCCCGGCCGCCTTCATCTGCTGCGCCACCTGGATGAGCCCGTCACCGGTGCCGCCACCCGCCACCAGCACGCGCAGGGGATGCGACCAGTCGCGCGCACCCTGAAACACGAAATGGTCGATCTCGAGCACATGCGAGGGCGAGCCGGTCACAAGCCGCTTGCGCTCGTCCTCGGGATCGCGCTCGGGGTATGGATAGGCCTCGTATTGCGCCCTGACCTCGTTCACGCGCTCGCTTTTCACGCCTCTGCCCCTTGCTTCTTCTTGGCAAAAATACTCAATTCGCCCGCGCGCCTCACTCGAACAGCTTGCGAAGTTTGCGCTTCGCGCGATCTTCGAGCTTGTCGCGCGCGGCATCCTCAAGGCTCTGGCCCTCCTGGGTTGTGATCCCAAGCCGCTCGATGGCTTTTTCCTCCAGCTTCTCGCGTTCTGCCTTGAGGTTCATGTCGATGGCCTTTTCCATATCGGGCACGATGCGCGGGCTTTCCCAGGGGCCGCGAATGCGCACCGGGATGGCAAGCCCCCGCGATGTCTCCCCCTCAAGCAGGACCGGCGTGACAAGATAATCAATGTCGCGCGCCCCAAGACCGATACGGCCCGAGCCCTCGGCCCGCGCCAGCGGCAGTTTCATGGCCAGATCCTGATTGTAGAGATTGCCCTTGTCGATGGTGAAGCTGCCGCTCAGCGTGTCAAAGACCGTCGTGCCCCCCGACACGTCGCCCGCGCGCATCAGCCGGTCAAGATCAATCCCCGAGATCACCCCGCGCCCGGTGGCAAAACGGCCCGAGCCGCTCAGGCTCTGCATGATCGCATCCACCGAATTGCCCGACCCAAGCAGGTTGGCCTCACCGCTTGCCGAGGCGGAAAAGCGGCTGACCCCCATCGCGTCGGACAAAAACCGCTGAAGATTGATCCCCTCCAGCTTCAGCGTGCTGCCAACCGAGAGCCCGGCCCGGTTGTTGACCACGAATTCACCGGTCACCAGCCCGTCATAGCCGCGCACCTCGCGCAGATCGAACACCGCGCGCGCGCGATCGAGCGTCATCAGCGTGCGCGTGCGCCCCAGTTTCAGATCGCCAAGGTCGATGCTTTCGGCACTGAACGCCATCTCGCCATTGGCCAGGGCCAGCGCGCTCGCGTCAATAGGCGCGCGCGACCATCCCGGCGCTGCGCCACCGCCGCCCGCGCCGGCGCTGTCTCCCCCCCCGCCGCCGGTCGTATCGGCCCCGGCAAGGCGCGACAGGTCGAGCGCGCCCGCCGCGATCTGCGCGTTGATGCGCGGCACATCCCCCGAAAGATCGACATCCGCCGCCCCGGTGAGGCTGTTGCCGTCAAGCCCGAGGGTCAGACCACGAGCCGACAGAACCAGCGCTTCGGTCAGTGTCACATCGGCCCCGCCGCGAACGCTCCGGCCGAGGCCCTCGGGCAGATCGGCCCCGCCAAGGCCCAGCGCGGCAAGAAACGCCCCGGTATCGCCCAGATCGAGATCAAGCCGCCCCTGCACCTGCGGGGCCACGCCACCGCGCCCGGCAAACGTCACCTCCCCGCCCGCCGTCTTTATGGTCACGGCAAGGGCGGTCACTGCCCCGTCGATGAACCGGCCCACTTGCTCAAGCTGCCCGGTCACCTCGACCGGTGCCCCCCCGCGCGAGAACGACGCCTCAAATTCGGCAGTGCCGTCATAGTCGGGCCAGCGCAGATCAAGGCTGAGGTCGCGCAGATCCTCGACCGTGCCCGCCGCGTGATCGGTGTAGATGAGCCGCGCATCCGTCACCAGCGCCCGGTCGAGGGTCAGCGCCAGCCGCTGCGATGTGGCCGGCACACCGCTCTCTGCGGCCTGCCCCGAGGGGGCCACGCCCTCAACCCCCAATTCCCAGTTGACGCGGCCATCGGCGGCACGCTCCAGCCGGATTTCGGGGGAGACGGCCTCCAGCCCGGTGATGCGGATATCACCGCCGAAAAGCACCTCGGGCCTCACCCCGATCCTGAGACTTTGCGCCCGCAGCATCGGCCCGGCATCGGACCACTCGGCATTGGCCACCTCGACCGCGCCGGTCGCCACGCCGAGAATCGGGTAAAAGCTGATCCGCGTCTCGCCCGAGAGTGTCACCTTGCGCCCCGTCGCCTTGGTGATCTGATCGGCGGCGATGGCGGCAATGCGATCCCCCGGCAGGAAAAACAGCGCGCCCAGCACAAAGGCACCCAGCACCACCACCAGCCCGATCAATCGCACGATCCACCGCATCACGCACCCCCCCCTTGAACCCAACGCGAGTCTAGGCGCGCCCCCCCTTCGCGGCAACCGCTTTTGCCCTTCCCGCGCGCGGTCGCGGTCGTTATATGCCGCCCCATGTCGCAGAACCCGCCCAGCCTCCGCCCCGATCTTGCACCGCGTGCACGCCTGCCCGACACGCCCCGCAGCGGCCAGCCCACTATCGGCATGGTCTCGCTCGGCTGCCCCAAGGCGTTGGTGGATAGCGAGCGCATCCTCACCCGGCTCCGGGCCGAGGGCTATGGCATTTCGCCCGACTATACCGGCGCGGATGCGGTGATCGTCAACACCTGCGGTTTCCTCGACAGCGCCAAGGCCGAGAGCCTTGAGGCCATAGGCGAGGCGCTCGCGGAAAATGGCCGGGTGATCGTCACCGGCTGTCTCGGGGCCGAGCCGGACTATATCACCGGCGCGCATCCCCGCGTGCTCGCCGTCACCGGCCCGCACCAGTATGAGCAGGTGCTCGATGCCGTGCACGCCGCTGTGCCGCCCTCGCCCGATCCGTTCATTGATCTGCTGCCCGCCACCGGCGTGCGCCTCACCCCGCGCCATTACAGCTATCTCAAGATTTCAGAGGGCTGTAACCACAAGTGCAAATTCTGCATCATCCCCGACATGCGCGGAAAACTTGTCAGCCGCCCCGCCCATGCCGTGATCCGCGAGGCCGAGAAGCTGGTTGAAAGCGGCGTCAAGGAATTGCTGGTCATCTCTCAGGACACGTCTGCCTATGGCGTTGACATCAAACATGCCGAGGCGAACGGCCACCGCGCCCATATCACCGATCTGGCGCGCGATCTGGGGTCGCTCGGCGCGTGGGTCAGGCTGCATTACGTCTACCCCTACCCGCATGTGCGCGATCTGATCCCGCTCATGGCGGACGGTCTGGTGCTGCCCTATCTCGACATCCCGTTCCAGCACGCCCACCCCGACACGCTCAGACGCATGGCCCGGCCCGCCGCCGCCGCGCGCACCCTTGACGAGATCGCGGCATGGCGCGGCATCTGCCCCAATATCACGCTGCGTTCCACCTTCATCGTCGGCTATCCGGGAGAGACCGAGGCGGAATTCCTCACGCTGCTCGATTGGCTGGACGAGGCGCAGCTCGACCGGGTGGGGTGTTTCAAATATGAAAACGTCGCCGGGGCCCGCTCCAACGCCCTGCCCGATCATCTGCCCGAAGAGGTCAAACAGGAGCGGTGGGAGCGGTTCATGGCCCGCGCACAGGCCATTTCCGAGGCAAAGCTTGCGGCCAAGGTTGGCACCCGGCAAGAGGTGATCGTGGACGAGATCGACGAGGACGGCATCGCCACCTGCCGCACATGGGCCGACGCGCCCGAGATCGACGGCAACCTCTTCATCGACGAGGATACCGGCGCGCTCTCGGTGGGCGATATCGTCACCGTCGAGGTGGACGAGGCGGGCGAATATGACCTCTGGGGCCGGATCGCGCCGCGCGCGCTCTGACCGCGCGGCATGACAGGATTGGACAGGCCCGCACCCGCGCGGTATGAGATGCGCCGAGAGAATTGCAACCAGTCATTTTCAGGAGGTCAGGCATGGCCAAGCGACTTTTCGGCACCGACGGTGTGCGCGGGCGGGCCAATACCTGGCCAATGACCGCCGACATGGCATTGCGCCTTGGTGCGGCGGCGGGGCGCTATTTTCGCACCGACAAGAAAGAACACCGGGTGGTGATCGGCAAGGATACAAGGCGCTCTGGCTATATGCTCGAATACGCGATGACCGCCGGGTTCACCTCGACGGGCATGGATGTGTTCCTGCTCGGGCCGGTGCCGACGCCCGCGATCGGCTATCTCACCCATAGCTTGCGGGCGGATGTCGGCGTGATGATCTCGGCCAGCCACAACCCCGCCGGTGACAATGGCATCAAGCTCTTTGGCCCGGACGGGTTCAAGCTCAGCGACGAGGCGGAAACCGCAATCGAACGGTTGCTGAATAACGGCGTCACGCCGTCGGCTCCGGAAAATATCGGCCGCGCCCGCCGCGTGGACGACGCGCGCGGGCGCTATGTTGAATATGCCAAGACCACCTTTCCGCATCGCCGCCGGCTTGGCGGGCTGCGCATCGTGATCGATTGCGCCAACGGGGCCGCCTATCGCACCGCCCCCGAGGTGCTTTGGGAGTTGGGGGCCGAGGTGATCGCGCTCGGCGTGCAACCCGATGGCTACAACATCAACCTCGATTGCGGCTCCACCCGCCCCGAGGCCGCCGCGCGCAAGGTGCTGGAGACGCGCGCCGATCTGGGGATCTGCCTGGATGGCGATGCCGACCGCGTGGTGCTTATCGACGAACAGGGCCGCGTCGCCGATGGCGATCAGTTCATGGCGCTGATCGCAACCCGCTGGGCACGCGAGGGGCGGCTGGCGGGCGATACGCTGGTGGCCACGGTGATGTCCAATCTCGGGTTGGAGCGGCATCTCGCTGCGCAGGGAATCGCGCTCAAACGCACACCCGTAGGCGACCGCCATGTTGTCGAGGCGATGCGCGCGGGCGGGCACAACCTGGGCGGCGAGCAGTCCGGCCATATCGTGATGACCGACTATGCCACCACCGGCGACGGGCTCATCGGCGCGTTGCAGTTCCTCGCCGCGATGGTCGAGACCGGGCAAAAGGCCAGCGCGCTGGCGCAGGTGTTCACGCCGGTGCCGCAACGCCTTGTCAACGTGCGCTTTGCCGAGGGCAAGACGCCGCTCAAGACCGATCTGGTGCAGGCCGCTATGGCCGAGGCCACGCGCGATCTTGGCAGCGACGGGCGGCTCTTGATCCGCGAATCGGGCACCGAGCCGCTCATCCGCGTGATGGCCGAGGCGGTTGATCCCGGTGTGCTCGACCGGGTGATGACCCGGCTCGTGGATGCCGTGCGAGAGGCAAGCTGACACGGGGCGCGCGTGGGGGGGGGCCGCGCCAGGAGCGGCCCTGCCCCCTCGCGCACCCCGGCGCTGTTCCGCCTATTCCTCGATATTGATCGCCACGAAGCGCGGCTCGCCCGCGCGGCGGACCAGCAGCAGCAGCGACTTGCGCCCTGCCTCGCGCGCCTCGGCAATGCGCGCCTCAAGATCGGGGATGCTCGCCACCTTCTGCTGGCCCGCCTCGGTGATGACATCGCCCGCCCGAAGCCCCTTTTCATAGGCCTCCGACAGCTCGTCCACCTCGGTCACGACCAGCCCGGTCATGCCCGGATCAAGACCAAGCTGCCCGCGCAGCGCGTCATCGAGTGGCTGCACGGTAAGGCCCTTCATGGATTGCTCCTGCGGGGCCTCCGGCTCGCCGGGCTGCGCGACCGGGATCGCGCCCTCGGCCTCTTCGCGGCGGCCAAGCGTCACCTTGAGCGTGCGGGTCTTGCCATCGCGATAGACCACGACGCGCACCGCCTTGCCCACGGCGGTGTTGCCCACCTGCCGCACAAGCCCGCGCGTATCGGCGACATCGCGCCCGTCAAAGCTCAGGATCACGTCGCCCGCCTGCATACCGGCCTCTGCGGCGGGGCCGGGCGGCACATCGGTCACCAGCGCGCCCACGACCTTTTCAAGGCCCATCGCCTCGGCGACATCCGGGGTCACGTCCTGGATGCGCACACCAAGCCAGCCGCGCCGCGTCTCGCCGAACTCGCGCAACTGATCGACAACCTGCGTCACCACGTTCGACGCCATCGAAAAGCCGATCCCGATAGAGCCGCCGGTCGGGCTCAGGATCGCGGTATTCACGCCCACGACATCGCCCGCCATGTTGAACAGCGGCCCGCCCGAATTGCCCCGGTTGATCGCCGCGTCGGTCTGGATGTAATCGTCATAGGTGCCCGAAAGCGCGCGGTTGCGCGCCGACACGATCCCCGCCGAGAGCGAAAACCCCTGCCCCAGCGGGTTGCCCATCGCCAGCACCCAATCGCCCACGCGCGCGGTGTCGCTGTCGCCGAACTTGACGAAGGGAAGCGGCTTTTCCGGCTCTACCTTGAGCAGCGCGATATCGGTCTTGGGATCGGTGCCCACGACCGTGGCAGACAGCTTTTCGCCAGAGAAAAATTCGATGTCTATCTCGTCGGCCCCTTCGATGACGTGGTTGTTTGTCACCACATAGCCATCCTCGGAAATCACGAAACCGGAACCAAGCGCCGAAGAGCGCCGGGGTTGATCGCCCTGGGGCATCCGGTCGCGGAACCGCTCGAAGAAATCCTCGAAAGGCGAGCCTTCAGGCACCATCGGCAGCGGCCCGGTGCCCCGCTCGACCACAGTCGAGGTGGTGATATTGACAACAGCCGGGCTGATTTTCTCGGCCAGATCGGCAAAACTCTGCGGCAAGGCCCGCGCCGCGATCGCCTGCGCCAGCACGAGTGCCACGGTCAGCGCCATGAGCCAGACAGCCCGCATCGCGGTGCCTGCCTCGTGTCGTGTCGCGGCAACGTTTGATGGTATCACGCCGGATTCTCCTCTGGTTCATCTTTTGGGGCCCCTGCCAAGGCCGCGCCCCGTCTCTGCCCCCTGATGTAAGTGCGCCAAGGGCATTCGCAAAGCCCGTGCCGGATATTCACACCCATGTGACCGCGCCCTTGCCGCAAAATCAAGCCCCCAGCGCCTTGGCCGCCCATACCAGCAACAGCCCGCTGACCAGCGCCAGCAAGCCCATCAGCCGCCGTGCCTCGGGCGGGATTGCCGCCAGCGCCAGCAACATCCGGTCGATAAGCGAAGGGGCCAGCGCATAGACCAGCCCCTCCACGATCAGCACAAGCCCAAGCGCCAAAAGCGCGGTTTCGATCATCGCTCGGCGTTACCCGAGCGAAGATAATCGAAAAATTCGCTGTCCGGGGTCATCACCATCGACGAATTGCCACTTTGCAACGCCTTTTCATAGGCTTCGAGCGAGCGGTAGAAGGCAAAGAACTCCGGGTCCGCGCCATAGGCTTCGGCATAGATCGCGTTGCGCTCTGCATCGGCCTCGCCGCGGATCACCTGCGCCTCGCGCTCGGCGGCGGAAAGTGTCTCTGTCACGGTCCGGTCGGCCAGCGCGCGCACGCGCTGCGCGGCCTCGTTGCCGCGGGCGATCTCGTCGGCTGCCTCGCGCTCACGCTCGGCGCGCATCCGCGCGAATGTCGCTTCGAGGTTCTGATCGGGCAGGTTGGTCTTTTTCAGCCGCACATCCACCACGTCAAGGCCAAGCCCCTCGGCGCTTGCCTGCGCCTGCCGCTGGATGCGGCGCATCAGCTCGCGCCGGTCCGCCGACAGGATGGTATTTGATGTCACCTGATCGGCACCAAGAACCTCGCGAATCTGCGCGTTCAGGATCGACGACAGCCGGTCCTCGGCCACGCGCGTGCCGCCCACGCCCACGGCCTGCCGGAACTGCACCACATCGCGGATGCGGTAGCGCGTGAAGGCATCGACCACCAGACGGCGATCATCCGAGGGCGTCACCTCGATCGTGTCGGTATCAAGCGAGAGGATGCGGGCATCGTAACGCACGACTTCCTGAATGAACGGGATCTTGAAGTTCAGCCCCGGCTCTTCCTTGATCGCCTTGATCTGCCCGAATTGCAGCACCAGCGCCTTTTCGCGCTCGTCCACCACAAAGAGCGATGACAGCCCGAGAAACACGGCCACCGCGACGAACGGTATCAGAAGTTTCATCTTTCCCATGATCTCAGTTTCCCCCGTTTTCCGCAGCGCCGCGGCGCAATTCATTCAGCGGCAGATAGGGCACAACCCCGCTGCCCCCCTCGCTGCCGATGATGGACGGATCGAGGATCATCTTGTCGATATCGCCCAGAACCTGCTCCATCCGCTCCAGATAGAGACGCTTGCGCGTGACCTCGGGGGCCTTGGAATATTCCGTCAGAACCGAGGTAAAGCGGCTCGCATCACCCTGTGCCTCGTTGACCACGCGGGCGCGGTAGCCCTCGGAGTCCTCAAGGATCTGCGCGGCCTGACCACGCGCCTCGGCCAGCACACGGTTGGCATAGGCATCGGCCTGGCGTTGCAGCCGGTCACGCTCCTGCTCGGCGGCCTGCACTTCGCGGAAGCTGTCGATCACCTCGCGCGGCGGGTCGGCCTTGTCGAGGTTGACCCGGACAATGCGGATGCCGCTGTCATATTCATCAAGCGTTTCCTGAATGTTGGACAGCGCGGTATCGGCGATGATCCCGCGATCGCGGTTGAGGATCGGCGACAGGTTCGACGCGGCGATGATCTCGCGCATCACCGATTCGGCGGCCGCCTGCACGGTCAGTTGCGGGTCGCGGATATTGAACAGGAGCTTCGCCGGGTCGGCGACGTTCCAAACCACCTGAAAGCCGATATCGACGATATTGGCATCCGTGGTCAGCATCAGCCCCTCTTCGCGCCCGCCGATCTGGCGACCGATATCCTCGGTCCGCTCCGATGTCACGTTGACGATCTCGGCGGTCACCACCGGCCATGGCGCAAAGTTGAGACCGGGATTGCCGGTCTTGTAATACGAGCCAAGGAAAAGCTCGACAGATTGCTCCTCGGGCTTGACCGTGTAAACGCTGGCAAAGAGCCACAGCGCCACGGCACCGAGCACCGCAAGTCCAATCGTGCCACGCCCGAATTGCGGCCCCTCGCCGCCGCCGCCGCTGGCACCGCCACGGCCACCGCCGCCACGCCCGCCCATCAGCACCCGAAGCTGGTCCTGCCCCTTTCGCACAAGATCTTCTATCTCGGGCAGTTGCCCGCTCTCGGGCGGGCGCCTGCCGCCGCCAGAGGGCCGCCGGTCATCATCGCCGCCGCGATTGCCGCCACCGCCCCAGGGGCCGCCATTGTTTCCAGCCATGTTCACCTTCCCTTGCTTTTCCGCCTCTGGCGGACCTGCTTCCCTACCTGTGCGCGATGCCCGAAAAATCAAGCGGTCCGCACCGGTGCTTTCATCGTCACGATCTCTTCCGACATGGTCGGATGCACCGCCACGGTGCGGTCGAAATCTTCCTTTGTCGCGCCCATCTTGACGGCAATCCCGGCAAGCTGGATCATCTCGCCCGCGCCGGGGGCGACGATATGACAGCCCAGAACGCGCCGCGTCTCGGCGCAAACCACCAGCTTCATCAGCACCCGCGTCGCGCGCCCGGCAAAGCTCTCGCGCATCGGCTTGAATGAGGTGGCATAGATCTCGACCGGCCCGCGCTCGCGCGCCTCTTCCTCGCTCATCCCCACGGTGCCCATCTCGGGCTGGGTGAAAATCGCCGTCGGGATCAGGTCGTGATCCACCGGGGTCGGGTTGCCATTGAAAACCGTCTCGACAAAGGCCATTCCCTCGCGGATCGCCACGGGCGTGAGGTTCACCCGGTCGGTGACGTCACCGATGGCATAGATCGAGGGCACGCTGGTCTGGCTGTAGGCATCGACCACGACTTCACCCTTGCGCCCCACCGCGACGCCCGCCGCCTCAAGCCCCAGATCGCGCGTGTTGGGCGCGCGCCCGGTGGCAAACATCACCTTCTCGAAACTGGCCTCGCTGCCATTGGTCGCCACCACGCGATAGCCGCCCTCCACCTCCGTCATCTCTGCGATATTGGTGCCAAGATGCAGGTTGATCCCCGACTGGATCATCTCGTCCGAGACAAGGCCGCGCGCCTCCCCGTCAAAGCCGCGCAGGATCTGCGCGCCCCGATAGAATTGCGTGACCTCCACGCCAAGCCCGTTGAGGATGCAGGCGAACTCGCAGGCGATATAGCCGCCGCCGATGATGAGGATGGATTTCGGCAGCCGGTCGAGGTGAAAGATATCGTCGCTCACCAGCGCATGGTTCGCCCCCGGCAGGTCGGGCTTCACCGGGCGGCCGCCGGTGGCAATCAGGATGTGCCGCGCGCTTTTACGCACGCCGTCGGCCAGCTCGACCGTATGCGGATCAATGAGCCGCGCGCGCATGTCGAAGGTCTCGACGCCGTTATTGCCCAGAATGCCGCGATAGACCCCTTCCAGCCGGTCCAGCTCGGCATCGAGCTTGGCGTGAAACGCCTGCCAGTTGAACGCCCCTTGCGTCACCTCCCAGCCATAGGCTTGCGCCTCGGCAATGGCGTCGGGAAATTCGGACGCAAAGACCATCAGCTTTTTCGGCACACAGCCCCGGATCACGCAGGTGCCGCCATAGCGGCTCTCTTCCGCCAGCGCGACCTTCGCGCCGCCCTGCGCGGCCACGCGCGCCGCACGCACCCCGCCCGATCCGCCACCGATCACGAAAAGGTCGTAGTCGAATACCATGCCACCCGGCTCCCGTCCCTGGATACAAGCCGACATATCCCAGCAAAGGGGCAATGTGAAACCCTCAATCGCGCCGACACCCCACGCGACAGGGCCGCGCCCCTTGCGGGATCGCGGCCCTGTCCGATTGGCTCTCGCGCCGTGGCCTTAGTGTAGCCTGGCCTCGACCTCACCGATCCCCGCATCAATGAGCTTGTCCGCATCGTCGGCGCTCATCTGTTTGGCGATCACGTCGCGCGCCGCTGCGATGGCCACGGCAATCGCCTGATTGCGCACGTCGCGCACCGCGCGCGCCTCGGCGCTGGCGATCTGGTCCTCGGCCGCCTGAAGCCGCCGCTCGATAGAGCGCCTGATCTCTTCCTTGGCATCCTCGCCGGCCTGTTCGGCCTCCTTGCGGGCGTGCTCGACAATCCGGTTGGCCTGCGCTTGCGCCTCTTTCTGCTTGCGCTCGTAGCTTGCCAGCACTTGCTGCGCCTCTTCGCGCAGCTTGCGTGCCTCATCGAGATCGGCCTTGATACTCGCGGCGCGCTCATCAAGCTTGCTGCCCAGAAGGCCGGGCACCTTGAAATAGAGCAACACCCCGACAAAGAGCAGGAACGCCACCAAAACCACGAAATCGGTGTTGAACAGCGACACAAACGGGCCAGAGGCCGCAAGCGCCGGGCTTGCGGCAAGCGAGGCTCCCGCCGTCAGGATCAACTTGCGCATCGCACTCATCCTTTCATCCGGGCGTTGACCGCCGCGTTGACGCTTCGGCCATCGGGTTTCTGGCCCATCGCGGCGACAAGCTCGCCCGCCACATCCGCGGCAACGGCCTTGACCGCGTCAAGCGCACCTGCGCGAATCTCGGCGATCTGCTTTTCGCCCTCGGCGGTGCGTGCCTTGATCTCGGCATCGGCCTCGGCATTGGCGCGGTCAAGCTCCTGACGGATCGCCGCCTTGGTCTCTGCGATGATCTTTTGCGCCTCGGCCTTGGCATCGGCGAGGGCCTTCTTGTAGGCCTCCTCGGCCTCGGTCGCGCGCGTGCGCATCTCCTCTGCGGCGGCAAGATCGTTGGTGATTGTTCCCTGCCGCTCGGCCAGCACAGCCGCAATTCGCGGCAGCGCTATGCGCGACAGGATGAAATACAGCACGACCAGCGCCACCGCCAGCCAGAAGATCTGGTTGCCGAAGGTCGAGAAATCGAGTTGCGGCAAGCCCGATGCGCTTTCGGCCGCCTTTGCTTCGCTCGCCATGTCAGTCTCCCTCGGGATTGTTCCGGTCACGCCGGAAGGCGACGCAGCGCCGCCCCCCGACCGTGTCGATCAGTGACCCGAATGGCTCAGACGGCGAACATCAGCAGCAGTGCCACCAGGAACGAGAAGATGCCCAGCGCTTCGGCGAAGGCGATGCCGATGAACAGCGTCGCGGTCTGGCCGCCTGCGGCCGACGGGTTGCGCAGCGCACCGGCGAGGAAGTTGCCGGCAACATTGCCCACCCCCATCGCAGCCCCGCCCATGCCCATGCAGGCCAGGCCAGCGCCGATATATGCACCCATTTGAACGATATCGCCTTCCATAGTGATGTCTCCTTACGCTGGAATTGGCATTGGTTTGTCGGTCGTATGGCGGGCGAACCCGCCGGTTGTCTCTCTCCGGGGCGCAGCCCGGCCTCAGTGATGCGGATGCAGCGCGTCGCGCAGATACACGCAGGTCAGGATGGTGAACACATAGGCCTGGATGAAGGCCACCAGCACTTCGAGCGCATAGATCGCGGTGATCGCCAGGATCGACAGCGGCGTGACCAGGATACCCACCCCCAACGACAGCGCGATCATCGGTGCGAAAGCCGCGAACACCTTCACCACCGCGTGGCCCGCCATCATGTTGCCGGCCAGACGGATGGAGTGGCTGACAGGGCGCACGAAGTAGGAAATCACCTCGATCAGGGCCAGCACGGGCCGCAGCGGCAGCGGTGCCGAACTCACCCAGAACAGGCTCAGAAAGCCCACGCCGTGGCGCACGAAGCCCACCACCGTCACCGTCACGAAGACCAGCATCGCCAGAACCGCCGTCACCGCGATATGACTCGTGGTCGTAAACGCCATGGGCAGCAGCCCGAGGAAATTCGCGAAAACGATGAACATGAACAGCGTCATGATGTAAGGAAAGAAGGGGAGCGCGTCCTTGCCGGCCACGTCCTCGACCATCTTGCGGATGAAGTCATAGGCAAGCTCGGCCACCGATTGCGTCCGCCCCGGCACGATCTCGCGCTTCGAGGTGCCCAGCACCAGCAGAGCAAAGGTCGCCGCCACCGCCAGCACCATCCAGAGCGTCACGTTGGTGAGCGTGAACATGCCCACGGCCCCGTCGCCGAACAGCGGCTTGACCATAAACTGATCCATCGGGTGGAATACAAGGCCGCCGCCTTCGGACCCTTGCGCTTCAGTCGCCATCCTTCGCCCCTTCGTCCGCGCCCGTCTTGGGCTTGTCCAAGTCCTTCGAGAGCTCCGCCGCGCTGCGCATCATCGTCTTGATGCCCGCCGCGAGGCCCAGCAATGTGAACACGACAAGGAAAACCGGCAGCGTGCCAAAGAGGACATCAAGCCCGTATCCCATGCCGAAACCGATCAACAGACCGGCAACAAGCTCTATAACCATCCGCCAGGCGTGCTGCGCCTGGGAATAATGCTCTTCCTGATGAGGGCGCTTCGCCTCGCCGCCGCGCAGCTTTGCGATCCGCGCGTCAAGCTGGCGTAGCCGCTCGCTGTCGTCTGGATCGGACACGCGCGCCCCCTCTCGGAACTTGAGCCATGTGCTAAGGTCAGGGCGCGCCGGAGTCAAGCGCGCCGAACGCATCCGCGCACGATCCGCAAGCGTCTGATATATTGAGTAATTTATACCAAGAAGAAACATCGGTGCCAGTCTGCCGCAGCCGCCCCGCGCGGGCATCGGGCGGCTGCGGCATGTTCAACCGAACGGTTGAACATCACCGCGCCACGAAGACCAAACACCTTGACGGGCTACGCGCCATGATGACCATCTCCGTCGCCGGCTTTGCCCGGAATGCCCGTTGACGCGTGCCGCGCGCTCGGGCTTAACAGCGGCATGGACAAGGCCCACGCGCTCGACACGGTTTTCGCCGCCCTCGCCGATCCCACGCGCCGCGCGATCCTCGGCATGCTGCTCGAGGATGACATGGCCGTGACCGACGTGGCCGAACCGTTCGAGATGAGCCTTGCCGCGATTTCCAAGCATCTGGGCATTCTCAGCCGTGCCGGCCTCATCACGCAGGAGCGGCGCGGGCGCGTGGTCTGGTGCAAGCTCGAGCCGGACGCGCTGCGCGATGCGTCGATCTGGATGCAGGGCTTTGGCCAGTTCGAGGCGGTCCATCTCGACGCGTTCGAGCGGTTTTTGCAAAGCGAGCTGCCCGATGATACCTGATCCGCGCCACCTTCCCGCGCCCCGCATCGAGCGCGTGACGGGGGCCATTCTCATGCCGATGGCGCCGGGGCGCGGCCATGCCTGCGGGGTGCTCGATGCCGAAGGGCGCGCGGTCGCGGCGGCGCGCACGCGCATCGGCCCCAACGGGTTTACCGCCGATCCCGCAGCCCCTGCCGATATGCCCGAAACCCTGCCCGGCCGCTGGCTTTTCGCCGGGGTCGGGCGGCACCATTTCGGGCATTTCCTGCTCGAGGCGCTGCCGCGGCTCTGGGCGCTCGATCACCTCGATGACCGCCCCGACGGCATCGCGCTTGTCCCGATGGCCGGGCGCGACATCGCTGCGATCATCGCGCGCCGCCTGCACCCGCTTATCGACATGCTTGGTCAGGGCCTGCCGGTGCATCTCGTGGAGCGGCCCACCCGCGTGGGCGAGGCGCTAGTGCCGACGCAGGGCTTTGGCCATCTCGACTGGAGCCACGGCACGCCCGAGGCGCGCGCCTACATGCGCCGCCATCTCTGCGCCGCCATTGCGCCGGACGGGCCAGAGCGGCTCTATATCTCGCGCCGCCGCCTCAAGCCTGCCACCAAGCAGGTGCCGTTCGAGCAAAAGATAGAGCGTTGGGTGTCGCGCGCGGGCTACGGCATCTTTCACCCCGAGCGCCATTCCATCGCCGAGCAGATCGCCTGCTATCGCGCGGCCAAGGTGATCCTCGGCCCCGATGGCTCTGCCTTTCACCTTGCGCCCTTCGTGATGCGCCCCGGCTGCCGCGTCGGCCTTATCCAGCGGCGCACGCGTCAGCCCGCCTTTGACGCCATCGCCCGCCAGATCGCCGTGATGGGCGAAGCCGATCTGTGGACCACCGCCGCGATCAGCGATCTGCCCGCCCCGGCCCCCGACCACAAGGGCCCGCTGCCGCCCGCGCTCGGCGAGCTTCGCCGCGCCTTGCAGGATGCGGGTTTCCTCTGACGCCCGCCGCTCACCCCCCTTGCCAGCCCTGCGCCCGCGCCTTGAGAAAGCCAAGCAGCGCCTGCACCTTGACGGTGCGGTGCAAATCCATATGCGTCACCAGCCAGAGCGTTGCCGCCCAATCCGGGCGCGGGGCCATCACCTGCACCAGCCCCGGCACCTCGGCGGCCTGCAACACCGAAGCAAACCCGATCCCCGCCCCGGCGAGGATCGCGTTATGCTGCGCGTGCACGTCGCCCGAGCGAAAGACGATATTCTCGCCCGGCACGTTATCATAGAGCCAGCGATGGAACGGCGCGCGCGTCTGCGCGTCATCCGCCCCCACGAAACGATGCGCCGCGAAATCGCCGCAGCCCTGCGGCATCCCGTGGCGCGCAACATAGCCCTCGCTGGCATAAAGCGCGAAATCCTGCCGAAAGAACGGCTGCACCACGTTATCGGGCTGGTCCGGCGCGGCCCCCGCCCGCACCGCCACATGCGCCTCGCCATATTCGAGGCGAAACAGCCGGTCGCCGGTGAGATACCGCACCACGAGATCCGGGTAGCCGCGCTGAAACTCTGCCAGAGCGGGGGCAAGCAGATGGCTCAGCCCCCCGATCGAGGTCACCACCAATTCGCCCGACACCTCGTTGCCGCGCCCCTTGATGCGGCCCGCCAACTGGCCGAACTGGTCATCGGTGGCCTGCGCCACGCGCAACAGGTCGCGCCCCGCTTCGGTGGGGGTATAGCCGCGCGCATGGCGCTGAAACAGCCGCACGCCAAGCCGCTCCTCCAGCGCGTCGATATGGCGGATGACGGTGGCATGATGCACACCCAGCACCTCGGCCGCGCCGCTCACCGTGCCCACCCGCGCGACATGAAAGGCGGTGCGCACCTCGTCCCAGTTTTCCATCGCGATCCCCACCTGTTGCGCTGCACCGGCCACTATGCGGCGGCCCCGTCGCGGTTGCAATCACCGACGCTTGACTCGGGCACGCCCACGCCGTAAACGCCCCCCAATCCCCGGAGGCAGGCCGCTTCCGGTCCCTTGGGCATTGGTCCGGGATCGCCCTCCACCAGCGCGTTGCGCCCGTGGGGGCAGTCATGTTTTCAAAGGCCCCCGCCATCCGCGGGGACAACCGGCAAAGGAGGCCCGGCAATGTTCGAAAACCTGTCCGAACGCCTCTCCGGCGTCCTCGACCGGCTCACCAAACAGGGCGCGCTCTCCGAAGAGGACGTCAAAACCGCCTTGCGCGAGGTGCGCGTGGCCCTGCTCGAGGCCGACGTCTCGCTCCCCGTCGCCCGCGATTTCATCAAGCGGGTAGAGCGCGAGGCCACTGGCCAGGCCGTCACCAAATCCGTCACCCCCGGCCAGCAGGTCGTCAAGATCGTCCATGACGCGCTCATCGCCACGCTGCGCGGCGAGGGCGACCCGGGCGCGCTCAAGATCGACAACCCGCCCGCGCCCATCCTCATGGTCGGCCTGCAAGGCTCGGGGAAAACCACCACCACCGCCAAGCTCGCCAAGCGGCTCAAGGACCGCGAGGGCAAGCGCGTGCTGATGGCGTCGCTCGACACCAACCGCCCCGCCGCCATGGAACAGCTTGCCATTCTGGGCCGTCAGATCGGCGTCGATACGCTGCCCATCGTCAAGGGCGAAGACCCGGTTGCCATCGCCAAGCGCGCGAAAACGCAGGCCGCGCTTGGCGGCTACGATGTCTACATGCTCGACACCGCCGGCCGGCTGCATATCGACGCCGAGCTGATCGCGCAGGCGGCGGCGGTGCGCGACGTGGCAAACCCCCGCGAGACGCTTCTGGTGGTCGATGGCCTCACCGGTCAGGACGCGGTGAATGTCGCCACCGAATTCGATGACAAGATCGGCGTGACCGGCGTTGTCCTCACCCGGATGGACGGCGACGGGCGCGGCGGCGCGGCACTGTCGATGCGCGCCGTCACCGGCAAGCCCATCCGCTTCGTGGGTTTGGGCGAAAAGCTCGACGCGATCGAGACGTTTGAGGCCGAACGCATCGCAGGCCGTATCCTCGGCATGGGCGATATCGTCGCGCTGGTGGAAAAGGCGCAGGAGACCATCGAGGCCGCTGAGGCCGAACGCATGATGCGCCGGATGCAGAAGGGTCAGTTCAACATGAACGACCTGAAGGGCCAGCTCGAGCAGATGCAGAAGATGGGCGGCATGGAGGGGCTCATGGGCATGATGCCCGGCATGGGCAAGATGGCCAAACAGGTGCAGGAGGCGGGCTTTGACGACAAGGTGATCACCCGCCAGATCGCCCTCATCCAGTCGATGACGAAAAAGGAACGCGCAAACCCTGCCCTGCTTCAGGCCAGCCGCAAGAAGCGGATCGCCAAGGGGGCCGGTCAGGAGGTATCGGACCTCAACAAGCTTTTGAAGATGCACCGCCAGATGGCCGACATGATGAAGAAACTCGGCCGCGGCAAGGGCGGGATGCTCAGGCAGGCGATGAAATCCATGATGGGCAAGGGCGGAATGCCCGACATGAACGACCCACGCGCGATGGAAGAGGCCGCCCGCGCCATGGGCGGCAAGCTGCCCGGCGGCTTGGGCGGACTGGGTGGCGGCATGGGCCTGCCTCCCGGCCTTTCGGGCCTTGGCAAGAAGAAATGACGCCATGACTTCATCTTGCCGAAAATACTCATTTTCAAAGGCGGTGCGGCCATGAGCCTCACCGCCGCCCCCGTGCTCGACACGCCCCGCCTCGCCCTGCGCGGGCCTGAGGTGCGCGACATCGAGCCGATGATCGCCTTCCTCCTTGACCGCGAGCGCGCCGAGGGCTTTGGTGCGTCCACGAACCGGGGCGATGCGTGGCGCTGGTTCGCGCTCAACGTGGGCCACTGGCATATCCACGGCTACGGCTATTTCACGATTGAGGACAAGGCCAGCGGCGCGCCCGCAGGCATCACCGGCATCTGGAACCCCGAAGGCTGGCCCGAGCCGGAACTGGGCTGGGTCGTGTTCGACGGCTTCGAGGGCCGCGGCATCGCCCATGAGGCCGCCCTGCGCGCCCGCCAATGGGCCTATGAGGATCTCGGGTTTACCACGCTCACCTCCAACATCAAACCCGGCAACACCCGTTCCATCGCGCTCGCGGAACGGCTTGGCGCGTGGTTCGAACGCGAATACGACAATATCCACATGGGTCGCGATCTTCTTTATCGCCACCCCGGCCCCGACGCCGATGGCTCGGTCGAGGCCTACGCATGAGCAACTACCCCGACATCCCCGTGATCGAAACCCGGCGGCTGGTGCTGCGCGGCCCCGAGGCGGGCGATTACCCCGATTTCAAGGCCACCTTCGCCTCCTACCGCTCGCGCTTCATGGGCGGGCCGCTCAACAGCTACGAGGCATGGATGCTCTACGCCGCCGAGATCGGCCATTGGGCGATTCGCGGCTTCGGCATGTGGATGGTCCATGACAAGGCGACCGACGAGACCTATGGCATGGCCGGTGGCTGGTTTCCGGCCAAATGGCCAGAGCACGAAATCGCCTGGATCATCTGGCCAGACAAGGCGGGCAAGGGGTATGCGCTCGAGGCCACCCACGCCGTGCGCCGCCATTTCTACGAGCGCCAGGGCTGGGAGGGGGCGGTGAGCTATATCGACCCCAAGAACCTCGACAGCATCCGCCTTGCCGAACGTCTTGGCTGCACCAAGGACCGCGAGGCCCCCACCATCGACGGCAACGATGCGGTCTATCGCCACCCCGCTCCCGCTGTCGCCGCTTCGGGGCAGATCCGTGACGGGATCGAGCTTGAGATCGCGCATTACTGCGACCCGTCCTTCAGACCGAAGGGGATGCCCATTGACTGATGCAAGCACCCTTGCCGCGCAACTGCTCAAGGAGCACCGCGAGAGCATCGACCGGCTCGACGCAATCCTCGTCTTCACGCTGGCCGAGCGGTTCAAGCACACGCAGGCCGTGGGCAAGCTCAAGGCCACGCATGATCTTCCCCCGTCCGATCCGGCGCGCGAGGCGCAACAGATCGCACGGCTCGAAGAGCTGGCGAAATCCGCCGATCTCGACCCGGAATTTGCGCGCGAATTCCTCAACTTCATCATCGCCGAGGTGATCCGTCATCACCAGAAGCATCAATCGTAGGACGGGGATTTCCCCGCCAAACCCCCGCCATTCAAAGGAGACACTCAAATGGCCATGAAAATCCGCCTTGCCCGTGGTGGCAGCAAGAAACGCCCCTTCTACCGCATCGTCGCGGCCGATAGCCGGATGCCGCGCGATGGCCGCTTCATCGAGAAGCTGGGCACCTACAACCCGCTCCTGCCCAAGGACAGCGAGGATCGCGTCAAGATGGATATCGAGCGCATCCAGCACTGGCTGTCGCAGGGCGCGCAACCCACCGACCGCATTGCCCGGATGCTTGAGGCCGCAGGCGTCCTTCCCAAGAAAGAGCGCGCCAACCTCAAAAAAGCCGAGCCGGGCAAGAAGGCCCAGGAACGCGCCGCCAAGAAGGCCGAGAAGGCCGCCGCCGCAGAGGCCCCGGCAGACGAATAAGGCAGGCAAGGCACTGGAATGTCAGAGTTTTCGACAGACTTCCAGGCTGACCTCCTGCGCCTGATGCAACGGCGGCGCGACGTGCGCCGCTTTCGCACCGATCCCGTGGACGAGGCGATATTGCGCGATTGCCTCGCCACGTTTTCGTTTGCCCCCTCGGTGGGGCTGAGCGAGCCGTGGCGCGTGGTCCGGGTGCAGAGTGCCCCCGCCCGCGCCGCTGCACTCGCCAATTTCACCGCCGCCAACGCCCGCGCGCTCGATGGCTACGATGGCGAAAAGGCACGCCTTTACAGTGTCTTGAAGCTATCCGGGATGCGCGAAGCCCCGGTTCAACTCGCGGTGTTCTGCGACGAGGCGACGGCAAAAGGCGCGGGCCTTGGCGCGCAGACCATGCCCGAGACGCGCCGCTATTCGGTGGTGGGGGCGATCGCGCAATTCTGGCTTGCGGCGCGCGCGCGCGGCCTTGGCCTTGGCTGGGTGTCGATCCTCGATCCCGCGCGCCTTTGCCAGGATCTTGATATTGCCAAAGATTGGTCACTTGTGGCCTATCTCTGCATCGGCTGGCCCGTGACCGAGAGCGACACCCCCGAGCTTGAACTTGCCGGATGGGAGCGCCGCCGTCAGGATGTGCCGGTGGAGACCCGCTGATGATTTGCCGCGAAAGGACCACGAGATGAGGGACACGGTCTGTGTTGGGGCCATCGCCGGGGCGTTCGGCGTCAAGGGCGAGCTGCGGCTCAAGAGCTTTACCGCAAACCCCGAGGACATCGCCGCCTATGGGCCGCTTTGCACCGAGGATCGCGCGCGCGAATTCGAGGTCACCCTGACCGGGCAGACATCGGGCGCGCTCACCGCGCGCCTGTCGGGCATCGCGACGAAGGATGAGGCCGACGCCCTGCGCGGCACACGGCTATACGTGCCGCGCGACCGCCTGCCAGACCTGCCCGAGGATGAATTCTATCATGCTGATCTGATTGGGCTTTGCGTCCATGACAGCGGCGGTGCCCTGCTTGGCCGCGTGCGCGCGGTGCTCAACCACGGGGCCTCGGACCTGTTGGAGATAGAGCTGCCGGGCGAAAGCCGCACCGTGCTTTTGCCGTTCACCCGCGAGGCGGTGCCGACGGTCGATCTTGCCTCGGGGCGTCTTGTTGCCGACCCACCCGAGGGAATTTTCTGAGCGCCATGACCGACGCCCCCAAATCTCACGGCCGCAAGAGCATCCGCCCCTCGCTGACGCCCCGCGACCTGATGACCCCCGCCCCGGTGCTCGCAGGTAGCTGGACCGCGCGGGTCATCACCCTGTTGCCACAGGCTTTTCCCGGCATCCTCGGAGAGAGCCTGACCGGGCGCGCCCTGCGCGAGGGGCTTTGGTCGCTCGACGCAATCGACCTGCGCGAGTTTGGCGAAGGCAAGCACCGCAATGTGGATGACACCCCCGCCGGTGGCGGCGCGGGCATGGTGTTGCGCGCCGATGTGATGGGGCGCGCCATCGACGCAGCAATGACAGGCGCGCCCGCCGATTGGCCGCTGATCTATCTGAGCCCGCGCGGCGCGCCTTTCACGCAAGCGCGCGCGCGCGCGCTTGCCACTGGCCCCGGCGTCACCCTGATCTGCGGGCGATTCGAGGGGCTGGATGAGCGGGTGATCGAGCATTACGGCATCGAGGAAATCTCGCTTGGCGATTTCGTCATGACCGGCGGCGAGATCGCCGCGCAGGCAGTTATCGACGCCACTGTGCGGCTTATCCCCGGTGTGCTGGGCAACGCAGACTCGACCGAGGAAGAAAGCCATTCCAATGGCTTGCTGGAACATCCCCACTATACCCGCCCCGCCGAATGGCAGGGCCGCCCGATCCCCGAGGTGCTGACCTCGGGCGATCATGCCAAGGTCGCCGCGTGGCGGCGCGCCATGTCTGAGCGGCTCACCGCCGAACGCCGCCCCGACCTGTGGCGCGCGCGCGATATCGGGTGAATGATGCCTTGCCGGACGGAGACCCGGCCAAGCCTTGACACACAAGCACAACGCAGGAGCCGCCGATGACCACCGACCCGCAAGCCCATACCGAAAAGATGAAGCGGATCAAGGCCGCGCGCGACAGGATGATGGCCACCAAGACCGGCGAAAAGGGGCTCATCATCGTCCATACCGGCAATGGCAAGGGCAAGAGCAGCTCTGGCTTCGGCATGATTCTGAGGTGCATCGGCAACGCGATGCCATGCGCGGTGGTGCAGTTCATCAAGGGTTCGATGCCAAGCGGCGAGCGCGCCGTGCTCAAGGAGCGGTTCGCCGACATTTGCAAGTTTCACGTCATGGGCGAGGGGTTCACCTGGGACACGCAGGACCGCGAGCGCGACACCGAAATGGCGCAGGCGGCGTGGGAGATGGCCAAGACGCTCATCCGAGACGAGGCCAACCGCATGGTCTTGCTTGATGAAATCAACATCGCGCTGCGCTATGACTATCTCGATATCAACGAGGTGGTGCGCTTTCTCGCCGAGGAAAAGCCGCCGATGACCCATGTCGTTCTGACCGGGCGCAGCGCCAGGCCGGAACTGATCGAGATCGCCGATCTGGTCAGCGAGATGAAGGAAATAAAGCACCCGTTCCGCGAGCAGAACATCAAGGCTCAGGCAGGCGTTGAATTCTGACACCGAGGCTTGATCGTTACACCGTTCCCGCCTATACCCCACGAGGCCGGAATCGCCTTGGCGGTGTCCGGTCGTTTCTGTCGGTATCCTGTCGGTGCTTTCTTCGGCCATATGCGACAGCCCCGGAAGACAACGTGACACGATAACAGGACGGCCTGAATCTCTGGCGGGCGCATCTGCGGACCCGGAAGAAGACCAAGAGCTCTGAGGACGCGCGCAATCCTTGCGGAACAAACCGCAGGCAGATCAGGAGACGTAAGCGATGAATATTATCGCGCAACTGGAGGCGGAACAGATCGCCTCGCTCGGGAAGGAAATTCCCGATTTCAAGGCTGGCGACACGATCCGCGTCGGCTACAAGGTGACCGAAGGCACGCGAATCCGCGTGCAGAATTTCGAAGGCGTGTGCATCAGCCGCAAGAACGGCCGCGGCATCGCCGGATCGTTCACCGTCCGCAAGATTTCCTTTGGCGAGGGGGTGGAACGCGTGTTCCCGCTCTACTCGACCAATATCGACAGTATCGAGGTTGTGCGCCGGGGCCGCGTGCGCCGCGCCAAGCTCTACTATCTGCGCGCGCGCCGGGGCAAATCCGCCCGGATCGTCGAAGATACCCACTACAAGCCCCTCAAGGGCAAATCGGCGTAAGGACTGGCCTGATGAAAAAAGACATCCATCCCGATTACCATGTCATCAACGTCAAGCTGACCGATGGCACCATCGTGCAGATGCGCTCTACCTACGGGTCCGAGGGCGATACGCTCTCGCTCGACATCGACCCGTCGGTGCACCCCGCCTGGACCGGCGGCGGCACCCGCCTGACCGATGCCGGTGGCCGCGTCTCGAAGTTCAAGAACAAATATGCCGGCCTCGGTTTCTGAGCACCGACATAGAACGAACCCGCAAAACGCCGTCCCTCGGGGCGGCGTTTTCGCGTTTGTCAGGGGGCGGGCAGCTCATGCGCGCGCTCCGTCAATGGTGCGCGCGACGTGATCGCGGGCGACCGACATGGATTTCACGATTGCATGGACGGTCTCGCCGGGCTGCAACCCCATCTGACCGGCGGCGCGCCGTGTGATGCGGGCAAGGATTTCATGCGCGCCGATGGCAACATGGACGGTGACCGCCGGGCCCTTGCCCGACACGATCCGCGTGACCGTGCCCTTGAGGATGTTCTGCGCCGAAAGCCCCTCGGGGCGCGCGCGCGACACGATCACCTCATGCGCCATGATCCGCACCCGCACCGATGCGCCGGGGGCCGCCGTGATACCGGGCAGAAACAGCGGCCCGCCCGGCGCATCCAGCCGCGTCAGCCCGTCGGATAAATGCTCCACCACCACGGCGGGCAGCATCGCTGCCACCTCGCGGATGCCCATGGCGCGAAGGGCGTCCGGGTCGGCCATAACTTGCGCCGTTGTGCCCTCGCGCACGGTATGGCCCTTGTCGATCACCACCATGCTATCGGCCAGAAGCTGCGCCTCGTTCATGTCGTGCGTCACCAGAACCACCGGCATGGCAAGCGACGCGCGCAACCCGATGATCTCGGCATAGAGGGTTTCGCGCGTGGCGCGGTCCACCGCCGAGAATGGCTCATCCAGCAAGAGCGCCTGCGGCCTGCGCGCCAAGGCACGCGCCACCGCCACCCGCTGTTGTTGCCCGCCGGAAAGCTGCGCGGGCTTGCGGCCCGACAGACCGAGCAGGTTGACCAGATCGAGGATGCGTTCTGCCTCGGCCCGGTCGGGCCGCTGCATGGCCGCCATCACGTTTTGCGCCGCCGTCATATGCGGGAAGAGCGCGTAATTCTGGAACACCACCCCAACCGCACGGCGATGCGTCGGAAGATCGACGCGCGCGGCGGTATCAAGCCATGTGGTGCCATTGACCGCCACCCGCGCATGGTCTGGTCGCCACAGCCCGGCAATGGTTCGCAACAGCGTGGTCTTGCCTGAACCGGAATGACCGACCAGCGCCAAGAGTGTCCCCGGCTCCACCCGGAACGCGATATCGAGCGGGATGGGTGATGCGGCGCGCGCCATGACCTCAAGCGCCATCAGGACAACCTCCGCCCCATGCGCGCCGAGAGCCAATAGGTCAGCGCGATGGTGAACAGCGAGATCGCCACCAGAACGGCCGACATGGTGGCCGCGCCCTGATCGTCAAACGCCTGCACCCGGTCATAGATCGAAATCGCAATGGTTTTCGTCTCGCCGGGGATCGAGCCGCCAACCATCAGCACAATACCGAACTCGCCCAATGTATGCGCGAAGGTCAGCACCATCGCCGTCATCACGCCCGGCCACGCGAGCGGCAATTCGACCTTGCGCAAGGCGGTCAGCGGCGACATCCCGCAACAGGCTGCGGCCTCTCGCACCTCGACCGGCACCGCCTCGAACCCGCGTTGTGCGGGCTGGATCGCGAAGGGCAGGTTGAAGATCACGCTGGCCAGAACCAGCCCTTCAAAGGTGAACACAAGCTGGTGGCCAAAGAGGCCCTGCCACAGATCGCCCACCGGGGAATTGCGCCCGAACGCCACCAGCAGGTAGAAGCCGAAGACCGTGGGCGGCAAGACCAGCGGCAGCATCACCAGCGCCTCGACCAGACCCTTGGCGCGGAACTGCCGACAGGCAAGAAACCGCCCCGCCAGCACGGCGACAGGCAGCAGGATCGCCACCGTCCATCCCGCCAGCCGCAGCGACAGCCAAAGCGCAGTCCAGTCCATGCGCTATTCGCCCTCGGGCAGGGTAAAGCCGTAGCGTTCCATGATCGCGCGCGCCGCCGGTTGGGTCATATAGGTGTAAAATGCCTCGGCCACCGCGCCCGCATCCTTGAGCAGCACCATGCGTTGGCGCAACGGCGCGTGCCAGTCGGCGGGGATCAGGGCATGGCGACCGCGCGGGGCCACCTCGGGCGCAAGCGCCAGCGAATAGGCGATGATCCCGCCCTCGGCATTGCCCGACAGCGCAAAAGCTGCTGCCTGACTGACATTCTCACCCAGCACCAGCACCGGTTGCAGATCGTCCCACAGCCCGCGCGCCATCAGCGCCTCGCGCGCGGCGATGCCAAAGGGCGCGTGATCGGGGTTGGCGATGGCAAAGCGGGTCAGGTGCCCGCGGTCCAATACCGCCCGCACCCCGTCAAGCCCCTGGTCCACATCAAGGGCAGAGCCGTTGGGTGCCACCAGAACGATCCTGCCGGCGGCATAGATCATGCCCGCGTCGCGGGTCAGGCCCTCGGCGTGCAATGCCGCAGTCGTCGTGTCGTCGGCGGCAAGAAACATCTCGAACGGTGCCCCCTCGCGGATCTGGCGCGATATGTTGCCTGTTGAGCCAAACGACAGGCGCAGCTTTTGGCCTGTCTCAACCGTGAAGGCCGCGGCAACCTCGGTCAGGGCGAATTGCAGGCTTGAGGCGGCGGCGATCACCGGCGCATCGTCTTGCGCCATCGCCGGACCAAGGCCAAGGGCCGCAATGGCGGCAAGGAGGGATCGGCGATTGAAAAGCATCTTGTCCCCGGTTGATATGGTTCACGAAACATATCAACCGGCGATAGCCGCCGGTCAACCGTTATTTTCCGTCGGGAATATCCCGTAGCAACGCCTGCATTGCCTTGAGCCGCGCCGCACCCCCAAGGGCCGCCTCGGCCTCGAACGCGCGATAAAGCGTCAGAACCTCTTGCCCCAGATCGGTCAGCACCGCACCGCCGCCACCTGGGCCGCCGCGCGTGCTCTCGACCAGCGGCGCGCGGAACATGGCGTTGAGCGTGCCGATCAACTGCCACGCGCGCTTGTAGCTCATGCCCATCTCGCGCCCCGCCGCCGCGATCGAGCCGCAGCGCGCGATCCGCTCCAGAAGTTCGGCCTTGCCGGGGCCGATCATCTCGTCATCGTCAAAGACGATGCGGATACGCAGGCGGGGGGTGTCGGGTGCGGGTTTCATCCCGCGACAATCGCCCCGCCCGGCCCGGTTTGCAAGCGGGCCGGGGCCGTGACACACCGCCCTTGCCCCCCCTTGTTTCGCGCGAAGGGGGGATACCGCTTCGGGCATCCGCGATCCGGCTTGACCCTGCGGCGCGCTTCCCTGAAGGAGAAGAAAAGGCTAGGGTCGGCGGCATTCCGCCGCTGCAAGGGGGTCAGGCATGGCGCATATCATCGTCGTCGGCAACGAAAAGGGCGGGGCAGGGAAATCGACCGTCTCAATGCATCTGGCAACCGCGCTGGCGCGCATGGGGCACCGCACATGCGCGCTCGATCTCGACCTGCGCCAGCGCAGCTTTGGCCGCTATATCGAGAACCGGGCGCGGTATCTCGCGCAAGAACAGCTCGACCTGCCAAGTGCGAGGCTGCTCGCGCTGCCCGACCTGGCCGAGGGCGATCTCAAGCCCGGCGAGAACATCTATGACCGCCGCCTTGCCGCCGCGATGGCCGCCGCCGAACCCGAAAGCGATTTCATCGTGATCGACTGCCCCGGCTCGCATACCCGCCTGAGCCAGGTCGCGCATAGCCTCGCCGACACGCTGGTGACGCCGCTCAACGACAGCTTCATTGATTTCGACCTGCTGGCGCATACCGATACCGACGGGCTCAAGGTGCTTGGCCCATCGGTCTATTCCGAGATGGTCTGGAATGCGCGGCAATTGCGCGCGCAGGCGGGACTTCGGGCCATTGACTGGGTGGTGCTGCGCAACCGGGTCGGCGCGCAGGCGATGGTGAACAAGGAAAAGATGGGCCGCGCTCTCGATGCGCTGGCCAAGCGGATCGGGTTTCGCGTGGCACCGGGGTTCAACGAGCGGGTGATCTTCCGCGAGCTGTTCCCGCGCGGCCTGACGCTGCTCGATTTGCGCGATATCGGGGTGAAGGGGCTCAACATCTCCAACATCGCGGCGCGGCAGGAATTGCGCGACCTGGTCAAGGCGCTCAACCTGCCGGGGGTGACGGCGAATTTCTAAGGGTCTACATCTGACAGATGTTGCCCAAGGATGATCCGGCCTGCCTTATTGTGAAATGCGGTGCGGCAGGCGTAGGCAATGGCTTGGAGGTGACATTCGATATGATGCGCTGAGCCGCGCGGTGCCCGTCCGCCGGGTGGGCGCTGCAACAGATTTGACTGGCACTTTATGCCCGCCAAATACTTCATCGTTATCAGGGGACCGCACCGTTGCAGAAGCGCCCGCCCGTCACGCCAGAGGCGTGCCGATATTGTCGGCGCACCTCCGGTGCGACGGGGCGGACGGGCGCTGCGCGGCGGGCTTCGCCCTTGATTCCGCGCAAAAGAGACAGAGCCTTGAACGACCGCTTCAGGCCAATATCACCCCCCGAAAGACACCGGCCACGGGGTCTTGGGCATCGGGCTCAGCGCAGCACCTTGCCATCGGGCCAGTTCATCCGCGTCTCCAGCGTGATCGCGCGCCGCTCCCCGGCCCCTAGGTCAAGATGCCAGGCCAGAATGCCGCGCCTGTCGTTGACATCGGTCTCGTCGGGCATCGGGCGCGCGCTCCAGGTGATGCGCAGATCGTCCTGTTCCGATACCGGCACCCGGTCGAGCACGATGAGCGGCCAGGTCTCGCCGGTGAGGTTCTCGACCACGATTTCCACCGCCTCGCTGCGCGTGCTCGCCCGAGAGATTAGGCCGCGATCACCCTCCGAGCGCGTCTTGACGACACGTTCCAGAACCAGCCCCTCGATCGGCCCGAACGACAGCACCATTTCCGCCCCCGCTGCCGCGAAAGGCAGGTCGCGCTGCCCGACATACTGCCCGTCGAGATAGAACCGCGCCTCGGGCGTGGGCAGGATCACATCGTCACTGGCATTGCGCAGCCGCGCGATCAGGAACGCGGTTTCGTCCATCAGCGGCACGGCGCGCGCCTCGATCTCCGCCGCCGCCTCGACGGGCGGCAGCATGAGCCGCACCCTGTCGGCCCCGGTGGCCACGCTCACCGGCGCGGGGTAGTCATAGCGCACCGACAGGCCGTCAAACGCCGCCTGCGCCATATCGGCCACTGGTGCGGCGGCGGTCAGCTCCATCAGCGCACCCTCGGCCTTGGCCCGAGGCATCGGCCGGATCTCATCCGGGTCGCCCAACTGCGGAATCCACGGGTAAAGCTCTGTCGGTTCGCCCTGCTGCGTTGGCCGCCGCGTGGAGAGGGTCAGCGCGATGTCGCTCCAGTTCTCGCCCGTGGCCTGATGAACAAAGGCCCCGCGCTCGATTCGCACCCGGCCTGCCGCGCGCGCGAGATGCAGATCATAGAGCGGTTGCCACCCCGCCTGCGGCACCGTGTAGGTGATGCTGAGCCGCCCCTCCACCGCCGTCCCGGCGCTCAGCGCGACGGCCAGCAGCGCGCGCGTCTCCGTCTCGGGCACCAGCGCCTCGACCGCTTGCCGCGCGCGGGCCAACTGCTCCGTCAGATCCTTGAGCGCGCGCTCGGCGGCCTCGGCGCGGCGCTCGGCCCCGGCCTCGGCGCGGCGCGCCTCAAGCGTCTCGTGCCCGATCATCGCCACCAGATCGCCAAGCGCGGCAGGGGTCTGCGCGGCCAGCCCCTCGGCACGTCCGATTCCGTCGAGAAACCGCAGCCGCGCGCGCGCCGCATCGGCCTCCAGCCGGATATCGGCCACCTGTGCGCGGCCCGCGCGCAGCGCTTCCTCCAGCCGCTCGACCTCGGCGCGCGCCAGCCGCAGCGCCTCGCTCTCGGCTGTGTCGCGCGGCGGCACGTAATCCTCGCGCGTGCGCACACCTCCAAGGCGCGCCCCCTCGATCGCCACCCGCACCGACGCAAGCGGCGTGCCGCGCGGCAGGTCGGTCAGGATCAGCTCGTGCTGCCCTTCGGGCGCGGAAAACACCGCCTCGCGGGTGACGCGCGCGCCGTCGGGATAGACCGTCACCGCGGTCACACGGCTCGTAACCGGCAGGTCATCGGCGCGCACCGGGACGGCGAGAAAGACAATCGACAGGGACAGGACAGCAGACATCACGCGCATCGGAAAACTCCTCGATCAACCTCGTCGGATGTTCAGTCTTTCAGGGGGGCCGCGCAAGCCCGCAGATGGGCCTTGCGCGAAGGTCCGCCTTGAGAGTCGGGGCGCGCGGGGCCGCGTCAGCGCGTCTTGTCGGGGTTCTGCGGTGCCACAAAGATTGCGGTCGCGAGCAACGCGAAGACCAGCTCATAGACCTCCCAGTTGCGCGGCACGTCGATGAGGGCAACCACGACGCTTGCCAGCACGGCAAGGCCCGCATGGCGCAGCCCCGGCACCGGCACCGCCAGCGCATCTGTCAGCCGCGCGATCCAGCCTGCGCGGACGTAAAGCAGCGGCAGCGCCACGAGATAGAGCAGCAGCACCACCGTCAGCGCGTGGCCGAACACCACCTGCGCAAGCCGAACCTCGCCCACCATCAGGTTATGCAGGTTGGTCTCGCCCTGGTAATTGTTCGCGGCAAAGAAATCCCCGGTTTCCCAGTTGAAAATCCGTTGCCCCCACGAGATTTCCTCGCCCGCGCCAAAGAAGAACAGCAGCGCGTAAAACCCGGTCAGCGCCGCCGCGCGCCGCAGCCCGCGCCGCCAAAGCCGTCGCGCATTTGCCGCCAACACAAGGCTCGCCACCAGCAGGAACAGCGCCGTGCCATTCTCTACCAGCCGGTCCTCGGCGGCAAAGGTGAACTGGAAATACTCCGGCGCGCGCCATGCGATGACGGCACTTGCAACAAGTGTCAGAACGACAAGCGCCAAGAGCAGGCGGTCGATCACGTCACGGCGCATGGGCGGCCTCCTTTGGCGGTGCTTGTCTCGTGATAGGCACCTCGCGCCCCCGCTTCAAGCCCTGTTCCCGGCCTCCCAGCCCTCGATGATGGCAATGGCTTCCTCCGCCGTCTCGACAAAGCGAAAGAGGCCAAGATCCTCGTCGCTGATCGTGCCCGCCTCGGCGAGCGCCTCCCAGTTGATGATGCGCCGCCAGAACGCCTCGCCGAAAAGCAGGAACGGCACTGGCTTCATCCGTTCCGTCTGAATGAGCGTCAGCGCCTCGAATGTCTCGTCAAGCGTGCCCAACCCGCCGGGAAACACGCAGATCGCGCGCGCGCGCATCAGGAAATGCATCTTGCGAATGGCGAAATAGTGAAAGTTGAAGCACAGCCCCGGCGTGACATAGGGGTTGGGGGCCTGTTCATGCGGCAGCACGATGTTGAAGCCGATGGACGCGCCGCCCGCATCCGCCGCGCCCCGGTTGCCCGCTTCCATCACGCCCGGCCCGCCGCCCGTGGCGATGACGTAGTCGCGCCCGTAGGTGGACATGGATTTTTCGGTCATCAGGCGCGCGAACGTGCGCGCCTCGTCGTAATAGCGCGACAATTCCGCCAGCGCCGGGGGGTGCGCGCTGTCCTTCTTCGATGGCTCGGGGATGCGCGCGCCGCCGAACAGCACCACCGTGCTCTGGATGCCGCGCTCGTTGAGAATCATCTCGGGCTTGAGCAGTTCGAGTTGCAGCCGCACCGGGCGCAGCTCGTCCCGGCACAGGAAATCATCATCGGCAAAGGCCAGCCGATAGGCGGGCGCGCGGGTCTGCGGCGTGTCGGGCACCTGCTCGGCGCTGGATCGGTCGGCATGGGCATCGCGGAAAAGGCTGTGGCGGTCATCGTTCATCGCGGGCGATCCTTGCTTGGGTCCGGGTTCCCATCGGTATAGGCTTTGTCTGGTCAAGAAAAGGCAAAGAGGTGTGAAGGGTGGATTGGCAGAGGGCGATTTCCGAGGCCCGCCAGGATCGCGCTCATCTCCGGGGCCTATGCCCCGGCCGAGGGCGAGCGGGTCGTGGTGCCATCTGCGGTGCCAATGTCGCCGCCGATCCGCTGGACAGCCTGTCACAGCCCGGATAGGACGACGACATGGCCAAGCCCAAGGACAACCCCAATTACAAGGTCGTCGCCGAGAACCGGCGCGCGCGCTTCGATTATGCCATCGAGGATGATCTCGAATGCGGGATCATGCTCGAGGGTTCGGAGGTCAAGGCGCTGCGCCAGAAAAGCGCCAATATCGCCGAGAGCTATGCCACCGTGGACAATGGCGAATTGTGGCTGGTCAACAGCTATATCGCCCCCTACGAGCAGGCGCGCACCTTTGGCCACGAAGAGCGGCGGCGGCGCAAGCTTCTGGTTTCGCGAAAGGACCTGGCGCGGCTCTGGAACGAGACGCAGCGCAAGGGCATGACGCTGGTGCCCCTGGTGCTTTACTTCAACCATCGCGGCATCGCCAAGATCAAGATAGGCATCGCCAAGGGCAAGAAGACCCACGACAAGCGCGAAACAGCCGCCAAGCGCGACTGGAACCGGCAGAAACAGCGGCTGCTCAAGGATCACGGCTGACGGCGCGCCACCGCGCTTGCCCTTTCGCCGCCCGGATTGTAGTCAGATGACGTTTAACAGACCGGGGGCGCAGATGTCCGACGATCCCAAGACCCTTGTTTCGACCGACTGGCTGGCGGCACATCTCAAAGACCCGGATTTGCGGGTGCTCGATGCCACGGCCTTTCTGCCCGGCACCGGGCGCGATGCGCGCGCCGAATACGACGCGGCGCATATCCCCGGCGCGCGGTTCTTCGATATCGACGATATCAGCGATGCGCGCTCGGAATTGCCGCATATGGTGCCGCCGGTGGAAAAATTCATGTCGCGGATGCGCAGCATGGGCGTGGGCGATGGCCATCAGGTGGTGGTCTATGACACCCATGGCCTGTTTTCGGCGGCGCGGGTGTGGTGGCTGTTCCGGCTGATGGGGCACGCCGATGTGGCGGTGCTCGACGGGGGGTTTCCGAAATGGCAGGCAGAGGGCCGCGAGATCGAGGACCTGCCCCCGGTGATCCGTGACCGGCACATGACCGTGCGGCGGCAAAATCACATGGTGCGCGATGTCACGCAGGTTGCGGCCGCGACCAAGCTCGGCGATCACGAAATCCTCGACGCACGCCCCGAAGGGCGCTTTCGTGGCGAGGAGCCGGAGCCGCGCCCCGGCCTGCGCGGCGGGCATATCCCCGGCTCGAAAAGCGTGCCGGCCTCAAGCCTGCTCAACCCCGACAATACGATGAAGACCCCCGAAGAGCTGCGCGCCGTCTTCGCCGGGGCGGGGGTGGATCTCGGCAAACCCGCAATCACCACCTGCGGCTCGGGGCTGACGGCGGCCATCATCAACCTGGCGCTGGAACGGATCGGCAAGGCTGACCACGCGCTTTATGACGGATCATGGGCGGAATGGGGCGCGTATCCGACGCTGCCCGTCGCCACGGGAGACAAATAATGTTCGAGCAGTTGAAGGAAAAACCCGCCGACAAGATCATCGCGCTGGGCCAAGCCTATCGCGACGACCCGCGCGAGACCAAGATCGACCTTGGCGTTGGCGTCTACAAGAACGCGCAGGGCGTGACCCCGGTCATGCGCGCCATCAAGGCCGCCGAAAAGCGGCTTTGGGAGGAGGAGACGACCAAGGCCTATACCGCGCTGGCGGGCGATCCGGCCTTTACCGGGGCGATGGCGGATCTGGTGCTGGGCGATGCCGTGCCGCGCGAAAATGTCGCCACGCTCGCCACCCCCGGCGGCACCGGCGCGGTGCGGCAGGCATTCGATCTCATCCGCATGGCCACTCCGGGCGCGCGCGTCTTCGTATCCGATCCGACATGGCCCAACCATCTGAGCATCCTTGCCTATCTGGGGATGGAGGTGGTCAATTACCGCTATTTTGACAGCGCCACCTGCGCGGTGGATTTCGACGGCATGATGGCTGATCTTGATGGCCTGCGCGCGGGCGACGTGGTGCTGCTGCATGGCTGCTGCCACAATCCCACGGGCGCCAACCTGACCTTGCCGGAATGGCGCGCGGTGGTAGAGCGCCTGAATGCCAAGGGCGCGCTGCCGATGATCGACATCGCCTATCAGGGCTTTGGCGACGGGCTGGAGGCGGATGCTGCGGCGGTGCGCTTTGTTGCGGCCAACTGCCCCGAGGTGCTGATCGCGGCAAGCTGTTCCAAGAATTTCGGCATCTACCGCGAACGCACCGGCATTCTCATGGCGGTGATGCAAGAGGCGGGACTGCGCAATCTGACGCAGGCCAACCTTGCCTATCTCAACCGGCAGAATTTCTCGTTTCCGCCCGATCATGGCGCGCGGCTGGTGAGCATGGTGCTGACCGATGACGCCCTGCGCGCTGACTGGCAGGCGGAATTGGAAGAGGTTCGGCTGGGGATGCTGAAGCTGCGCGAGCAACTGGCCGGCGAATTGCAGCGGCTCTCGGGCTCGGACCGGTTCGGCTTTATCGCGCAGCATCGTGGCATGTTCTCGCGGCTGGGGGCCACGCCAGAGCAGGTAGAGATTTTGCGCAAGGACCATGGCATCTACATGATCGGCGACAGCCGGATCAACATCGCCGGTCTCAATGCCGATACCGTGCCCATTCTGGCAAAGGCGATGATCGCAACCGGGGTTTGAACGCGAGGGGGCGGCCGGCAAGGGCCGCCCCGCCGGGATATCTTACTTGGGCAGGATTACGGCGTCGATGACGTGGATCACGCCGTTGCTGGCCTCGATATCGGCCTGCACCACGTTGGCCCCATCCACGGTGACACCGCCGGTGGTGCCTATGGTTACCTCGCCACCCTGCACGGTCGCCGCGGTCAGGCCGTCCGAGAGGTCACCCGACATGACCTTGCCAGGCACCACGTGATAGGTGAGGATCGAGACAAGCTGATCCTTGTTCTCGGGCTTGAGCAGGGTTTCCACCGTGCCCTCGGGCAGTGCGGCAAAGGCGTCGTTGGTGGGGGCAAAGACGGTGAAGGGGCCATCGCCCTTGAGCGTCTCGACAAGAACCGCTGCCGTGACGGCAGCGACAAGCGTCGAGAAGGCGTCGTTGCCGGCAGCGATGTCGACGATGTCTTTCTTGTGGCCGTGACCATCGGCAAAGACCGGGCCCGCCATCAGCGTGGCGGCAGCGAGGGTAAGGCAAGTTCTGCGAAGCATTTCGTGTCTCCCTTTTCAAAAGTGTCGCGACACCCGTTCGTGGTATCGTCCCAAGGGATACGGCGCGCAGGGCAATGCGGTTCAGCGGGGATTTCCGCTCATGCCGCTTGACGTGCTTGAGCTTCACGCTAAGCCCCGTTCTTTTGAAATATCCAGTCACGATCTTGTGAAGATATGCGCCCGTGATGCGCCGTATTCGGCCTGCCCCGCCTGTCTCGGTGCCTGCCAAAAGCAAGGCCGCGCCGCGTTGTCATTGGTGACGAGCGTCACCGCCCGCGCCGCTTGGGTAGAGGGGGCGCATGGACAATCGCACGCGCGCATGATTGGCTCGCCGCGCATCGGGGAGAACGCGCCGTGACCGACCATCTCAAGGGGCTTCTCATCACCGCGACGGGTGTGCTCTTCATCGTGCCGGATTCGCTCTTCGTGCGGCTGATCGACGGCGATGCTGCCTCGATTGCCTTCTGGCGGGGGATCACGGCGGGATCGGTGATCCTTGTGGGCGTGCTGCTTACACGCGGGTTGCACGGCTTTCGCGAGGTGGCCGCGACCGGCGCGAAAGGCTGGCTTTACACCGTGCTTTTGGGGGCGACGGCACCGGGCTTCGTGCTGGCGGTGAGTTGGACCAGCGTGGCCAACGTGGTTTTCATCCTTGCCTCGATGCCGGTCTTTGCCGCGCTCCTGAGCCGGGTGTTTCTGGGCGAGGAGATCAGCACCCGCATGATCCTGACCATGATCGGCGTCTTTGCCGGGCTTGCGCTCATCCTGCGTGGCTCGGGCGAGACGCATGGCGCGCATTGGAGCGGCGATCTGGTGGCACTCGCGGTCTCCGCCACCTTTGCCGGCGCGATGACCACGGCGCGGCGCTTGCGCGCGGTGTCGCTCATCCCCGCGATCCCGGTGGCGATGCTGGGGGCGTCGCTGTTGATCTGGCCGCTGGCCTCGCCGGGGGCGGTCTGGGCCACAAGCTGGCCGCTGCTGATCGCCCACGGGCTGTTCATCAGCGTGGCAACCTCGCTGATGACGCTGGGGCCGCGCTATCTCCCGTCTGCCGAGGTGGCGCTGTTGATCCTGCTCGAATCGGTGCTGGCCCCGCTTCTTGCCTGGGCGGTGGTTGGCGAGGATCCCGGCATCCGGGCGCTGATCGGCGGGGCGGTGGTGATTGCGGTTCTGCTGGTCTCGAACCTGTGGGCACTGCGGATGACGCGCCGGATGCGCAACCGCCCCCATCCCCGCGCAGGCCCGCCGATCTGAGGCGCGCAGGCCCGGCCCTGGAGTCCGACACCCGACACGAGGTGCCCGATGCTGCACGGGGGAGATTTCTGGCCTGTTGCTGACGTTGGCAGTTTCAGAGATGAGCCGCGCGGTGCCCGACCGCGGGTGGGCGCTGCAACGATTGTGATCGTTACTTTATGGTGCCAAATACTTCAACGATTGTTCGGGGTGAGACGTTGCAAAAGCGCCCGCCCGTCCGGGCGGTCGGGCGCTGCGCGGCGGCGTGCAAGCACGCCTCGATTCCGCGCAAGGGGGCTTTGCCTTGAACGTCCCCTTCAGGCCAAAAGGCGACCCTCGCAGCACGACAGTTTCACACTGTCGTAGCCCGGATCACTTGCAGCGTTTCTCGGCCTCGTCAACGGCGGCGGTATAGCCCAGGAGCGAGAACGTATCCCTTGTCTGGGTGCCGCGGCTGGAGCGCGCGGTCAGCACCGCATCGACGCCGCGTTTCATCGCCGCGAGGATTTTCGCATCATCGGCGGTGTTGGCAGGCCAGGCCCATTCGCCCTCGGTGAACAACTCGAAGCTGTCATCGCCGATCTTCATGTTGACGGTAGAGCCCTTGGCAAAGGGATAGCCACCGGTAAAGGTCACTTGTCCCTGCACCTCGGCGGCGGGGCGAAAGAAGGTCATCAGCAGGATATCGCCGCGCCGCACCGCCACCACCCGGCCATCGCGGGTGTTCACGGTCTCGGTCGGGGCCGATACCGCCCAGCATTCGCGCGGGTCGCTATCCTCGAACACGCTCCACGCCGTGCTGGTGGCCACCTGGTTCGTGCTCGTCTCCTGTGCCACGGCTGGCATTGCCACCGCACATGCCAGCGAAACCGCCAGCGCCCCTGCAAATCGCGTTATCATTTTTCAGCCTCCAAGCTGCCCAAGCCTCAACCCGTCCGACCGGCCACCGCCCTTTACAGGCCTGTTGTTCTGTGCGACCGATCCATGTTCGACCCGCGGAGACTAACGCAAAACAGGCGAAAAGGGAAAGGCGGAATTGGCGGAATTTCGCGGATCGCCCGGCCCGCAATGTGAACCGGAGACATGACATGACCAAGCCCGTCCCTCTGACCGAGATATGGCGCGGCCCCCATCGCGAGAGCGTGCATCTGGGCCACGCGGTGATCTGTGATGCGGGGGGCGATATCATCGAGGCCTGGGGCAACGCGGGCGAGGTGGTGCTGCCACGCTCTTCGGCGAAGATGATCCAGGCCTTGCCGCTGGTGGCGTCGGGGGCTGCGGATGCAGCGGGGCTTGGCACCCGGCAGCTTGCGCTGGCCTGCGCCTCGCATAACGGGGCCGCGATCCATACCGAGGGCGTGGCGGACTGGATCGCGGGCCTTGGCCTGCGCGAGAGCGATTTCCTGTGTGGTGCGCATGAGCCGCAGGACCGTGCGGCGCGCGATGCGCTGATCCGGGCGGGCGCGGCACCGTGCCAGTTTCACAACAACTGTTCGGGCAAGCATTCGGGGTTTCTCACGCTCAACCGGCATCTGGGCGGCGGGCCCGAATATATTGACCCCGCCCACCCGGTGCAGCGCGCGGTTCTCGACGCGTTCGAGACGGTCACCGATGCGCCCTCGCCGTTTCACGTCATCGACGGCTGTTCCGCGCCCAACCCGGCGACAACCCTGCACGCGATGGCCCGCTCGATGGCGTGGTATGCAGGCGCGCGCGAGGATGGCGATGCGGCAGAGCGCGCCGCCCTGCGGCTCTGGCAGGCGATGGTGGCCCATCCCGATCTGGTCGCGGGTGAGGGGCGCGCCTGCACCGAGTTGATGCGCGCGTGCACCGAGCCGGTGGCACTCAAGACCGGGGCCGAGGCGTTTTTCATCGCGATCCTGCCGCACCGGCGGATCGGCGTGGCGCTCAAGGTGATCGACGGCGGAACCCGCGGGGCGGAATGCGCCATTGCCTCGATCCTTGTGCGGCTGGGCGTGCTCGACCCCGACCACCCCGCCGCGCGCAAGTTTCGCAACGCGCCGATCACTAACTGGCGCGGCATCGAGACCGGGATGATCCGGCCTGCGGCGGCGCTGGCGTAAGGGGCGCGGGAGCGGTTCTGGCCTGAAGGGGACGTTCGCAGTCATGCGCAGAGCCGCGCGAGCGCGCCTTGATTCCGCGCGGGGGGCAAGATGCAAATGTTCCCTTCAGGCCAGAAACATTCCCCGCGCCGCATTGTGCACGTTGTGTCAGGTGTTGAACGCTATCCCCGCCGGATATCCGCGCCGAGCGCGGCCATGAGCGGCTCGAAAACGGGGAAGGACGTGGCAATTGGGCTGGCGTCATCTACGCTGACGGGCGCTTGCGAGGCCATGCCCATCACCAGAAACGACATCGCGATTCGGTGGTCAAGGTGGCTCGCGCAGGTCTGCCCGCCGGGCACCTTGCCGTGGCCAAGACCATGCACGATCCACCAATCTGGCCCGTCCTCGACCGTCACGCCGCCCGCGCGCAACCCCGTGGCCATGGCCTCGATCCGGTCGCTTTCCTTGACGCGCAATTCCTTCACGCCGCGCATGACCGTGGCCCCTTGGGCAAAGGCCGCGACGACCGACAGAACGGGGTATTCGTCGATCATCGAGGCGGCGCGTTCGGGGGGCACGGTGACGCCCTTGAGGTCGGGCGAAAAGCGCGCGCGCAGATCGGCCACCGGCTCGCCGCCCTCCTCACGCAGGTTCTCATAGTCCAGATCGGCCCCCATCTCGCGCAGCGTGGTAAACAGCCCCGCGCGCGTCGGGTTCAGCCCGATATTCGGCACCAGCACATCAGAGCCGGGCACGATCAGCGCGGCACAGACCGGGAAAGCCGCCGACGAGGGATCGCGCGGCACGGTGATGGTTTGCGGACGCAACTCCGGCTGCCCGGTGAGGGTGATGACGCGGCCCTCATCGGTTGCTTCGGTGGTGATCCCGGCCCCGAACCCGGCCAGCATCCGCTCGGTATGATCGCGCGTCGCCTCGCGCTCGATCACCACGGTCTGCCCCGGCGCGTTCAGCCCCGCGAGCAGCACCGCCGATTTCACCTGCGCCGAGGGCACCGGCACGGTATAGCGCACCGGCACCGGGAATTCTGCCCCGACAATCGTCATCGGCAGCCGCCCGCCCGCGCGCCCCACCGCCCGCGCGCCGAAAAGCGCCAGCGGGTCGGTGACCCGCGCCATGGGCCGCTTGTTGAGGCTGGCATCGCCGGTGAAGGTGGCGGTGATGGGCGAGGTTGCCATCGCCCCCATGATGAGCCGCACACCGGTGCCGGAATTGCCGCAGTCGATCACCTGATCCGGCTCGGCAAAGCCGCCCACACCGACGCCCTGCACGCGCCATGTGCCGCCCGCGTCGCGCGTTACCTCTGCCCCGAATGCGCGCATCGCCTTCGCGGTATCCAGAACGTCATCGCCCTCCAGCAGGCCGGTGATGACCGTCTCGCCAATGCAGAGCGCGCCGAGGATCAGCGCGCGGTGCGAGATCGACTTGTCGCCGGGCACGTCTGCGGTGCCTGTCAAGGGCCCGGACGGGTGCGAGACCATCGGGATGGGGGTGCCGTGGCCGGACATGGGCGCGCTCCTCAATGCGACATCGCCTGCCTGATAGCGCAGGCAGGCGACCGGTGTCCATCGCCCGGGCGCGGCTCAGGCCACGTCGAATTGCAGCGGGCGGATCTGGCGGAACTTGCCCGTGGCATGCAGGGCGGCAATCGCCGTGTCCGGCACCGGCGCATCGACGTAGAGAAGCGCGATCGCCTCGCCGCCGGCATCCGACCGGCCAAGGGTGAAATTGGCGATGTTGACTCCATGATCGCCCATCGTCTGGCCCAGCGTGCCGATGATGCCGGGCACATCCTCGTTGGTGGTATAGAGCATGTGCCGCCCGATCTCGGCGTCGATATTGATGCCCTTGATCTGGATGAAGCGCGGCTTGCCATCCGAGAACACCGTGCCGCCGATGGAGCGCTCGCGCTTGTCGGTGACAACGGTGATCTTGATATAGCCCTCGAAGGCACCGGATTTGTCCTGCTTGGTGGTGGAGATCTTCACCCCGCGTTCCTTGGCGACGACGGGGGCGGAAACCATGTTCACCTCGGGATTCACCGATTTCATGATCCCCGCCACGGCGGCACAGGTCAGCGCGCCGAGGTTCATCTCGGACGCCACACCGTCATAGAGGATGTTGATGGCCTTGATCGGCTCGTCGGTCATCTGGCCGATGAAATTGCCCAGATGATCCGAGAGCTTGATCCACGGCCCCATGACCTTGGCCTCCTCGGCGGTGACCGAAGGCATGTTGAGCGCGTTGGTCACAGCGCCTGTCAGCAGGTAATCCGACATCTGTTCGGCCACTTGGAGGGCGACGTTTTCCTGCGCCTCGGTGGTGGCGGCACCAAGATGCGGCGTGCAGACCACATTGGGCAGGCCGAAAAGCGGATTGTTCACGGCCGGTTCCTCGGCGAAAACATCGAAACCCGCGCCCGCGACATGGCCGGATTTCAAGAGGTCGGCAAGGGCCTGCTCGTCCACCAGACCGCCGCGCGCACAGTTGATGATGCGCACGCCCTTTTTCGTCTTTTCCAACGCCTCGCGGCTCAGGATGTTGCGGGTCTGATCGGTCAGCGGCACATGCAGCGTGATGAAATCGGCACGCTTCAACAGCTCGTCAAGCTCGACCTTCTCCACGCCCATCTTGTCGGCCTTTTCCTGGCCAAGGAAGGGGTCATAGGCGATGACCTTCATCTTGAGGCCGCGCGCGCGGTCGCAGACGATGCCGCCGATATTGCCCGCGCCGATCACGCCAAGCGTCTTGCCGGTAAGCTCCACCCCCATGAATTTCGATTTCTCCCACTTGCCGGCATGGGTCGAGGCGCTGGCTTCGGGGATCTGCCGCGCCACGGCGAACATGAGCGCGATGGCGTGTTCGGCGGTGGTAATCATGTTGCCAAAGGGCGTGTTCATCACGATCACACCCTTTTTGGAGGCCGCGACCTTGTCGATATTGTCGGTGCCGATGCCTGCGCGCGCGATCACCTTGAGCCGGGTGGCGTTGGCGAGGATTTTCTCGGTGACCTTGGTGGCCGAGCGGATGGCGAGGCCATCATAATCGCCGATCACCTCGGCGAGCCGATCCTTGTCCTTGCCCAGTTCGGGGCGGAAATCCACGTCGATACCGCGATCGCGAAAGATCTGCACGGCGGTCTCGGAAAGATTGTCGGATACGAGAACCCTGGGAGCCATTTTTGCTATTCCTGTCATGTCATCGCGCACAGGCGTGCGGTCTATGCTGGGGGTCATCCCCGCGAGGGCGGGGATCTCATGATGATCTGTGGAGGGCACCCCCGCTTTCGCGGGGGTGACGATGATCGCGCGTCACGCCGTTTCGGCGAGCGCCGCGATTTCGGTCTCAAAGGCCCATTCGACCCACGGCATCAACGCGGCCACATCCGCCGTCTCGACCGTGCCGCCGCACCAGATGCGCAGGCCCGGCGGGGCGTCACGATAGGCCCCGATATCGAGCGCCACGCCCTCGGCCTCGAGCCGCTTGGCCACCGCCTTGGCAAAGCCCGCCCCGTCCGCGATACGCGCATCCGTGAACGTGAGGCAAACGGAGGTATTCGATCGGATCGCCGGGTCACTGGCAAGAAAGGCCAGCCAATCGCGCCCCGCCACGAAATCTGCCACCACCGCAAGGCTGGCATCGGCGCGCGCCTTCAGCGCCTCAAGCCCCCCGACCGAGCGCGCCCAGTCGAGCGCCACAAGGTAATCCTCGACCGCCAGCATCGAGGGCGTGTTGATCGTCTCTCCAACGAAAATGCCCTCGATCAGCTTGCCGCCCTTGGTGAGGCGGAAAATCTTGGGCAGGGGCCAGGGCGGCGTATAGCTTTCGAGCCGTTCGACCGCGCGCGGGCTGAGCACGAGCATCCCGTGCGCCGCCTCGCCGCCCAGCACTTTTTGCCAGGAAAACGTGGTGACATCGAGCTTGTCCCAGGGCAGGTCCTGCGCAAAGGCCGCCGAGGTGGCATCGCAGATCGTCAGCCCCGCGCGATCCGGTTTGATCCAATCGCCATTCGGCACCCGCACGCCCGAGGTGGTGCCGTTCCAGGTGAACACCACGTCATTGTCGGTATCGACCGAGGCCAGATCGACGATCTCGCCATATTCGGCGGTCTTGACCTGCGCATCGAGCTTCAGCTGCTTGACCGCGTCGGTCACCCAGCCCGCTCCAAAGCTTTCCCAGGCGAGCATCTCCACCGGTCGCGCGCCCAGAAGCGACCACATCGCCATTTCCACCGCCCCGGTATCCGAGGCGGGCACGATGCCGATACGGTAGTCATCGGGCACACCGAGAATCTCGCGCGTGCCGTCAATGGCGGCCTTGAGGCGCGCCTTGCCCACGGCAGCACGGTGCGAGCGCCCGAGCGGCGCATCGGCGAGCATGGTCACGCTGTAATCGGGGAATTTGGCGCAGGGGCCAGAAGAGAAACGCGGGTTTTCCGGCCGCGCGCCGGGCTTTGCAATAGCCATATAGCTATCCTTTCAGATAAGCGCCCCTCGTTGGGGAGGGGTGTCCCAAGAACGCCCCTACAGAAACCCCATAAAATCAGCAAGCCCTAAAGCATCTTGCCCAGCGGGTTCTGGCGACTTGTCGCAGTATAAAACAGGAACGTCCGGAACGAAGTGACACAAAACTGACACAGGATGTTCGCGGATTGTTGCTGCGAGGGCGGCGGCATGAGCGGGCGCGTCGGGGAAATCGCGGCCAGCTGTAAATCTGGCAGGGCGCGCGGCTACATCGCCGACTATCGGCCTTACGCCAAGACTCGCGTGCTTCTCGATCAGGCGCAGGCGGTGCTGGATGAATACCGCGCATATTGGCCCCTGACTTGTCGTCAAATCTTTTATCGCATGGTCGGGGCGCACGGATACGACAAGAGCGAATCCGCTTATGGGCGCTTGTGCAATCACCTTGCCAATGCGCGGCGCGGTCTGTTGATCCCCTTCGAGGCGATCCGCGACGATGGCGTGACGACCTATCGCCGCGATCACTTCGACGACCGCGACGACTTCCTGCGCCATGTGCGCAGAATGGGCGAGCGATACACCCGCAACAAGCTGGCGGGCCAAGGCGTTCATATCGAGGTCTGGTGCGAGGCGGCGGGCATGTTGCCTCAGATCGACGATGTATCCGCACCCTTTTCAGTGCGCGCCTATTCGTCGGGCGGCTTCGATAGTTTGACTGCCAAGAAAGACCTGGCCGACCGGATCGTGAGGATCGAGAAGCCCGCGATCATCCTGCACCTGGGCGACTATGACCCGAGCGGCGAGATAATCTTTGACAGTGTGGCGCAGGACGTGACCGCTTTTGTCGAGGCTGACCGCCCACATGGGCAAGTTACGGTGGACTTCCATCGTATCGCGCTGACCCGAGAGCAGGTGGCCGAATACGATCTGCCCACCGCGCCAGCGAAGGTGAGCACCCATTCCAAGAATTGGAACGGCGGCACATGCCAGCTTGAAGCCCTGCCCCCCGATATCATCGCGGTCATTCTCAGACAGGCGCTTTTAGAGCACATCGACCAAGAGCAATACCTTGATGATTGCGCGGCCGAGGAGACAGAACGCCAACAGATAACCCAGCTGCTTTTGCCAGCGAGGTAACGCCACCACGCCCCAGCACCATGGGCGTGGTGCTGGAGCGTCAACCCACCGGAGCAAACCGGCCAGACCGGGCATATCCCTTCACCCGCCCTAGCCTTTGACCGTTGAGCAACATCAACGGGCTTACGACGATCCGGGGACATCACCCGACCCGAGCGCCACCGGCTCCTGCTAGCCCGGATAATTCACGACACCCGTATGATTGGCCGTGAGATCATGTTTTGGGCGCGCGCCCCATGACGAGGGCGAGCGTGATCT